>CALGOH010000223.1 GCA_937957985.1 uncultured Verrucomicrobiae bacterium
CCCAGCCCATCGCCCCCTGGATCACCTGGCTCAGCCTTTCGAAGCTGATGTCCAGTTTCTTCACGAGTTCGGCAGCTTCCAGCACGGTGAGCTTTCCGAGTTCTTCAGCAATTGCAGCAATATCAGCCATTGTTTTTCTCCTGTTCGGTATCGTCGCGACCGGAGGCCTCCGGTCATTTCAGCTCCGCGGCCGTGGAGCCGACGAGGAACCATTGTGAGTTCGGGCACCGCCCGGAGAGGCGACACCGTCCGTTCAGATTGTTCAGTCTTCGGTTTTGAATTTCGCCTGAATGACCCGGGCCAGCGACGACGCGGGTTCGTTGATGGTGCGAACCAGTTGGGAAGCCGGGGCGTTGATGGTGGCGAGCAGGGTCGCCAGCAGGACCTCGCGCGAGGGCAGGTCGGCGATCGCCTTGACCTGGGCCTCGTCGAGGATGTCCCCGTCGAGCACGCCGAGCTTGATCGCCGGCTTCTGGAATTCCTTCTCGAAGGACTTGAGCACCTTGGCGGCGGCGGCGACGTCGGACTCACCGGTCACGAAGGCGGTCTGGCCGACGAGCGCGTCGCCGGTGTCCGGCAGCCCGGCCTCGGCGAAGGCCTTCTTCATGTAGGTGTTCTTGGCGACGTGGCACTCGGCGCCGGCGGCGGACAGCCGGGTGCGCAGTTCGGAGAACTGGGGCACGGTCATGCCGGTGTATTCCACCACCAGCACGAAGGGCGAGGCGTTCACCCGCTCGAGCAGTTCGTCGATGATGATCTTCTTGTCGGGATTCATGGTGATGGCGGTTTAGTTGGTGGCGTAGAGCGAGGCTTCGAGCGGCACGCCGGGGCACATGGCGGCGGCGACGGTGACGCTGCGGATGAAGTTGCCCTTGGCCGAGGCGGGCTTGGCCTTGACCACGCTTTCGATGAACGCACGGGCGTTCTCGACGAGCGCCTTCTCGTCGAAGGACGCGCGGCCGACGGCTCCGGCGATGTTGCCGTTCTTGTCGAGCTTGTAGTCGATCCGGCCGGCCTTGACCTCGTTGACCGCCTTGGCGGTGTCGTCGGTCACGGTGCCGGTCTTCGGGTTCGGCATCAGGCCGCGGGGGCCGAGCACCCGGGCGATCTTGCGGACCTCGGTCATCGCCTCCGGAGTGGCGATGGCGACGTCGAAATCGGTGAAGCCCTCCTGGACCTTCTTGATCAGGTCCTCGAAGCCGACGTGTTCGGCGCCGGCCGACTTCGCGGCATCGGCGGCGGCGCCGGCGGCGAAGACGGCGACACGGACGTTCTTGCCGGTGCCGTGCGGCAGGGAGACCGAGCCGCGGACCATCTGGTCGCTCTTGCGCGGGTCCACGCCGAGGTGGAAGGAAACGGTGACGGTCGGGTCGAACTTCGGCGCCGGGAACTTCTTCACGGTGCCGACAGCCTCCTCCAGACCGAAGGTCTTGCCAGCCTCCACGAGGGCGGCGGCTTGCTGGTAGCGTTTGCTGCGGTGTTTGGCCATTTCTGGTTGGGGTTGCAGTGCGAGCGGACCTCCGGGGAGACCCTCCTGCGGTTTTCGGGTGGTCCGGAGGTGCCGGACCCTGGAAAGATTCACATGCCTTCGATCTCGAGGCCCATCTGGCGGGCTGTGCCGGCGAGGATGCGGGCGGCCGCTTCCGGGTCGTCGGTGTTGAGGTCTGGCATCTTGGTTTCGACGACCTCCATCAGCTTGGCCTTGGAGATCTTGCCGATCTTCTTGCGGTTCGGCTCGCCGGAGCCCGAGGCGATCCCGGCGGCCTTCTTCAGCAGGTTCGCCGCCGGCGGCTTCTTGGTGATGAAGGTGAAGCTCTTGTCCTTGAAGACGGTGATGACGCAGGGAAGAACGTCGCCCTGCTGGGCCTGGGTGGCGGCGTTGAACTCCTTGCAGAAGCCCATGATGTTCACGCCGGCCTGACCGAGGGCGGGACCGACGGGCGGGGACGGATTGGCACCTCCAGCCGGGATCTGGAGCTTGATGACGTTGGTGATTTCCTTGGCCATGGATCTAGTGGTTTGAAAGCTGAAACTCTGGAATGCTGAAAATCTGAAATGCTGAAAGGCGGTCAGTCGCGCTCGACCTGCCAGTATTCGAGTTCGACCGGCGTGGCGCGTCCGAAGATGGTGACAGAGACGCGCAGCTTGCCCTTCTCGGGGTCGATCTCCTCGACCACGCCGTTCTGGCTCTGGAAGGGGCCGTCGGCCACCTTGACGGTGTCGCCGACCTCGAAGCTGATCGCCGGACGGGCGCTTTCCTCGCGTTCCTTGATCTGGGAAAGCATGGCGTCCACCTCGCGCTGGCGCATCGGGATCGGGCGGTCCTTGGTGCCGGCGAAACCGATCACCCCCTCCATCTCCTTGATGAAGTACCAGGTCTTCTCGACGAGCTGGTTGTCCTCGGTGAGGAGGTTCATGTTCACGATGATGTAGCCGGGGAAGAACTTCTTCTTGGTCTCGGTCTTCTTGCCGGCCCGGATCTCGGAAACCATTTCCATCGGGACGAGCACCTCGAAGATGCAGTCCCCGAGTTCCTCGGCCTCCGCCTCGCGGAGAATGCGGTTGCGCACCTTCTGCTCCTGGCCGGAGAGAACGTGGACGACGTACCACTGTTTTTCGGGTGGCGGGATGACGGGCATGACGGCGGATCGGATGCTCAGCGGCCGAGCTTGGTGAGGAAGAAGATGACCTGGGCGTGAACGATGTCCCACAGCGCCACGAATCCGGCGAGGAGCACGGTGGCGATCAGCACCACGACGGTGGAATCGACGAGTTCCTTGTATTTGCGGAAACCCTTGATCTTCGGGTCGGACTCCCAGGGCCAGTTGGCCTTGCGGAGCTCACCCTTGACCTCGCCGATGAAGCGGGAGACTTTCGCGAACATGGATTCTTGAGGCTGGTGGAGAGTGTGGATGGTGAAGGGTGGCACGGCAGGAGGGACTCGAACCCGCAACCCTCGGTTTTGGAGACCGATGCTCTACCAATTGAGCTACTGCCGTTTTTTCCCCTGGTTGAGGCGATGGCGGGGCACCCCGGGAGATTTCCCAAGGTGCCCCGGAAATGGGCCGCTTGCCGGCGGACCGGCAAGATGAGCGCCCGAAGCTTGACTAGTCAAGGATTTCGGCGACCCGGCCGGCACCCACGGTGCGGCCGCCTTCGCGGATGGCGAAGCGCATCGTCTTCTCCATCGCGATCGGGGTGATCAGCTCGACTTCGAGGCTGACGTTGTCACCGGGCATGACCATCTCCACACCGTCGGGGAGCTTGATCGAGCCGGTCACGTCGGTCGTGCGGAAGTAGAACTGCGGGCGGTAGTTCGAGAAGAACGGGGTGTGGCGGCCACCTTCGTCCTTCGACAGGACGTAGATCTCGGCGGTGAACTTCTTGTGCGGAGTCACCGAACCGGGCTTGGCGATCACCTGGCCGCGCTCGACGTCGGTCTTCTTGAGACCGCGGATGAGCAGGCCGACGTTGTCACCCGCGCGACCCTCGTCGAGGAGCTTGCGGAACATTTCGATGTCGGTGACGGTCGTCTTCTGGGTGTCGCGGATGCCGATGATCTCGACTTCCTCCATCTTCTTGACGATGCCACGCTCGACACGGCCGGTGCAGACGGTGCCGCGACCTTCGATCGAGAACACGTCCTCGACCGGCATCAGGAAGGGCTGGTCGATCGGGCGCTCGGGCTCGGGGATGTAGGAATCCACGGCCTCCATCAGCTTGAGGATGTTGGCCTTGTGGTCGGCGTCGCCTTCGAGCGCCTTGAGGGCGGAACCCTTGACGATCGGAATCTCGTCGCCCGGGAATTCGTAGGTGGAAAGCAGGTCGCGGACCTCCATCTCGACGAGTTCGAGGAGTTCCTCGTCATCGACCATGTCGACCTTGTTGAGGAACACGACCAGCGCCGGCACACCCACCTGACGGGCGAGCAGAATGTGCTCACGGGTCTGTGGCATTGGACCGTCGGCAGCACTGACCACGAGGATCGCGCCGTCCATCTGGGCGGCACCGGTGATCATGTTCTTCACGTAGTCGGCGTGACCGGGGCAATCGACGTGCGCGTAGTGGCGGTTCGCGGTTTCGTACTCGACGTGGGCGGTCGAGATCGTGATGCCGCGCTCCTTCTCTTCGGGAGCGCCGTCGATTTCATCGTAAGCCTTGGCGATCGCACCGCCGGTTTCGGCAAGGGTGCTGGTGATGGCGGCGGTGAGGGTGGTCTTGCCGTGGTCGACGTGACCGATGGTCCCGACGTTGACGTGGGGCTTGTTGCGCTCGAATGCTTCTTTGGACATGGTGGTGGTTTGTTTGACTGCTGATCTTTGCTGTTACCGCTGGAGCTGCTGGTGGGACTTGAACCCACGACCTCACCCTTACCAAGGGTGTGCTCTACCCCTGAGCTACACAAGCTTGTCGGCTTTGATGCGAAACCCGGCGGACCCCTCATCGACCCGCTCCGAACAACCTGCCGACAGCGAATTTCCGAGTGAGGCCCCCCGGGAAAAGCGGGCGGACTCTTATCAAAGGCGACCACCCTGTCAAAAGAAATATAAGAAAAGGGGATTTTGTCCCGGAGCCTTGATTTTCGGGGCTTCCGGCGTGCCTTGGCACCCTCTTCCGACCCCTTCGCGGGCAGGCCCTCAGTCGCCCTCCTCCGTCGATTCGATCCGCCGCGAAAATCGCTCGATTTCCAAACACCGGCCGGTCTCCGGATCGAGGTCGGCGACCAACCCGCACAAGCGCACCGGACCCTTGGCGATGGGAAACCGGGTCGGCATGGAACTCCGGAACCGCCAGACCACCGAGTCGACCGCCCGCCCCAGCACCGAGTGCTCCGGGCCGCACATTCCGGCATCGGTCAGCGCGCCGGTGCCGCCCGGCAGGATCCGCTCGTCGGCGGTCTGGACGTGGGTGTGGGTGCCGACCACCACCGAGGCCTTGCCGTCCAGCGCATGCGCCATGGCGATCTTTTCGCTGGTCGTCTCGGCGTGGAAATCAAGCAGGATCATCCTCACCCCGCGCTCGTGCAGGCGCTCGACCTCCCGATCGACCGATAGGAAGGGGTTTTCCAGCGGGGGCTGGATGAATGTCCTGCCCTGTGCGTGGATCACCGCAACCTCGCCCTTCGGCGTCTCAAGCACCACCGATCCGGCCCCGGGTGTGTCGTCGGGATAGTTGATCGGGCGCAGCAGCCGCGGTTCGGTCGGGAAGTAATCGACGATCTCCTGCTGGTCCCAGACATGGTCGCCGGTGGTGATCACCGCGGCCCCCGCGCGCAGCAGGTCGATCGAGATCTTCGGCGTGATCCCGCGCCCGCCGGCGGCGTTCTCGCCGTTCACCACGATGAAATCCAGGGACAGCTCCTTGCGCAGTTGCGGCAGTTGATCGATAACCGCGCTGCGCCCGGGTTCACCGACCACATCTCCGAGAAAAAGAATTCGCAAGGGATCCATGCCGCTTCGCTTGGTCATCGGAGCCCCGCACGACCCGCCCGCCAAGCAAATTCCCGATGAAGACCGCCCGTTCGCTCGTTCCCCTTGTGCTGGTCCTCGCGATTGCCGGCGGGCTCGCGTGGTGGCAGTTTCTCCGGCGCGGCACCCCGCCGGCCGGGCCGCCGGAGGTACCCATCGAACAGCCGCTCGGCGATCATCCCGCGCTCTCGGATCTCGCCGACCCGCCGGAATGGGACGAACTCGAGGCCTGGCAGGACACCATCACCCGCGAGGACTTCCTCCGTCAGCTCGAATCCGTGTTCACCGTCTCCGCGGCATGGCGCGAGTGGTTTCACGTCGGGGAAAAGGACGTGCTGATCGAGACCGGGATCGACGACGGGCGCTTCCGGCTGCGCTTCGCCGACGAGGCGCCGGAGCGTCCCGCGCCGCGGGAATGGCGCGCCGCCTCGGAGATGGCGCCCGCGCCCCCGGACCTCCCGCTCGAGGGCGTGCGGATCGCGATCGATCCCGGCCACATCGGCGGCCGCTGGGCCCGCATCGAGGAACGCTGGTTCCAGATCGGCGACGACGCCCCGGTGCAGGAGGGCGACATGACCCTGCGCGTGGCGCGCCTGCTGCGGCCGCGTCTCGAGTCCCTCGGCGCCAGCGTTTCGCTCGTGCGCAACGATACCGAACCGGTGACCGCCTACCGGCCGGAGTCGCTGATGGACACCGCCCGCGAGATCGAGCCCGATTCGCCCCAGCAGCTCGCCGAGCGGCTGTTCTACCGCACCGCGGAAATCCGGGCGCGGGCCCGCATGGTGAACGAAACGCTCAAGCCCGACCTCGTCCTCTGCCTGCATTTCAATGCCGAGGCCTGGGGCGATCCCGAAAACCCGACCCTGGTGCCCCGCCATCATTTCCACCTCCTCGTCAATGGCGCCTACACCGACGCGGAAATCGCCCTCGCCGACCAGCGCCACCACGTGGTGAGGAAGATCGTCGAAGGCGTGCATTCCGAGGAAGCCACCCTCGCCGGGGCCGTCGCCGCCCGCTTCGTGCGGGACACCCGCCTGCCGCCCTACCTCTACGAGCCCAATTCGAGACGGGCGCTCAACATCGACAACGACCCCTACGTCTGGGCGCGCAACCTCCTCGCCAACCGGCTCTACGAGCGCCCCGTCGTCTTCCTCGAGCCCTACGTCATGAACTCCACCCTCGACTACCCCCGCATCCAGGCCGGCGACTACGAGGGCCTGCGCGAGGTCGATGGCAAAAAGCGGCCCTCCATTTTCCGCGAATACGCCGACGCCGTGGCGGCCGGGCTCGCCGACCACTACCGCGAGCACCGCCCCGCCGGATAGGGAACCTGCGGCAAGGATCGGTGGACCGCGCGCGTAGTCGGTGCCCATGCGCCTGCGCCTCATCCCGGCCACCCTGCTCGCCATCGGACCGCTCGCGGCCGACGACGGCGGCCCGCTCTACCAGACCTACTGCTCGGCCTGCCACGCCCCCGACGGCGAGGGTGCCACCGGCGGACAGTTCCCACCCTTGGCGAAAAGCGAATGGCTCCAGGGTGATCCGGACCGCGCCATCAAGATCGTGCTCAAGGGCCTGCAGGGACCCGTGGAGGTCCGCGGCCGAGAGTTCAACCTCATGATGCCGCCGCAGGGCGACGCCCTGAGCGACGACCACATCGCCGCCATCCTCACCCACGTCCGCTCGTCCTGGGGCAACCGGGGTGAGGAAGTGCTCCCCGCCGGTGTCGCCGCCATCCGCAAGTCCCTGGAAAAGCGCACCACGCCGTGGACCGCCGACGAGCTTCTCAAGCTGCACCCGCTGCCCCGAGAGGAGAGCGCGCTGCGCAACCTGACCTCGAGCATCTACCATGGCAGTTGGAAGAGCCTGCCCGACTTCGAAAAGTTGGAGGCAAGGAACATCGAGGAGGAGCACGACGGCCTGATCAGCCTCGCCGACGCCGACCGCAAGGACCACTTCGGGCTGGTCTGGAAGGGCGATTTCGTCGCCGAAAAGGACGGCATGTACCAGTTCCGCCTCGTCTGCGACGACGGCGGCCGCGTGGTCATCGACGACAAGGAAGTGCTCAAGGTCGATGGCCTCGGCCCGGCGTCGGCCGGACGCGCGAAGGAGGGCCGCCTCCGACTGGCGGCGGGCGCGCACCCGATCCGCATCGAGTATTTCGAGGCCACCGGCATGGAGGACATCTCCCTCGCCTGGCGCAGCGGCGGCAAGGAACCGTGGCGTTACCTGTCGGAAAGCCGCGCCGGCAC
This sequence comes from uncultured Verrucomicrobiae bacterium, assembly GCA_937957985.1. Lineage (GTDB taxonomy): Bacteria > Verrucomicrobiota > Verrucomicrobiia > Verrucomicrobiales > Akkermansiaceae > Haloferula. Next base: position 7,721 of record CALGOH010000223.1, read on the forward strand.
GACGCCGCAGCGGTCCGGACCACCTCCGATCCCGGTCGAACCGACGCCCGACCGCGCCGCGATCTACCGCAACTTCATCGCCGGCACCACGCCGCGCGCGATCGGCATCGGCCTGCCCGGCGCGGTCAATTTCGCCTACAGCGCCGACCACCTCGCGCCGGAGCTGCTCTGGACCGGCAGCTTCATGGATGCCGGGCGTCACTGGAACGGCCGCGGCCAGGGCGCCCAGCAGCCGGCCGGCGATCAGGTGATCAAGCTCACCGGCTCGCCCGCCCTGCCCGGAGAGGCGCGCTTCCGGGGCTACAAGCTCGATCCGGCCGGCAATCCGACTTTCATGGTCACCCTGCCGGGCGGGGCCATCGAGGACTCCTACCGCGCCAGCGGATCCTCGCTGGTGCGCAAGCTCGGCCACACCGGCACCGAGGCGGCATCCGTCGTCATCGCCGAGAACCTGCCGATCGAGTCCACCGCCGACGGCTGGCGGCTCGCCAGCGTTGTTGATCTCCGGATCGCCGGAGGCCATGCCGGGAGCGACGGCAACAAGCTCCTCCTCACCATCCCTCCCGGGGATTCCGCCACCCTCACCTACACCTGGCGATGAAACTTTCCCAAGCCATCACCATGCGCCCACCGTCCCTGCTCATCGGCCTCCTCGTCCTCGCCGCCGCCCCACTCCACGCCGGCTACATCCGCGAGGAAATCCCCCTCCCTCCCGGCGAGGTCATGGAGATCGGCTCGATCGCGCTGATGCCCGGGAAAAAGATCGCCGTCACCACCCGTCGCGGCGACCTCTGGATCTGCGAGGGTGCCTACGGCAATGATCTCTCGAAGGTGACGTGGCACCGGTTCGCCGAACACCTCCACGAACCCTTCGGCATGTTCTGGAAACACGATTCGCTGTGGCTGACCCAGCGCCCGGAAGTGACGCGGATCGAGGACACCGACGCCGACGGCCTGGCGGACGTTTTCGAGACCATCTGCGACGACTGGGGGATCAACGGCGACTACCACGAGTATGCCTTCGGCAGCACTCCGGACGCCGAGGGCGACATCTGGGTCGTCCTCTGCCTCACCGGCTCCGGCGCGGCGCGGTCCAACTGGCGTGGCTGGTGCATGCGCGTCACACCCGAGGGCGGGATGATCCCCACATGTTCCGGCATCCGCTCACCAGGAGGCATCGGTTTCAACGCCGCGGGCGACTGCTTCTACACCGACAACCAGGGGCCGTGGAACGGATCGTCGTCGCTCAAGTGGCTCAGGCCGGGATCCTTCCAGGGAAATCCGACCGGCAACAAGTACCACGAACTCGCCGGACTCCCCGCCCCGCCCGAGCCCCAGGACGGCTCACGCATTCTCACCGAGCGCGAACGCTATCCCGAATTCATTCCGCCGGCGGTCGTGCTCCCGCACGGCAAGGTCGGCCAGTCGCCCACCGCCGTCATCACCGACCACACCGGCGGCAGATTCGGACCCTTCGCCGGCCAGGTGCTCGTCGGCGAGCAGACCCACTCCCAGGTCCAGCGCGTCTGTCTCGAAAAGGTCAACGGGCTCTATCAGGGCGCGGTCTTCCATTTCATCGAAGGCTTCGAGGCAGGCATCGTGCCCATGCGCCTCAGCGATTCCGGCACCCTCTTCGTCGGCGGCACCAATCGCGGCTGGGCCTCGCGCGGGTCGAAGCCCTTCACCTTCGAGCGCGTCCGCTGGGACGGCGAAACAGGGTTCGAGATCCACACCATGTCGGCCCGTCCGGACGGCTTCGAGCTCACCTTCACCCATCCCGTCGATCCCGCCGCGGCGGGCGACCCGGCGAGCTACGGGATGCGCGCGTGGACCTACATCTACCAGTCGAAATACGGATCCCCCGAGGTCGATGAATCCTTCCCGAAGGTCACCGCCGCCGAAGTCGCCGACGACGGCCGGTCCGTGCGCCTCACCGTCGACGGCCTGGTCCGCGGCCACGTCCACCAACTCGACTGCCCCGGCGTGAAATCCGCCGACGGCAAAACGCTTGTCCATCCGACCGGCTGGTACACCCTCAACGAAATCCCCGACTGAACTTTGGGAACGCGCCTCGATCCAGGCTTCTAAAACTTCATTCCGGCAGGCGGCCAATCCACCCTACTCTTGCCAAGTGGGCACTGTAGTAATAAATCACTAGGTTAAGAGTCTAACCAAGATCCTTCTTAATGAAACGCCCTGAGAACGATGAAGAATGCATCCTGCTCGGGATCAGAGCCGGTTGTCTTACGGCACAGATCGGCATGTGCTGTGAATTTGATACCTTGGACTTTGAAGAAATGCTCACCTATGAGGATCGGGCGATTTACCCGAAGACCTTGAAGTGGGGCCTTTTCGTCCTTGAAAAGCAGAAACCGGTCAAAAAACGAGTTGAGGCAGTTGTCAGATTTCTCGACCCAACAATTCCCAGTATCTCAGGTCCATGGACTATCGCTATCCTCACATGGGATCCAGACTTTGATTCAGCACCAAAATTTGATCATTCGATTGGCAGACCTGTCTGGAATCTAATTCCGAAAAATCACGGCAACCTCAACAACGTCAAGAACCTAGGGAGCGTCTGGAAGGCATCAACTCCTGAAGAAGATCCTTTCATTTGAGCCCCAGCCACCTACTCCTCTGCGGCCACGGCTACCTCGGACAGGCCGTCTCGCGTGACTTCCTCGCCGCCGGCTGGACCGTCACCGCCGTCTCACGCGAAGGTGGCTGCCCCGGCTCGGGGCAGGCCGTGGCAGCGGCGGCCCGCCGCGAGCCGTTCCGGGAGCATGCCGCCGACCTCGCCTCCCGGGAAAGCATCCGCCACCTCGCCGCCTCCGTCGATCGACCCGACTTCATCGTCCACTGCGCCTCGTCCGGACGTGGCGGCCCCGAGGCCTACCGCGCCGTTTACCTCGACGGCTGCCATCACCTCATCGCCGCCTTTCCCGGGATCCCCCTGCTCTTCACCTCCTCCACCTCGGTCTATGCCCAGACCGACGGCTCGGTGGTCACCGAGGAAAGCCCGGCCGAACCCGACCGCGAAACCGGACGGATCCTGCGCGAGACCGAAGACCTGGTCCTCGACCAAGACGGCATCGTGTTCCGCCTCGCCGGCATCTACGGTCCGCACCGTAGCGTGATCCTGAAGAAGTTCCTCGCCGGCGAGTCGGTGATCGAGGAGGACGGACGGCGCTTTCTCAACCAGATCCACCGCGACGACGCGGCGAGTGCCATCCTCCACGCCGCCACCGCCCCGCTGCCGAGCGGCATCTACAACCTCGCCGACTCCACCCCGCGCAGCCAACTCGACACCTTCAAGGCCCTCGCCGGACTTTTCGCTCGGCCGATCCCGCCGACGGCTCCCCGGGACCTCAACCGCAAGCGCGGCTGGACCCACAAACAGGTGTGCAACGACAAGCTCCGGGCGACCGGCTGGGAACCGCGTCATCCGGATTTCCTGGAAGCTGCCAGGACAATTGCCTCGACTCTGGTCGATGGTTGACGCGCGGGCACCAACCGCTGAGCACCCGGTGGTGGCATGTCACGGATTCTCGATGTCGAGATCCTTGCAGATCTTCCCGACAAGGATATCCCGTATTTCGGCGTGTCGGGGAACGGCGGTCTTGCGGCCGTCGGAGGGCTTCCACCAGATCGAGTGACGCCCACCTTCCCTCAGCAACTGGCACCCGTATTTTGAAAGGTGCTTGATCAGTGCCTTGCGTTTCACGCGGGGATCAAGATCTCCTCAAAGTCCCCCTGGATCGCCTGCCGGGACTGCTCCCGATTCAATTCCAAAATATCCGACAATGCTTCGGTCAGCGCCTCCACCAGCTCCTCCCTCGTCCGCTCCTGGGCATTCACCCCGGGAACTTCCTCCACCCACCCCACCCACCAATCGCCGTCCCGTTTCGCAACTGCCGTGAAGGTGTTCGTCATAGGATGAGTCTGGAGCCGATGAGATCCCGTGACAAGCAACTCCTTCCCACTGGCGGTCCGCCGATCCGGATCGCACGATCCGGCCATGAGAGACGGACCGACGACCAACCGCCGCTTGTCAGATCGCTGAATTCGGGCCGGGGTGAGGTCCTTCCGGGGTGCTCTTCATTCCTCATCCGCCCCGTCCGACCGGCAGCAGTCGCTCTTGATCAGCCACCACACGCCGGCCGCGACGGCACCGAGCAGCAGCGCCCCGCCGAGCGAGACGCCGGCAGGATGCTCGCGCGCCACGCGCCCGGCCCGGTCGATGCCGTCCCGGGCGTAGTCGCGCCCGCTGCGCAGCGCGTCCGGCAGCGTGTGCCTTCCCGCGTGCTGCGCCAGGCGTTTCACGTCATCCCTCAGGCTCGAAAGATCCTCGCGCACCCGCGACAGCAGGTCGGCGGCCCGTTTGTCATCAAATATCTTGTCCATGGTCTCTTTCTCCTAACATGGCAACCAACGCCAACTCCACCGGATTTCAAGTCGCGGTCGGAAACTATTTCCCATTGGCCGGCGGCCTGACCCGCGAGCGAAAGCCATGGACAGCAGCAGAAGAATGCGCATCAGTCGGGTGTCGGAATGACCCGGCGATTTCCGGTCTTCGAGGGCGTCGCCACCCACCCGCGCAATCTCCGGTCATCCGTTCGCGTATACCTTTCGCTCATGAAACGCAGCATCCTCATCATCGCCGCCGTGCTCCTGCTCGGCGCCGGCATCCTCGCCATCGTCCTGAAACCCGGCACCAAGGACTCCGAAACCGCCTCCGGCGGATCGGCCCCGCCCGCCCGTGATCGCGTCGAGGAAGGCGACCGGGCCTTCCATGATGAAAGCACGGCCAAGGCCTCGCCGCGCACCGAACGGGAAACCGGCGACAGCGACCTGGTCGAACAATACGGCGACGCCCGCACCAAGCTCGCCCGCAACGTTTCGGAAAACGTCGTCGGCCTGCTCGACGACGTGATCACGATGGGCGAGATGATGTTCAACGGCTCCTCCTCCGAGTGGAACCGGGGCGACCGGGAGGTCCGCCGCCTGCTCCGCGGCACCGAGATCGAGCTGACCGACGAACAGCAGGAACAAGCCGAGGCCCTGCTCGCCGATTTCCGCAAACGCGAACTCGAGCAGGCCAAGGCATCCGTCGGGACCCTGCGCGAGAATCCCGTGCCGCTGATGCGCCTGCTGCTGGCCGGCGACGCCCGCTCGCGCGACGAGCTCAGCGAGGAGGACTACGCCACGCTCCAGCGGGCCAACGCCGACGCGCTGGGAGACATCATCAACCCGCTCGACCGCAGCAATTTCCGCGGCGGCCAGCCGATGGAGGACGAGGTCTTCCGGGCCGGTTTCGAAGCCCTTCTCGCCCCGGAGCAGGCCGCCGCGCTGCAGGCCGCCCGGACCCCGGAAGAGGGTGAGGAACAAGGCAACGAGACACCGAACCGGACCGACATCACCCAGATGCCGGTGATGTCTCTCGAGGATGCCGACGAGGCGATCCGCTCGACCCGACAAATGACCGGCGGGTTCAAGCAGGTCATGGAGGGCATGGGCAACCTCGGCCCACTGCTCGAGCAGCAACGTCGCACCCGGGAAGGCGGCGAAACGGAAGAGTAACGACGGGCTTTCCCGCCTAGAATTCGCCTCGGAAGACGCAGCTCGAAATGGGTGTCTCGTACACCTCGATCTCGGCGAGACCGGGCAGGTCGTCCTCGAGCCGGCGCCAGAACCACCCCGCCAACCGCTCGATGGTCGGACTTTCCAGCCCCTCGATGTCGTTCAGGTAGGAATGATCGAGCCGGTCGAGCAGCGGCTTCATCGCATCGGAGATCCGCTTGTGGTCATACACCCAGCCGATCTTCTCATCGACCTCGCCCTCGACGGTGATCTTCAGCCGGAAGGTGTGGCCGTGCATCTGCCGGCACTTGTGGTCCTCCGGCAGCGTCGGCAGCGTGTGGGCCGCCTCGAAGGTGAACTCCTTGCTCAATCGCGCGCGCATCGCGCCGCCACGCTGACAGCCCCCCGCCCTCACCGCAAGTCCGGCTCGGTGCTTGCCCGCCGCCACCGCCGCCCATAAAAGCCCCGCCCATGCCGGACCCGCGCGCCACCCTGCTGATACCCAGCTACAACACCGGCCCCATCCTCCGGCAGACGGTCGAGGCCGCCCTCGGCACCTCGCTCCCGGTCCGCGTGGTGATCGACGGCTCGACCGACGGTTCGGACGCCTGCCTCGGGGGCCTCGACGGCGATCTCGTGGTCCACCGCTTTGCCGAAAACCGCGGCAAGGGCGCCGCCGTGCTCCACGGCCTGCGGCTCGCCCGCGAGGAGGGCTTCACCCACGCCCTGTGCATGGATGCCGACGGCCAGCATCCCGCCACCGCCGTGCCGGGCTTCGTGGAAATCCTCCGCCGGCATCCCGAGGCCGCCGTCTTCGGTCGCCCCGTCTTCGACGCCTCGGCGCCGGCGCTCCGCGTGAACGGACGCAAGGTCTCCAACTTCTGGGCCAACCTCGAAACGCTCGGATGGGGCATCGACGACTCGCTCTTCGGCATGCGCCTCTACCCGATCGGCCCGCTGATCGAGGTCCTCGAGGAAACGAAGTTCGCCCGCCGCTTCGACTTCGATCCCGAGGTCGCCGTGCGGTTGGCGTGGAAGGGCGTGCCGATCGTCAACCTGCCGACGCCGGTCCGCTACCTCACCGAGGAGGAGGGCGGCGTTTCGCAGTTCCGCTACCTGCGCGACAACACGCTGCTCACCTGGATGCACATCCGCCTCTTCTTCGGCTTCGTCGGCCGCCTGCCGTGGCTCGTGCTCCGCGGCGGAAATCCCCTCCTGCACCTCAGCCCGCCCCATTCCCCGCCGCCGGCATGAACCGCGTCCACCAACACATCCGGCAGGTTTGGGACCGCCAGTACGTCGCCGCCAAGCTGCGCTCCGACCCGCTCTATCAGGCCGTGCTCGACGAGCTGCGCGACAGCCCGCTGCCGCTGCTCGACCTCGGCTGCGGCCTTGGCGTGCTCGCCTTCTACCTGCGCGAACACGGCCTCGAAGTCCCGGTCCACTCGCTCGACTACGACCGGCGCAAGATCGCCGAAGCCGAACGTCTCGCCGCCGAGCGGGGGATCCGGGGACTCAGCTTCGCCTTCCACGACGCCCGCCAGGGACTCCCGGATCACTCCGGCAACGTCACCATTCTCGACATCCTCCAGTTCTTCACGCCGGAGGAAATCCACGCCCTCCTGACCCTCGCCGCCGAACGCGTGGCACCGGGCGGCAAGCTCGTCATCCGCTCCGGGCTGCGCGACGACTCGTGGCGCTTCAAGGCCACCGTCGCCGGCGACATCCTCGCCAAGGCGACGCTGTGGATGAAGGCGGCACCCATCCACTACCCGACCGCCGGGGATTTCCGCAGCGCCCTCGAACCCCACGGCGGGGTGCGCGTCTCACCGCTGTGGGGCGGCACCCCCTTCAACAACCACCTCATCGTGCTGGAGAAGGCCTGAGGCCGAAAGCCGTTCGAGCACCCGCCCGAGCAGCTCCACGCTCACCGGTGCTCCCTGGTGCAGGAGCAGGATGTCCCCGTCTCCGGCACCCTCGGTCAGCCGGGCCGTCATGCGCCCGACGTCGGTCTCCACCGTGTCGAAGGCCCGCCGCGACCACGCCACCACCTCCATCCCGAGCTCGTCGGTCACCGGGTGGGTGAAGTAGTTGCTGTGGCCGACCGGCGCCCGGAACCAGCGCGGCGTCACGCCGGCGACCTCCTCGATCGCCCGCTGGCATCCGGTGATCTCGCGCCGCGTCCGACCGGGACCCAGGCACCACATGACGGCCTGCGGGTGGGACATCGTGTGATTGCCGAGTTCATGACCGCGCGCCGCGATCTCCCGCACCAACTCCGGGAACTCTCGTACTTTGTCCCCGATCAGGAAGAACACCGCCTTCACGCCGTGGCGGTCCAGCAGGTCGAGGATCGCCGGCGTGTCGTCGGGATGCGGTCCGTCGTCGAGGGTGATCAGCACACCCTTTCCCCGGACCTTCGTCGCGACCCGGCCGTAGAGCCCCGAGTCCGGAAGCAGGGTTCCCCAGCACCACAAGGCCGAGATGCCGGCCCCGCAGGCCACGCCCCACGGCCACCCGAGCCGCCACCAGGCCAGCCCCATCACCAGGTGCAGCGCGACCGCCAGGACCGTTCTGGCGAGCGTCCCGCCCCGGCCCTCCAAGCCCATCACCCGGTGCCAGCCGAGCGCCAGCAGCCCGATGCCCTGGAGACCGAGAAACCCCAGCCACACCCACGCGGTCGCACCCGCAAGGCCGGGTCCCGCCGCCCACCACGACCATCCGCCCAGCACCACCGCCCAGCACCAGAAGGCCGCGCCCGGCGAACGACGCCCGAAGCCGAACGACAGCACATGCAGCGCGAGAAACAATCCGGGCAGAACGACCAACCCGGCCAGCCACGGCCCGCCGACCCGCCACAACCCGTCGAAGATCGCCACGCCCAGCACCACCGGGACCAGCACCGAAAGCAGCCGCCACTCGAAGCGGTGCATCGCCCGGCACCCCGCCAACCGGACCGCATCGCCCTCCGGCTCGACCAGCCTGCCGCCGAAGGCCCGGAACAGCGGCGTGACCGCCCGGTTGTCACGCAGGCGCACGGTCTCGCGCTTCATGCCCCGCCTCCTTTCACCCGACGGAAGACCGGCTCGAACACGAACCATTGCGCCCAGTGCGGTTTCACCACCTCGAGAATGGCATCCGCCCAGACCCTGACCCCCGGATCCTCCCCGCGACCCCGCGTCCGCGCCGGCAGCTCCAGCGGCGGGAAAACCCTCACCCGGTAGCGCCGCCACCCGTCCCGCAGGATGAAGAGCGGAAACACCGCGACCCCCGACACCCGCGCCACGATCAAGGGTCCCCGCGGCAACTTCATCATCAGCCCTTCGCCGACATCGACCTGCATCGGCGACACCTCGAACACCACCCGGTCGCCCTGCACCGCCACCACCTTTCCCTCCCGCAGCAGCCGCGCCAACTCCACGCCGAGCATCTCGCCCCCGTCGTTGTAGAGCGTGCGGAAGAGCGGATTCCGGCGCTCCTGCCCGCGCAGCTCCGCCTCGCGGATCCTCTGCAGCTCCGGATCCCGCTCCGGCGCCCTCACCGCATAGATCGTGCGGCCGAACTTCGAGGAGAACAGCGGCGCCGCCATGTCATAGTTTCCCATGTGCGCGGTCAGGATCAGGCACCCGTCGGACGTCGCCGCGAGACGGTCGAAAGCGTCGATCCCCTCGATCACCCAGTCCACGTCGCCCGTCCCCGTCTCGCAGCGCAGGGCATCGACGTAGGTCGCCGCGAAATTCCAGAACACCCGGTAGGCGCCGACCCAGGCGCGCGGCCCCGACCAGCTCGGAAAGAGCGCCCGGAGATTGCCCGCCACCGCCCGCCGCTGCTCGCCGGCGACGAGGAAAACCAGCGCCGTCCACATCGCCACCAGCACCGGCTCCACGAACCACGGCCCGCTCTTCAACCCACGCATCAGGAACCGCGTCGGCAGGTCCCCGTAGACTCCGAACCGCTGCTTCCAGCTCACCCCTTGCTGCTCCTCGCTCAACGCTCCCCGAGCAAAGAGTCCGCCCCCGCCACTGGCAAGCCCCGGACGCGCTCCGAACGCTACCTGTTTTCAAACTTCCTCCCCGCCCCGGCGGCCGCTATCTTTCTCCGAATGCTCGATTTCTCGTCCATCAGCCCCTTGCTCCTCCGCTGCCTGCTGCTCGCAGTAGCTGCCTGGGGTCTCGGTCACGCCACCACCACTCCGGCCCGATCCCCCTCTCCCGGCACCTTGCATGCCTCTTATGCGACGGCGGAACCCATCGATCTCCCCTTACCCCGGACCCGCCCCGCGCCCCGGATCTCGGTTCGGCATGTCGCCGCCTACGTCTACGACGACCGTGACTCCTCCCTGATTCGTGCGGTCCGCGCGCTGCCGGAATCCCCGCAACCATCAGCACTTTGCGCCCTCGTGCTGTCCCTCGGCATCACCCGTGGCGATCGCCGCCGCCGCCGACCCACCCTTACGTCCGGCTTCCATCACCGGCCCCGACGAAACCGCCGGACTACGACTACGATACCACGGCCTGCACCACCCGCACCACAGCCGACCGGCACCAGCCACCGTCCGCAACGCCGCTCCGCCACCGCTCCGCCACCCCTCCATCAGGTCCCTCTTTGGCCATCCAGGGATCCGATTGAGGAAGAGGGAGGGTTGAACCTGTATGGGTTCGTGGGGAATGATGGAGTGAATGCCATCGATCTGCTTGGGAATCTGGAATATGATCATACGGGTGGACTTGATTCAGAGACGGTGTATCACCCTGGACGTCAGGGTCGGGTTCCTGGTTCGGGAAGATGGACTGGGTTCGATGGTGAATTTGGCTACAGTGTGATTTTGTCGCACATCGTTCCAGATCACTATGAGTCAAGAGTCTTGGTGAATCTTATTGAATTTGAATGGTCGCTGACAACTAGATGGGGTGACGAGGCTTCTGGAAGCTACGCAAAGATTGACCTGTTTGAGACATTTCCCGGTGGCTTTTATTACGATGATGTGCATTCCCTTCCTATTGGGTTTATTGAAGCCTTGGGATGGGATGTTTCAGAGCTCTGTTCGTTTACCGAGGAAAGAGAGGGCACGGTCGCTTTGGTTCGACCTGATTCATTCTTGGCTGACCCGGGAATGAATAGGGATCCTAAGACCGGTGATCTCATCAATAATCGTGTGATTCCGAATCCTGATGCCATTAGATCACAGATGGAGATTCCTTATCTCTCAGTCTATTCACTCGACTATTTTTGGTTAAGTGACGATGGATTTTCTTCAGGAGGATCTATTGGCGTTCTTGAGGAGTTGGATGGATCACCCTTCTTTTAGGATCTGACATGAAATACTTAGTATTATTATTTTTTCTGTTGATGATGAATCCGGGTGTCTGTGATCTCTTCTTTCTCGATCGATTCCATTTGACGCTACTGAGCAGGGGTGTAGACCTTGACTACGAGTTGGATTACAAAGGAAATTTGTCAAAGAGGCAACTCGGTGACTCGTCGATACTTGGGAATGCGGGGACCTGGAAGATTACCGATGGCGAGCACGTTTACTACCTTCGAGTCTCTCAGGAGGCTGATGAAGTCACCAAGGCGAAAGAAGGCTGGGTGAAGGTGTCTGCGGCCCCCGATGCTTGGGTGTTGATGATGAATGAACGTGGTGCTGTGCTCGTGAAGGACAAGGTGTTTCGTTCACGGGTCGAAGCCCGGGTTTTCTTGGAAGAGGTGAGCAAGGCTTACCAGCAAGCGACTGAGTAAGGTCTTATGAATGGGAATAGTTGCAGCCAACCGCATTGGGCGTGCCAACCGGTTTCCATGCCAAGTTTCGGATCGAAGCTTCTCGTGTGGTGTCCTTGGGGTCGGTCCTTGCATTTCGCAATTGCTACGGTGTTCACGGAGCCTTGAGGGTTACGGTCCGCAGCACTTTTTGAACTTCCGGCCGCTGCCGCAGGGGCAGGGATCGTTGGATGGGGTCGGTCCGCGCATTTCGCAATTGCTACGGCATTCATGGTAGATTTGGCCGGAAGGGTCCGGTTTGCTCCTTCGGCCTTCGAAGTCCGTGTCTTTCCGCGCTCCACTCTGCGGCGCGCCGCATGGTGTCGGGAATGTGGTTTCCGGTGAGGGTGATCTTGAGTTCGTCGGGATGGGGTCGTCCGGGCTTGGTCTTGAAGAGGGTCGGTCCTAGAAAACGAGCACAAGCCTTTCCTGCTACGTCGGAAACAGTAGAAGCGAAGTCCCTCCGGACCCCGGCTCGAAATGCTCCGCTCCTCAAAGCCAGGCTCCACACCGCCAAACATGCCACTGGCGTGCTGATCACGGGTGCTGCTGGCCTATGTTCTCCGGGGTCTCTCCGGGGTCCCAAAATTCCAAGGCTGTCGACGCGTAGGCAGCGGACTGGGGGCGGGTCATGGCGGACAGGGAGGGATTCGAACCCTCGGTACTCTTGCGAGCACACTCGCTTTCCAGGCGAGCCCATTCGACCACTCTGGCACCTGCCCTGCATCTCCCGGCTGCTCCGCCGGGAGGGCGCGCACCCTAGGAATCCCCCCATCGCTTGGCAATACTTTTGGAAAGCCCCGACGGGGCGTCTCCATTCGGGAATCCGAACCAAGATTGAAGGGGCCCCGAAGGCGCTGATTCCCGACGGCGCCAAGTCGAAGACGCGCCATGGGGCGGAAACGCCCACCGCGTCACCCTGGCCTTCCCAAGTGCGACAGGCTGTCCCGGATCCCGATGGGGTCGGCACGCTTCGGACATCGCCTCGATTTGTTATTTCACTGATGTCCAATGTCTTGTGTCGATGAAGCGCCCGCTGGCACGACCCCTGCGAGGGAGAATCCATCAACACGCGCCCACACCCGGGCGGGACTCTCGAAACTCCAATCCCACTCTGAACCAATGTCCAAGATTCTCGGTATCGACCTCGTCACCACCGATTCCTCCAGGGCCGTCATGGAAGGCGGCGAGCCGGTGGTGCTCGAAAACTCCGAGGGCGCCCGCACGACGCCCTCGGTCGTCGCGTTCACCAAGTCCGGCGAACGCCTCGTCGGCCAGGCCGCCAAGCGCCAGGCCGTCACCAACCCGCAGAACACGATTTTCTCCGCCAAGCGCCTGATCGGCCGCAAGTTCTCGGAGCTTTCCGAAGCCGACAAGGCGATGCCCTACAAGATCGTCGAGGCCTCCAATGGCGACGCCCACATCGAGGTCGAGGTCGGCGGCGAGAAGAAGGTCTACTCGCCCCAGGAGATCTCCGCCATGGTCCTCGGCAAACTCAAGGCCGACGCCGAAGCCAAGCTCGGCGAAACGATCACCGCCGCGGTCATCACCGTCCCGGCCTACTTCAACGACTCGCAGCGCAACGCGACCAAGGCCGCCGGTGAAATCGCCGGCTTGGAGGTCAAGCGCATCATCAACGAGCCCACCGCCGCGGCCCTCGCCTACGGACTCGACAAGAAGTCCGACGAGAAAATCGCCGTCTACGACCTTGGCGGCGGCACCTTCGACATCTCCGTGCTGGAGATCGGCGACGGCGTCTTCGAGGTGATGGCCACCGACGGCGACACGCAGCTCGGCGGCGACGACTGGGACAACGCGCTCATCTCGTGGATCGTCGAGGAGTTCAAGAAGGACCAGGGCATCGACCTCAAGGGCCAGCCCGACGCGCTCCAGCGCATCAAGGAGGAAGCCGAGAAGGCGAAGATCGCCCTCTCCTCCTCGCAGTCCTACGACATCAACCTGCCCTTCATCACCGCCGATCAGACCGGCCCGAAGCACATCCAGCTCTCGCTCAGCCGCTCGAAGCTCGAACAGCTCACCGACAGTCTCTTCGAGCGCACCAAGAAGCCGGTCACCGACTGCATCAAGGAAGCCGGCATCAGCACCTCCGAGATCGACGAACTCGTGCTCGTCGGCGGCATGACCCGCATGCCAAAGGTCATCGAGACCGCCAAGGGCCTGGCCGGCAAGGAGCCGCACCGCGGCGTGAACCCCGACGAGGTCGTCGCCATCGGCGCCTCGATCCAGGGCGGCGTGCTCCAGGGCGACGTCAAGGACGTGCTCCTGCTCGACGTGACCCCGCTCACGCTTTCCATCGAAACCGAGGGCTCGCGCGCCACGCCGATGATCGAGCGCAACACGACCATTCCGGCGAAGAAGTCGCAGATCTTCTCGACCGCCTCGGACAACCAGCCGGCCGTCGACATCCGCATCTGCCAGGGCGAGCGCCCGATGTTCAGCGACAACAAGCTGCTCGGAAACTTCCGCCTCGACGGCATCGCCGCCGCCCGTCGCGGCGAGCCGCAGATCGAGGTCACCTTCGACATCGACGCCAACGGCATCCTCCACGTCTCGGCCAAGGACAAGCAGTCCGGCAAGGAGCAGAAGATCTCCATCCAGGGCTCGTCCGGTCTTTCCGATGAGGAAATCGAGAAGGCCAAGAAGGACGCCGAGGCCCATGCCGACGAGGACAAGAAGCGCGTCGAGGCCGTCGATACCAAGAACAAGGCCGAGCACCTGGTCTTCCAGGTCGAGAAGCAGCTCGCCGAACTGCCCGAGGGCGCGCCGGAAGAACTCAAGTCCGGCATCCAGGCCAAGGTCGATGCGGTCAAGGACGCGCTGAAGAGCGACGACCTCGACAAGATCAAGACGGCGACCAGCACGCTGGAGGAGGCCCTGACGGAACTTTACAACGCCGCCCAGGCCGCCCAGCAGGCCGCCGGCGGCACGGGGCCGATGCCCGAGTCCGAAGCCTCGACCCCCGAAGGCGACAGCGGCGAACCCAAGCCCGCCAAGGGCAAGGTCGTCGATGCGGAAGTCGTCGATAAGGACTGATGTAAATGCCCCGGCAAACAAGTAAAATTGACTCGCTTATGCCTCTAAATACAGACACGCGGAGGGCTCTAAATGCCCTGATCGAGCGACTGTCGGCGCATGAACAAGAGACAGTAGAGATGAACTTTGCGCTCGGCGACTTCTTAAACGAAATCGTAGAGCAAAACGGTTCGAGGGGTGTTGCAAGGGTCGCGAGCAAGGAACTACGAAGGTTAACCGGACTCAATGAGTCAACATTCGAGTCAAATGCGCGATTGGCACGTCGGATCCCAAAACCCCGACGCACCAGTGGGGTCCCTTGGGGGGTATTACGATATCTCGGACTTGATTTGAATCCCAAGCGATTCAACACCGACGAAAACACATTTTCAAAAGCCCTAGCAATGCTCATCAAGCGTGTCAAGAGCCGGAGTCTAACGCTTGTAGATCTCAAGGTAATGCAGCCAAGTGGATTGACTCTGGGAGAAGAGCTCATGAGAGAGACCCTTGAGAACAAGGTCTAGACACCGAGGAGACATCATGACCCTCACCTCCAAACACTCACGCCTCACCGAGCTGCGGCCGCTTTCTCCGGAAGCGGTGCGCAGCGTGGCGGAGGCGTGGGAGGTGCGGATGATCTACGAGTCGAACTCGATCGAGGGCAACTCGCTCACGCTGCGCGAAACGGAACTGGTGCTTTCGAAAGGCGTCACCGTCTCGGGTAAGCCGCTCAAGGACCACCTCGAAGCCGTCAACCTGAGCAAGGCCTGGGATCGTCTGAAGCAACTCGCCGGTCCCGACGCCACCTTCACCGAGCGCGACCTGTTCGACCTCCACGGCATCATCCTCGGCGGCATCGACGACCGCGGTGCCGGTCGCTACCGCGACTCCGCGGTGCGCATCGCCGGCTCCAACCACGTGCCGCCGAACCCCGTCAAGGTGCCCGACCTGATGGAGCAGCTCTTCGCCGGGGCTGTGGGCGTTTCCGACCCGGTCGAGCGTGCCGCGAAACTCCACCACGGCATCGCGGCCATCCATCCCTTCCACGACGGCAATGGCCGCGCCGCGCGGCTGGCAATGAACTTCGTGCTCATCGCCGCCGGCTATCCACCCGTCTCGATCTCCCCCGACCTGCGCGCCGACTACTACAATGCGCTGGAGCAGGCCGACGCCGGCGACTTCGCCGCCTGGCTCGATTTTCTCACCACCCATCTCGACCGCGAACTCGACCTCTGGCTCGAAGCCCTCGCGGAAAAGTAACCCCTCTCCGGTCCGCAGGTGCGGATCGGTTTTTCAACCACCAACAACAAACCAACAACACAAACAACATGGCCAACATCCAACCGATCGGATCGCGTGTGCTCGTGAAGCGGCTTGATGCCGAAGAAGTCTCCGCCGGAGGCATCGTTCTTCCCGACACCGCCAAGGAGAAGCCCCAGGAAGCCGAAGTCGTCGCCCTCGGGACCGGCGGCAAGGACGACAACGGAAACACCATCGAGTTCACCGTGAAGGTGGGCGACAAGGTGCTCATCTCCAAGTACGGCGGCACCGACGTGAAACTCGACGGAGTCGACATGCTCATCCTCTCCGAATCCGACATCCTGGGCATCATCAGCTGACGCTCCGCGTCAGGGATATTGGAAATTGGGATATTGGAGATTGAGGATTCTTCCTCGCTTCGCTCCCGAGCCAGTTTCCCTAATCACTTAATCACCTAATCAACCAATCACTCAAACATAGTCATGGCCAAACAACTGCAATTCGACGAAAGAGCCCGGCAGGCCCTCCTGCGCGGCGTGGAAAAGCTCGCCAAGGCCGTCAAGGCCACCCTCGGTCCGGCGGGCCGCAACGTGATCCTCGACAAGAAGTTCGGTTCCCCGACCATCACCAAGGACGGTGTCTCGGTCGCCAAGGAGATCGAGCTCGAGGACCCGTATGAAAACATGGGCGCCCAGCTCATCCGCGAAGTTTCGAGCAAGACCTCGGACATCGCCGGTGACGGCACCACCACCGCCACGGTCCTCGCGGAAGCCATCTACAAGGAGGGCCTCCGCAACGTGACCGCCGGCGCCAACCCGATCAGCCTCCAGCGCGGCATTCTGAAGGCCACCGAAGCGATCGTCGCCAAGCTGGCGGAGATCTCGAAGGAGGTTTCCGACGCCAAGGAGATCGCCCAGGTCGCCACCGTGTCCGCCAACTGGGACACCGAGATCGGCAACATCATCGCCGAGGCGATGGACAAGGTCGGCAAGGACGGCACCATCACCGTGGAGGAAGCCAAGGGTATCGAGACCACCCTCGACGTCGTGGAAGGCATGCAGTTCGACAAGGGCTACCTTTCGCCCTACTTCGTGACCGATGCCGAGAGCATGGAGGCGAACCTTGAGAACGCCTACATCCTCATCCACGAGAAGAAGATCTCGAACCTGAAGGACATGCTTCCGCTCCTCGAGAAGGTGGCGAAGACCTCCCGCCCGCTCCTCGTCATCGCCGAGGACGTGGAAGGCGAGGCGCTCGCGACCCTGGTGGTCAACAAGCTCCGCGGCATCCTCAACATCGCGGCCGTCAAGGCCCCCGGCTTCGGCGACCGTCGCAAGGCGATGCTCGAGGACATCGCGATCCTCACCGGCGGCAAGGTCATCACCGAGGACCTCGGCATCAAGCTCGACTCCGTCGGCCTCGAGGACCTGGGGGAAGCCAAGCGCATCACCATCACCAAGGAGGACACCACGATCGTGGAAGGCGCCGGCACTTCCGACGCCATCACCGGCCGGGTCAACCAGATCCGCCGCCAGATCGAGGACACCACCAGCGACTACGACCGCGAGAAGCTCCAGGAGCGCCTCGCCAAGCTCGCCGGCGGCGTGGCCGTGATCAACGTCGGTGCCGCCACCGAGACCGAGATGAAGGAGAAGAAGGCCCGCGTCGAGGACGCCCTGCACGCCACCCGCGCGGCGGTCGAGGAAGGCATCGTCCCCGGCGGTGGCACGGCGCTCATCCGCGCCCAGGCCCAGGTCGGCGAACTCACCCTCACCGGTGACGAACTGACCGGTGCCGGCATCGTGGCCAAGGCCGTCGAAGCCCCGCTTCGCCAGCTCGCCGAAAACGCCGGCCGCGAAGGCGCCCTCATCGTCGAGCGCGTGAAGAGCGGTGCCGAAGGCTACAACGTCGCCACCGACACCTACGAGGACCTGCTCGCCTCGGGCGTCGTCGATCCGACCAAGGTCACCCGCTCGGCCCTGCAGAACGCCGCGTCGATCGCCGGACTCCTGCTCACCACCGAGTGCGTCGTCACCGACCTTCCCGAGAAGGAAGAACCGGCTGGCCATGGCCACGACCACGGCATGGGCGGCATGGGCGGCATGATGTAATCGCCGAACACCGAATCCCAAGACCGGGCAGCGCGAGCTGCCCGGTCTTTTTTATGGAGTGCGGTGGCTTGCCACCGCTTTCGAGCTACGAAGAAGCGCAGCTCTTCCCCAAAGCTCCGCCCGACGCAGAAGGCTCTCTTGCCTCGCCCCAAGCACCCAGGAGCAAGGAGCGTTCCCAGGTCGCCCAAAAGCGGTGGCAAGCCACCGCACTCCAAGTCCCCCCACTCTTCCGGCTGGAAAAGCGACGACTCTTCGCGCACGGTCTGTACATGTGTTGCTTCAGCCAGCCCGTCCTCTTCGTCAATTCGACCCGGATCTTCGCCCGGATGTCGGAGCCGGCCCGCCAGGCGCTGGCTTACCAGATGAACTTCGGATCCAAGGAGGACATGGCGATGATCCTGCCGCTCCCCGTGCCGCCCGGTAGCGGCGAGGACGCGCTCAGGTTCATCAATCTGGAGGGCTACAAGGAGTTCTTCGAGGATCTCGACAGCGGATTCCCTCGTCCAGAATCACTCAGTCGTGGAAACGTCGTGCCAACGGACGCGGTCGATGCGGAGCCCCTGAAGGTCGAGCAGGTCGGTGCCTTTGAAGCCTCCTTCGTTCCCACCGCCGCCGACTTCGACCGCCTCGACCCGCGCTTCAGCATCCGCAAGGACATATGGGACCAGATCCCGGTCTATTCCGACTATGGTTTCGCCGTCTTCAAGCTGCGAAAGGGCGAGCACGAGGCCCATCCGATGGCCTTCACCTTTCCCACCAGGCATCCCGACAAGCTTTTCTTTCCCACCGTCCACATCCACGACGGAAAGGTGCATGAGAAGGAGGACTTCGATCACGAACTCTACTGCCAGGTCAACCGGGCGGGGCTCTTCGCGCTGACCCGCTGGGAGGAAAGCCCGGGCACCGCCGGCAGTTTCTCCAAGCCGGAGAAATCAAAACAGCTCCTCATCAAGGACAAGCACGTCCACCGCCGCCGGATGCGAGGCACGTTCAAGAACGAGGACGTGTTTCTCGACACCGCCTGAGGCTACTCTCCGGCCCGCACCCGGGCGAACACGCGTTCCTCTCCGGACGGCAGCGGAAACACCAGCTCCGCCTCCTGCCCCTCCACCGTCGTCGAGTGGTCCCAGCTCGCGAGATCGTCGCACCACTCGATGGTGTAGATCACGCCCTCGGCTCCGGGAAAGCGCAGTTCGGAACCCCAAACCCCGGTCGTCACGCGAAGGGCAAACCTCGACGCCGCATCCAGCGGGTCGGTTCCGAAGGCGAGTTCGTCATCGTCGGACAATCCGTCATTGTCGTCGTCGGGATCGACGTCGTCGGCGAGACCGTCGCCATCCGTGTCCTCGACGAAGACCAGGCTCACGCCATTGATCGCCAGGCCTTGTGAAGGCGCGCCCGGAAGCGAGATCGTCTGGCTGGCGTTCAGTGAACCCGGGCTGTGCGGCACGCCGTAGTCAAAGCGCACCCAGGTGAAATCCGAAGGACTCGTTCCACTCCCGGTCCGCCCCAGCGCCCGCTCTCCAACCGGGGTGCTGGTTGATCCTTGAAACACGCCGACATCCACCGAGGTCATGCCAACAGCCGGACCTCCGAGCGCGGTGAAGCTCCCCCGGTATGAGATGAACTCCGCAACCGTTCCGTCCACCACCAGTGCAAAGCCCTCCGGTTCACCGGAGCCTCCGTTCTGAATATCTTCGATCTCCTTTGAAAAGATCCGGTGCCCGGAAAGGGTGGGCTCACCCCCGACGAAGCCCGCCAGGTCATGAACCACGCCATACGGAGTGCCGCTGCTCCCGTTGTAGAGGTGCAGCTCGACCGCGGAAAGCTCTCCGGCGAACCCGGGACCGACGACCACCTCCACGAATTCGCCCTCGTCGGTGCTGTTGTTGTCATAGTGGAACTCGTTGATGAACACATCCTCCGGCAGCGGAGCGGAATCGGGTCCGGGAACGAATTCGAAGCGAAGGATGAAATCCCCACCCGGAGGAATCGACAGGCCTTGGATCCGGGCGGACCGCTGGGTGGGCATGCCTCCCGCCACGGGTCCGTCGGGAAGATCCGTGCGGGCTTCGAAGGTCAGCAGCGGGATCGGAACGACTCCCGCGCCGGTCTCCAGTTCGACCTCGATCCGGTCGGCGGCACCACCAAAGGAGGATCGCCACTGCTCGGCCTCGTAAGACACGTCGAGGATGGTCAGGGGCACCGCGGTGGCGTTGGTGCAGGTCGTTTCCAGGACCATGCCCGAGCCATCGCTGACAAACCCGACGGCATCCTCGCCCCCCGCGCCGTAGGCTCTCGCACCCGGAGACGCCGAACTTCCGTCGTCGGCCCCCAGCCACGGCACGCCGCCGCCCGACCACGGCGCGGGATCGTGTGCGCCGCCGAAGCCATCGAAGTGCTCGACGATCACCCCGCCGGGTTGGGAAATGGCGTAACCGGCGTCAGCGTCGAGCAACTGCACCTCGACCTCGGCCGGGGCATAGCCGGTTGCCGTCGCGGTGAAGGTGACCGTGCGCGTCCCGTCGAAGAGGAAGTTCCGTGAAGTCGAAACCGCGGTGGAGGACGTCGTTCCGCCCATCGGGATCGAAACGCTCGCATCCACCGGCACCGCCGCCGTGTCGTCCGAGGAAAACATCACCGTCACCGCATCCGCGGCGGGTTCGGCGAGCGTGACGGTCAGTGTCAGGCTTCCGTCCGGGCCGCCCTCCGAAATGCTCGCGGCGGAGGCGGCGAGCGCGAGGTTGAAGGGGTCCTGATCGAGCTGGAAATCCCCGAAGACCGCGAAGTGGTCCGACGCGTCGGCACTGGTGCCGGCCGCCAGCGGCGATCCGGATTTCGGCAGGCCATCGCCATTCGAGACATCCAGCACCGAGTTGTAGATCTCCGTCGCGTGGGGGCGTCCGGCCAGCCCGGGCGACACCATGATCAGGTCGAGCGTCTGGCCGAAGTCGTAGGTCGCGTCGTCGCCGTCGAGCTGACGCGGATCGAGCAAGGTCGGCATCGGGCTGCCGAAGTACGACAGCATGTTCGTCGAGTAGCTGACCGGGAAGCCGACGTCGCTTCCGAGCACGTAGCTTCCCGGCAACCCGGACGGCAGCTCGTCGAAGCTGCGGTCGATCCCCGAGGGATTGAAGTCGCCGAGGATGATGAAGTTGTCCGACGCACCGAACCCCGACGTGGACAAGTGCGCCGCCAGCCGCCGCATCTCGATCGCCCGGCGGAAGCGGTCCCTCGTCAGCGTCCCCGACTTGAGATGCGCCGAGATCAGCAGCGGATCATTGTCCGTACCCGGCACGTCCACGACCACCGCGGGGCTGTGACGCGAGATCTCCTTCGCTCCGGGCGGAGACAAGATCGAGGTGGTGGAAACGAAAGGGTAGCGCGACAGGAACGCGACCCTCAGGCTGGTGTCGAAGTTCCCCGAGTTGCTCCCCTCGAACCGGTAGGGCAAACCGAGCAAGGTCCCGAGCGCGTCGAGGTCGCCCTCGTTGATGTCCGAGGTGTGGACCTCCTGCAGCGCCACCACGTCGGCATCGATGCGGGCGAGGATCGCGGCGACGCTGTCGAAGTCGACCGTGCCCGGCGCATCGAGCGCGTAGTCGGGCCAGCCGTCCTCGTTGCGATGGGTCTCGATGTTGAAGGTCGCCACACGCAGCGGCACCGCCATCACGGCGGTGGCCAGCAAAAGGATCACGACAGCCGGACGCAGCATCGCGCGTGCATAGACCCGGCCGCGTTCGCTGTCGATCCAACTGGGGCGAAAAAGACGCCACTCCGCGCGAGTATGCTCGCCCATGCCGCTTCGTCTCCTTGCCGCCGTCATGTCCCTGATCGGCCTGCCCGCCCTGGCCGCCGACCGGCCCAACGTCCTGCTGATCTGCGTCGACGACCTCCGGCCCGAGCTCGGCTGTTACGGAGTCGATTACATCAGATCACCGAACATCGACCGACTGGCGGACGAGGGTGTGCTTTTCCGAAACCACTACGTCCAGGCACCCACCTGCGGAGCCTCGCGCTACACCCTGCTCACCGGCACCTACGACCGGAACAACGGCGGAAACGGCGCACTCTTCGCTCGGGCGAATCGCCTCAAGGAGCCGCCCGCGCAGCCCTCCCTGCCACGATTCTTCCGCGATCAGGGCTACGTCACCGTCTCGATCGGCAAGGTCAGCCACCATCCCGGCGGCCGCGGCGGACCGGACTGGGATGAGCCGTCGAAACCCGAGATGCCCGGGGCCTGGAGCCGCCATCTCCAACCGACGGGAGCATGGAAGCATCCGCGCGGCGTCATGCACGGGCTCGCCCACGGCGAAATCCGGAACCGGGCCGGCGACATGGCCGTCTATCAGGCCGAGCCGGGCACCGACGACATCTACCCGGACGGCCTCACCACCGAGACCGCATTGGGTCAGCTCGAGCATTTGAAGCAGTCCGGCAAGCCCTTCTTCCTCGCCGTCGGCATCATCCGTCCGCACCTCCCCTTCGGCGCGCCGAAGAAGTACCTCGATCTCTACGAAGGCATCGACCTGCCGCCCATCCCCCACCCCGACAAGCCCGCGGGCAAGACCACCTGGCACGGCTCCGGCGAGTTCATGAAATACAAGCGCTGGGGAAAGGATCCGCGCAAGGACGGCGACTTCGCCACCGAGGTGCGCCGCCACTACGCCGCCTGCGTGAGCTACGCCGACGCCCAGGTCGGTCGATTGCTCGACCGGCTCGAAACCCTCGTCCTCGAAGACGACACGCTCGTCGTCCTGTGGGGCGACCACGGCTGGCACCTCGGCGAGCACGCGGTGTGGGGCAAGCACACGCTTTTCGAGGAATCGCTCCGGTCGCCGCTCATCATCCGCGCGCCCGGAATGAAGAATCCCGGGGCCGCCCCCTCGGCCATCGTCGAAACCCTCGACGTCTATCCCACGCTCTGCGAACTCGCCGGACTCGAGGGGCCCGGATTTCTCGACGGCGAAAGCCTCGTCCCGCTGATGAAGGACCCCGGCAGGACCGGCGGCACGGCCATCGCCTACCACAACCGCGCCACCACCATCCGCACCGACGACCACCGCCTGATCATCCACCGCGACGGCACCGCCGAACTCTACGATCACCGGTCCGCGGAGGGCGAGACCAAGAACATCGCCGGAGAAAAGCCCGAGGTGGTCGCGGAGTTGCGCGAGCAGATCGACGGGCGCCTGAAGCGCTGAAGGAAAAGAGCGGCCGCTCCCCTGTAAGCCGGATTCTGTTCCCCCCGCCTTTGCGGGGTTCGACGATCATTTCTCTATGCGACTAATACCCGGGGATTCGACGGGCGGGCGACCCTTCCCCTGTTCTGTCTTGCACCGCGCGGGGTTTGCCGTGCCACCGTCGTTGCCTCCGGCGCGGTGGGCTCTTACCCCACCTTTTCACCCTTACCCAGCCCCACTTTTGCGATGAAGGTCTTCATCGCAAAAGTGGGGCTGGGCGGTTTGTTTTCTGCTGCACTTTCCGTCCGGGCTCCTCGCGGAGACCCGTCCCCCGTTTTCACGAGGCACGCTGCCCTGTGGTGTCCGGACTTTCCTCTGCCGGATTCCGAAGAAGCCGACAGCGATCGCCCGGGGAGCGGCGCGGGAGCTTCGCTCCGGAAGTTCAGAGTTCCAAGTGCCAAGTTCCGGGGAGCGAAGTTGCTCGCCCGCCATTGGAGGCAGCGCGCCCCCGCGCTGCGACCGTCACGGCGGACCCCACCCTGGCAACCAAACGGCACCCCGCCAGCAGCCTCACCTCCGCGGGACGGGGGCGCCCCGCCTCCAAGCCTCAGCCGACCCACCAGATGTCGATGAACAGCCACGCGATCATGATCACGCCGATGATCACCTTCACCACGAGGTTGGCGAGCGTCCCCACCGCCGAGCCGACGCCGGAGATCACCGCGGGCTTCGTTTCCTGCTTCGCAAAGATCGCCTCGAAGGCATAGGCGCCCACCAATGGCCCCACGAGCAGTCCGAAAGGCATGAAGAACATGCCGGCGATGCCGCCGACAATGGCCCCGGCGGCGCCCCATTTCGTGCCCCCGAACCACTTCGCGCCCGCCGCCCCGCTGAAGAAGTCGAAGGCCTGGCCGATCGCCAGCAACAGGCCCAGCACCACAAAGGTCCACCATTCCGCCCCCGAGTCCCGCTCAAGCAGCCACCCGAGGGTCAGCCGGTGGGACACGGCGGCGAGGAAGATCATCAGGTGCCCGGGAATGACCGGAATGAAACATCCGGCGAAGCCGATCACGACCAGACTGACGGTGACGACCCACGCGCCGCCGACGCTGAGCCCGTACCATCCGCCCCATTCACTGATCGCTTCCCACACGCCGCAACCGCTAGGCGCTCGACCTCCGGAATGCAACCCCGCCACTCCTCCAATCCGGTCGGCAGTTTCTACTCAGGATCCGGGCGTTTCCGTCGTAGTCTCCCCCAGCGTGTTCTCCAAGACCCGCCAACTCCTGCGCGGCATGTCCGCTCCCTTCAGGCTCGCCTGGCTGTTGCTGGTCGCGGGAATGGTCCTGTTTGTCGGCGGCTCGCTCCCGCTCGGCTGGCCGACGTCCTGGGCGGGCGTGGCCTGCCTTGTTCTGGGCATCCTCGTCACCGCGCTTTCGTCCCGCGACCGCGACGACCCCCGCTCGACCGATGGCGCGTTCCGCGGCGGGGTGTTCGTCTCGATGCTGCTCACCCCGACCGTGGTCTTGTTGATCTTTGCCGTGCTGATCGGATTCTGCGGGCTGATCGTCGGACTGATCGCGGGATTCGGGGCTCAACTCCTTCTCGTCTGCATCCGCATGCTGCTGATGGCCATGGTTGTTAGTTTCGTGACCGGCATCCCCGCGTACGCCAGCCTTCCGCGGCGCACCCATTCCTGAACGCATGTCGCATCACCCCGAGATCTGGAAAACCGTCCGCTGGCTCGCCCTGCTGGCCGCGGTCGTGCTGCTCGCCTTCTTCGGTCTCCGCAGCATCAACAAGGCGGTCGGCGGCACCACCTCCGGGCTTGAACGCGGCCTCGACAAGGTGCTCGGCGCGCTGACGAATTCCGACACGCGGATCGTGGAGGGCCGGGCCGAGGTGGTCTCGCGCAACGAGATCAGCGAGCTTTCCCTGCTGGAACTCCGGATGTCCGCAACCCGCAGCTACGAGAACGAGGCGTTCATCCTGAAATACCTTTCCGCCGGCACCAAGAAGCTGATCATCCGCGGCGACTACCGGGTGACCGCCGGCTACCGGCTCGAGCCGGGCGTGTCGCTGCAGGTCGAGGACGGCGTGCCGGTCGCCCGCTTTCCCGAGCCCGCCATCCTCGGCGTCGAACTGATCGACTTCGAGGTGCTCAGCGAAAAGGACGGATGGTGGAATGGTGTCACCGCCGCCGACCGGGCCACGTTGCTGCGGGAACTGCGCCAGCAGATGCGCATGGAGGCGACCAAGAGCGGCGCTCTCGACCTCGTCGACAGCACCCTGCGTTCGCGGTTGAAGGATCTCGTCGGCACGGCGGACGTGCGCGTCGAGCGACCGGCCAAGGACACCGCAGCACCCTGACGCTACCACACGAAGTTGATAGCTCGGCCCGGCCGGCACCGTTGAAGGCCGACATGCTCCGTTGCTTGCTTTTCCTGGCCACCGTCGCCTCTTCGCTCGCCGCCGCGACGCCGAACGTCGTCGTGATCCTCGCCGACGACATGGGCGTCGGCGACGTCTCCCACAACGGCGGCAAGGCATCCACCCCCCACCTCGACCGCCTTGCGAAGGAAGGCATGCGTTTCACCGACGCCCACAGTGCCTCCTCGGTCTGCACGCCGACGCGCTACGCGCTGGTCACCGGCCGCTACAACTGGCGCTCGCCTCTCAAGAACGGCGTGCTCTGGGGTCCCAGCGAGGCCTTGATCCGGAACGGGGAAACAACCATCGCCGCATTTCTCGGAAAGCACGGATACCAGTCGTCGGTCATCGGCAAATGGCACCTCGGTCTCGGCTGGGCGAAGCTCGATGAGAAGGCGCAAGCCGCCGAGGGTCCGACCAGGGGCGTCGGCTGGGACATCGACTTCGGCAAGCCCGTGGCCAACGGCCCGACCGCGCTCGGTTTCAGCGAGGACTTCCTTTTCCCCGCCTCGCTCGACATGGCGCCCTACGTCTATCTGCGCGACGACGAGGTGATCGAGCAGCCGACCATTTCCAACGCACTCCATCCCGGACGCTGGGGCCCGGCGGTCAAGGGCATGGAGGCCGCGCAGTGCCTCGGTGACTTCGCGCGCGAGGCCCGGGCGTTCATCGGTCGGGCGAATGAGATGGAGAAGCCGTTCTTCCTCTACCTGCCCCTCACCTCGCCCCACACCCCCATCGCGCCGTCGGAGGCCTTCAAGGGTAGATCCGACCTCGGCCCCTACGGCGATTTCCTGATGGAGACCGACTGGGTCGTCGGCGAAGTGCTGGCCGAGCTTGACGACCGCCAGCTCGCCGAAGACACGCTGATCGTCTTCACCACCGACAACGGCTGCTCGCCGGCCGCCGGCATCCCCAAGCTCGAGGCCAAGGGACACTTCCCGAACGGCAAGCTCCGCGGCCACAAGGCGGACATCTACGAGGGCGGCCACCGCGTTCCATTCCTCGTCCGCTGGCCCGGCAAGGTGGCTGCCGGAGCGGTCAGCGACCGCACGATCTGCCAGACGGACATCTTCGCCACCGTCGCCGCCGCACTCGACCAGCCCCTCGGTGAAACCGCCGCTCCGGATTCGGTTTCCTTCCTTCCGACCCTGACCGGTGAGGCGCAGGACCCGCGCCCGGCGACCGTTCACCATTCCATCAACGGCTCCTTCGCCATTCGCAAGGGCCCGTGGAAACTGTGTCTCTGCCCCGGATCGGGAGGATGGTCCGAGCCCAAGCCGAAGCAGGCCTGGAACGACAAGAAGCTGCCTCGCGTCCAGCTTTTCAACCTCGCCGACGATCCCGGAGAAACGAAGAACCTGGAAAGCGAACATCCCGACAAGGTCGACGAGTTGATCGGGGAACTCGTCGCGCTCATCGAGCGCGGTCGCACCAGCACCGGACCGAGCCAGCCAAACAACGGCGAGATTCCTTTCCACAAGGAGTTGCTCACCAAATTTCCCGTCCTCGCCGAATCCCCTGCGATCGAGCACTGAAAAGGTCCGCCATAGGAGTAGGTAGTTCCTCCTTCAGGAGGTCCCGCGCCGGTCGAGCAAAGTCGGACAAGGCACAACTTCAGCGTGCCCATGGGCCTCCGGATCGACCAACCGCTGAGAGCCATTCCCCGCCGGAAGAATGGTCGCGCGTTTCGCATCCACGACCGGGACGGTCGTGCCACTGGAAGGCCTGGATGACCTTTCTCAAAATATAGATCCCCGATCTTCCAAAGATACGTGGTCAACAACCCCTCGCGTCCGTGAACCTGACACGACTCAGAGCCGCACCTCGTAGGTCTTGCGGGCGGTGAGGCCGGGCTCGGGACGCTGGTCGAGGCGAGAGCGGCGGTGGATGCCGCACAGCAGGCCGACCGAGGCGAGCGTGAACACGAGGTTGGTGCCGCCGTAGCTGACGAAGGGCAGCGGCAGGCCGGTGTTGGGCAGCACGGCGGTGGTCACGGCGATGTTGACCATCGCCGGCACCACGATCACGGCGGTGAGTCCGATCGCGAGGCAGCGATTGAAGACGTTCGAGGCGTGAATGGCGATCCCCGCCCCGGCGACGGCGATCACCACGTAGCACAGCACCGTGGCCAGCGTGCCGAAAAGTCCGAGTTCCTCGCCGATGTTCGGAAAGATGAAGTCGGTGTGCGCGTACGGCATGTGCCCGAACTTCTCGAAGCCGTTGCCGAGTCCCTGGCCCTTGACGCCGCCGTTGCCGAAGGCGAGCAGCGCCCGCCACTGCTGCAGGCCCTTGTGCATCTGGTGGTAGGGATCCTCGAGGTTCATCCAGGCCTCGATACGGCTCCAGCGGTTCTCGTTGGACCGGACGAGAAAGTAAAAGCCCGTGGCGCCGGCCAGCAGCGTCGGGACCAGGAAGACAAGCCGCACGCCCGCCGTGAAAAGCACCGCGAATCCGGCGGCGCCCAGGCCGACGGCGGTGCCCATGTCGGTTTCGAAAAGGATCAGCAGGAACGGAATACCCAGCAGGATGCCGGGCACGACGAAGCCCTTCCAAAAGGTCGGGATCTCCGTCTGCCAGCGGGCGAACCAGCCGGCGAGGCCGATCATCGTCAGCGCCTTGGCCACCTCGGAGGGCTGGAAGCGGTTGACCACCGGAAAGTGGATCCAGCGCCGTTCGCCGTTGATGTCGGCCGCCACGCCGGGCACGTAGCAGAGGGCCAACAGCAGGCATCCGCCCAGCAGCAGCCACGGCCAGATCCGCCGCAGGTGGTCGGGATTCAGCGTCGCGAGAAAGAACGCCCCGATCACCCCTGCAACCGCCATCCAACTCTGGCGCGCGAAGAAGTAGTAAGGTTCCTCCGCGCCCTGCACCCACGCGCTGGTGCTCGCCAGCATCACCAGCCCGAGCGCCACCAGCGTCGCGACGGCGGCGCAGAGGGCGAGGTTCAGGTAACGGGGCATGGCGTGAGGCGTGCGAAGCGCTTGGAACTTGGACTTTCTTACTTGGAACTTCTTTACTCCGGAAGCTTCAGGTCCATGCCGACCCGGAGGTGGCGCGGATTGTCGATGCCGTTGAGGGACATGAGCTTGTCGACCGAGGTGCCGTGCTTCTGCGCGATCGCCCAGAAGGTGTCGCCGGGCTGGACCTTGTAGTCTCCGGACGAGCCGGCGGCGGCGGGAATCTCGCGGCCGGACTGGCGGGCGTCGGCCTGGCGGGCGGCGTCGGTCACCACCAGGCCCGCGGCGGGCGGGACGACGGGATCCGCACGGACCTCGGGTGCCGGCTCGACATGGACCGGCTGCCCGCCGTTCCGCAGCTCGGCGATTTCCGGAGGCTCCACGGCGGTGATGGTCCTCGGTGGGATGCGCAGGTAGCGGCCCTGGCGCAGCGGGATGTTGTCGTTGGCCGAGCGCAGTTCGGTCTCATCGATGCCGAACCGGGAGGCGATCCCTTCATAGGTATCGCCGGTGCCGACGGTGTAGAGCGAGTCACCGGAGCGGATCTTCGGCAGGTCGGACTCCTCGGCGGCCGGTGCGGCGGCGGCGCGGTCCGGCGTCGGGGTGGCGGTTTCCATGTTGGCGGACTCGTCTCCTTCCAGCCAATGGCTGTGGAAGAAGATGCCGGCGATCGCCACCACGTGGATGGCGAGGATGACGATCAGGGCGCGGGCGACGCCGAGGTTCGGCACGTCTCCTTCGAAGTCCGCGGCGGAGGCGGTGGTGGCGGCGCGATGGCGCTTCTTCTTCCTCGCGACATTCACGAAGAGCGTGGTCAGCCCCCCTTTGCGGGCGGGACGGCGTTTCACGGTCAGGCGTTGGTTTCTCATGGTGGTCGGGTGTTTCAGCGAAGTTCCTTTACGAGTTGGCAAAAGGTGGCGCCGCGTTCCTCGTAGCCGTCGAACTGGTCGAAGGACGAGGTGCCGGGCGAGAAAAGAACGGTGCCGCCGCGGACGGCGTGGCCGCGGGCGAGCGGCACGGCTTCGGCGAGGGTGGCCACGCATTCGGCGGGCACCGCCGACCCGAGGGTGCCGGCCAACGCCGGGCCGATCTGGCCGAAGGTGACGACCGACCTGACCCGCTCGCGCAGCAGCGGGAGCAAGGGCGTGTAGTCGAGTCCCTTTTCCTTGCCTCCGGCGATCAGGACCACCGGGCGGTCCTGGGATCGGAGGGCGCTTTCGAGCGCGTGAAGGTTGGTCGCCTTGGAGTCGTTGAGCCATTCGACGCCGTCCAGCGTGCGCACCAGTTCGCAGCGGTGGCGCGGCGGCGCGTAGCCGTCGAAGGCGCGGGAGATCGAGCCGCGGTCGGCACCGGCGGCCAGGCCGGCGGCGATGGCGGCCATCGCGTTCTCGGCGTTGTGCAGGCCGCGCAGGTGCGAGCCTTCGTGGAGGTCGAGGAAAAGCTCGCCGCGATGCATGAGCCGCCGACCGTCGGAGAACCACTCGGCCTCCGGGCGTTCGGTGGAGAAGGTCACCACCGACGCGGCAAGCTGCGGCAGTTCCTCGCCGTGGCGCACGACCGCGGTGTCGTCGGCCCGCTGGTTCTCGAAGATCCGCAGCTTGGCGGCGCGGTACTGCCCGACCGACTCGTAGCGGTCCATGTGGTCGGGCGAGAAATTCAGCCATACCGCCACGTCCGGACGGAAGCCGGCGATCGTCTCGAGCTGGAACGAGCTGGCCTCCAGCGCGAGCACCTGCGGCACCGGATCGCGCATCACGACCTCGCAGACCGGCGTGCCGTAGTTTCCGCAGGCCGCGGTGGCGAAGCCCGAGGCGCTCATCACCCGCTCGACCAGCTCGGTGGTGGTCGTCTTGCCGTTGGTCCCGGTGATGGCAATGATACGACCTTCATAGTAGCGGCTGGCCAGCTCGATCTCGCCGACCGTCTCGCCCGCCTCGCGTGAGAATGCCGCCACCAGCTCGCCGTAAGTCGGCACGCCGGGACTCACCACCAGCAGGTCGCAGGCCGCCGCGGAGTCTGGCGTGATCCCGGCATGCAGGGTGGCGCCCTCGATCGCCGCGTCGATCTTCTCCCGACCGTCGTAGACATGCACCTCGGCGCCCTCGCGCAGGGCGAGCGCCGCCGCGGCCCGGCCGCTGGAGCCGGCACCGAGGATGTTCACGCGTTTTCCGGAGAGGGTCATCAGACGATCTTGAGAAGGGCGAGGCCGAACAGCGCGAGCATGATCGAGACGATCCAGAAGCGGATGATCACCTGGCTCTCGTGCCAGCCGCGGAGTTCGAAATGGTGGTGAATGGGCGCCATCGCGAAGATGCGCTTGCGGCGGAGCTTGAAGCTGCCGACCTGGAGCATCACCGAGAGCGCCTCCATGACGAAGACGCCGCCGATGATCACCAGCAGCAGCTCCTGTTTCACGCAGATCGCCGCGGTGCCGAGCGCGCCGCCGATGGCCAGCGAGCCGGTGTCGCCCATGAAGACCTTGGCCGGGTGGCAGTTGAACCACAGGAAGCCGAAGCCCGCCCCGGCCAGCGCGAGCAGGAAGACCGCCAACTCGCCGACGAAGCGGTTGTAGGGAATCGTCAGGTAATCGGTGGCCATGAACAGGTGGCCGGCCAGGTAGGCGAGGATCCCGTAGGCCAGGGAAACGGTGATCGTGCAACCGGTGGCGAGACCGTCGAGGCCGTCGGTGAGGGTCACCGCGTACGAGCATCCGATGACGATCGCCGCGAAGAAGGGGATGATCAGCCAATGGAGATCGAGCAGCGGCACCTTGAGCAGCGGGAACGAGATCTCGCTGATGCTCATCGTCAAGGCCCCGAACTGGAAGCCGGGCCGGTAGCCGAGTTGCGCCACCATTTCCTCGGTGACGCCGATGCCGGAGATCTCGCGCTTGAAATAGATGAAGCACGCGGCAACCACCGCGATCACGAGCTGCCAGAACAGCTTGCCGCGGGCGCTGATGCCGTCGGAGTTCTTGCGCTTCACCTTCGCGTAGTCGTCGCAGAAGCCGAGCAACCCGAGCGCTCCCATGGTGCAGGCGCAGACGGCGACGAAGGGATTGAACGGACGCGCGCAGATCAGGGTCGCGACGAGCACCGACCCGAGGATGAGCACCCCGCCCATCGTCGGCGTGCCCACCTTTCCGCCGTGCAGCTCGGCGAGCTTGTGGACCTCCTCGGCGGTGCGGATCGGCTGGCCGACCTTGAGCGAGATGAGTCGCCGGATCACCCGCGGCCCGGCGACCACGCTGAGCAGGAATGCCAGCAGGCAGGCGAACGCCGCGCGGAAGGTGATGTACTTGAGCAGGTTGAAGAAGCTCATCGCGTGGGCCCAGCCTTCGACTCCCGCGGTCTTTTCCGCGTCGAAGGCCTCGCGCCACCATTCGTAGATCCAGTAGAGCATCAGTCTCGGGGGGGAAGGGCTTGGTTCATGACTTTCTCCATCGCGGCGCTGCGGCTCGCCTTGAAAAGGACGGCATCGCCGGGCATCGCGCGACGCGAGATCTCGGCGGCCGCTTCCGCGGGATCGGTGATCAGGTCCGCGCCGCCGGCACCTTCGGCGATCCCGGCGGCGGCCTCGCCGACGGCGATCACGATCACGCCGGCCTCGGCCGCGATCCGTCCGACGCGGCGGTGGGCATCCGGGCCGTGCGTTCCCAGCTCGCCCATCGGGCCGAGCACCGCGTAGCGGCGTCCGCCGTTGGGCAGCGGCGTTTCGGCAAGCGTCTCGATTGCCGCGGCCATCGACTCGGGATTCGCGTTGTAGGTGTCGTCGAAGACGATCACGCCGCCGGACGAGTACTGGCGCAACCGCCCGCCGGTCAGCTCGGCGGCGGAAAGACCGGCGGCGATCTCTTCGGGGTCCATACCCAGCACCCAGCCGCATCCCGCGGCGAGCAGGGCGTTCTTGACCATGTGGCGTCCGACCACCGGCAGGTCCACCTCGGCGGCGGCCCGGTCCTCGATCACGAGGCTGAAGCGCGTGCGTCCATCGGCCTGGTGGAGATCCTCGGCGCGGACCAGACCGCGCCCGTTTCCGACCGGCACCACGCGGGCCTTGGTACGGGACTTGAAGTAGTTGAAGAAGTCGCACCCCGCGGGCACGAAGAGCACCCCGTCCTCGGGCAGGGCGCGGGCCAGCGCCCCCTTCTCCTCGGCGATCCCCTCGCGGCTGCCGAGGTTCTCGATGTGGGCGGTGCCGATGTTGGTGATGATGCCGAACCGGGGGATCGCGATCTCGCACAGCGGCGCGATCTCACCCGGATGGTTCATCCCCATCTCGACCACCGCCGCGGTGTGGGTGTCGTCGATCGACAGCACCGTCAGCGGCACTCCGATGTGGTTGTTGAGGTTGCCCTTGGTCGCGAGCACCGGGCCGCGGCGGGAAAGCACGGCCCTGGCGAAATCCTTGGTGCTGGTCTTGCCGTTCGAGCCGGTGATGCCGATCACCGGCAGGTCGAGGCGGCTGCGGTGCCAGTGGGCGAGCCGTTGCAGCGCCAGCAGGCCGTCGGTGACCCGCACCACCGCCACGCCGACCGGAGCCTCGCCCTCCCAGCGCTCGACCATCAGGACCGTGGCCCCGGCCTCCGCCGCCTGCGCGGCGAAGTCGTTGCCATCGAAACGCTCGCCGCGAAGGGCCACGAAAAGATCGCCGCGGCCGATCGCGCGGGTGTCCGTCGAAACCCGGCCGGCCTCGATGGCGCCGTCCCCGGCCACCAGTTCGCCACCCGTGGCCTCCGCCAGGGTTCCGGCGTCGAGCGGCTTCATGACCGGTTCCCCCTTTCCGAGGCGGGCCGCTCCTCGAGGGCGATGCGGGCCTGGTTGCGGTCGTCGAAGTTGATCGTCCGGTCGGCGAACTGCTGGTAGGTCTCGTGACCCTTGCCGGCGATCAGCACGATGTCGCCCGGACCGGCGGCGTGGATCGCGATGCGGATCGCCTCGGCGCGGTCGGTCACGCTGCGATGGCGCGCGTTCCCCATGCCCGCTTCGATCTCACGGATGATCGCCTCGGGGTCCTCGCTGCGGGGATTGTCCGAAGTGATGATGCAGGCGTCGCTGTGACGCGCCGCCGCCCTGGCCATCAGCGGGCGCTTGCCGCGGTCGCGGTCGCCGCCGCAGCCGAAGACGGTGAGCAGTCGTCGCGGTTCGAGTTCCTTGAGCGTGCGGCAGGCGTGCTCCAGCGCGTCGGGCGTATGGGCGTAGTCGACGAACACCGTGACCCGGTCGCGCGTCCCGCAGTTCTCCATCCGTCCCGGAACCTGCGGGGCGTCGGCCAGCGCGGCGATCGCCGAGCGCAGCGGAATGCCGACCGCACGGGCCGCGCCGAGCGTGGCGAGCACGTTGAGCACGTTGAAGCGGCCGATCAACGGGGTCCGCACCAGGTAGCTGCGCCCCTTCGCCGCGAGCTTGAACTCGAGCCCGCGGGCGGACTGGCGGAAATCGATCGCCCGCAGGTCGTTGTGGAGGCCGAAGCCGAAGCGGGTCACCGGCATTCTCCCTTCGAGTTTTTCGGCCAGCTCGGCACCCTTCGGATCGTCGCCGTTGACCACCGCCACGGGCTTCTTGCCGCGGGGGTCGGCGGCGGTCGCCTCGAACCACGAGAATTTCGCCGCGGCGTAGGCCTCCATGGTCCCGTGATAGTCGAGATGGTCCTGCGTCAGATTGGTGAAAACAAGCGCGTCGAAGGCGAGATCGGCCACCCGCTTCTGGTCGATGCCGTGCGAGGAAACCTCCAGCGCCGCTCCGCGGCAGCCGTTGTCGAGCATGCGGCGGACGATGCCCTGCAACGCCACCGCGTCGGGCGTGGTGTGGCTCGCCTCGACCCGTTGCTCGCCGTCGTCGATGCGCACGGTTCCCAGCAGTCCGGCGCGATGCCACTCCGACTTCATCACATGATGGCAGAGGAAGACGGTGGTGGTCTTGCCGTTGGTCCCGGTCACGCCGACCAACTTGAGGTCCCGGGACGGGTCCCCCTCGACAGCCGCCGCGAGCGCGGAAAGCGCCGCCCGGGTATCGGCCACCTGGATCCAGGGCACTTCGGTCGGGTCGCCGGTCTCGCGTCCCGAGTCGGCGATCACCGCCACCGCCCCGGCCTCGACGGCCGGACGGATGAAGCGGCGTCCGTCGGTGCTGCCGCCGCGGATCGCGACGAAAATCGATCCCGGCCCGATCGAGCGGGAATCGGCCGTGATCGACGCCACCTCGACGTCGAGGTCGCCGTCGACCAAGGGTCGCCGCAGGCGGGGGATGAGGTCGCGCAGCTTCATGGCTCCCGGGTTCCCGCCAGCGGGGTTTCCTCCCCTTCCTCCTCGATCGGTTCGGTGGGGATCAGGTTCAGGTGGGTCGCCAGGCGACCGGCGATCTTCGAGAAGACAGGAGCCGCGATCGTGCCGCCATAGCGGCTCACCTCCTCGGTCAGCGGGTCGTCGACCACGACCAGGCAGACGAACGCGGGGTCCTCGGCGGGCATCATCCCGACGAAGGAAACGGTGTAGTGCCCCTGCTGGTAGTGGCCGTCCTTGATGCGCACCGCGGTGCCGGTCTTGCCCGCCACCTTGAAGCCCTCGACCGCCGCCCGGGTGGCGGTGCCGCCTTCCTCGGTCACGGTCGTCAGCGCCTCGCGCAAGTCCTTCGCGACGCTCTCCTTCAACACGCGACGCTCGACCTCGGGCTTGAAGCGCTCGATCACGGTCCCGTCGCTGGCGACGATCGAGCGGACGACCCGCGGGCGGATCCACTCGCCGCCGTTGGCGATCACCCCGTAGCCGGCCGCGACCTGCAGCGGGGTCACGTTGAGCGCGTAGCCATACGATGCCCGGCTGAAGTCGATCAGGTTGCCGGTATTGCGCACGATCCCCGACGACTCGCCGCTGAGGAGGATGCCCGTCTCGCTGCCGAAGCCGAAGTCCCGCGCGTAGCGGTAGAAGCGGTCGACCCCGAGCTGCCGGGCGACCTTGAAGGCGCCGGGATTGCTCGACTTCTTGAGCACGTCGGCCACCGACAGCATGCCGTAGGGATGGTGGTCGGGAATCCGGAGCTTGCCCTCGACGTAGAGGCCGTTGTGGCAGAAGACCATGGTCCGCGGCGAGACCAGCCCTTCGTTGAGCGCGCCGGCCACGCCGACGATCTTGAAAGTACTACCTGGCTCGTAGATTCCCTGGAGCGCGTAGTTCATCGCCCCCTCGTCCAGGCCCTCCTTCAGGTTGAGGTTGAAGTGCGGACGGCTGGCCATCGCCAGCAGCTCGCCGTTCCTGGGATCGAGCACCACCACGCAGCCGCGCTTGCTCACGAATTCCTTGAGGGCGGCGTCCAGTTCCTCCTCGACGATCGCCTGCGCGCCCATGTCGAGCGTCAGGCGGACGTTCAATCCGTGCACCGGCGGGATCATGCTGCCTTCCTCTCCCGGCATCGGGATGTTCAGGTGATCC
Source organism: uncultured Verrucomicrobiae bacterium (assembly GCA_937957985.1). GTDB lineage: Bacteria > Verrucomicrobiota > Verrucomicrobiia > Verrucomicrobiales > Akkermansiaceae > Haloferula. The sequence continues at coordinate 43,461 of CALGOH010000223.1, forward strand.
CACAGGCCGTCCCGGCCGCGCAGGTATTCCTCCATCGCCGCCTCGACCCCGAACTTGCCGACCTGGCGGTAAACCGGCTTGCCCTGCGGCCCCTCGACCTCCTCCTCGCCGGTGTAGCCGATGACGTGGGTGGCCAGCTCCGGCGAGGTGTACCAGCGGCGGATCGAGTTCTCGAAACGGAATCCCTTCAGGTGGTTCTCGGCGATGAGCGTCCGCAGTCGGTCGGCGTCGTCCTCGGCCAGGTCCTTGACGATCGGATAGTACAAACGTCCTTTCGTCTTCGGTTGCTCGATCCGCCTCTGCAACTCGTCCTTACGCAGGCCGAGCGGCCGCGACAGGATCTCGATGACCCGGGCGAGATGCTTCGCCACGATGACCTCCGGCGGCTCCTCCTCGAGGATCATGCTGCGATAGGCCTTCAGCTTGCGCTGGCGGCCCGTCTCGTCGAGCCCGTCCCAATCCGCCTCCGACGCCGCCCTTTCGTAGGCCAGCGCCTTCACCACGACCACCGGATCGTCGAGCAGCTTGGCATCGACCATCACCGTGCTGAGTCCGATGCTCTTGGCCAGCACCTCGTCGTGGCGATCGACGATCTTGCCGCGAAATCCGGGCAGGATCTCGCTGCGGTCGTAGGCCGCCCGCGCACGTTCGGCATACTTTTTCCGGTCCCAGATCTGGATCTGGATCAGCCGCACCGAAAGCAAACTGAGCCCGGCCACCAGGACCGAGCACAGCAGCAGACAGCGGAGCTGAAACGCGCGGGACGACATGAATCAAGGCCGGAGGGCAACCGGCGGATCTTCCGGTCCGGGGAGCGGATGGACTTTCTCGACCACGCCGTGGCCGACGGCCGTGAGGGCCGAGTCGTAAAGCTCAAGCACCGCGCGGATCTAGTAGAGGTCGAGCGCGCGCTCCTTGCCGATTTCGATCATCTGGATGTCCAACCGGTGTTCCTCGATGCGCTCGCGCGTCTTGGCGATCTCGCGCTCGGTCTTGATCTGGCCGTTGCGGTAAATCGCGTGCAGGGCACCGCCGACGGTGCCGACGACGACCATCAGGATCAGTGCGACGAAGGCGGCGGTGTGGGATCTCGGTTCGGAGGAACGTCGGCGGTTCATGGTCGGGGAGTGTCGGGGTCCAGAAGCTCGGCGACCCGCAGCTTTGCGCTGCGGGCCCGCGGGTTGACTCGGATCTCTGCGTCGCTCGGTGCGATCGCCTTGCGCTGTGGAAGTCGGAATGCCCAGCGGGGGTTGGGGCGTGGCTCGGGCCACTCGGGCCGGTCGATCCATGGACGCGACCGGTCCTGCATGAACTGTTTGACCATCCGGTCCTCCAGGCTGTGGAAGGTGATCACCAGCAGCCGTCCGCCCGGCTTCAGCAGATCGACGGAGCGTTCGAGCGCCCGCTCCAGCGAGCCCAGCTCGTCATTCACCGCGATCCGGATCGCCTGGAAAGTCCGCGTCGCCGGATGGGTGCGCCCGCGGCGGCCGATCCGCTCCTCGATGCAGCCGGCGAGTTCGAGCGTCGTCTCGAAAGGGCGCTCGTGGCGTCGCTCGACGATGACCGAGACGATCCGCCGCGCCTGGGGCTCCTCGCCGTATTCGCGCAGGATGCGGACGAGTTCGTTCTCGGGCCACTCGTTCACGACGGTGGCGGCGGTCAGTTCGACGGACGGTCCCATGCGCATGTCGAGCGGGCCGTCCTTCTGAAACGAGAATCCCCGCTCGGGCGCATCGAGCTGGCGAGACGAGACCCCGAGGTCCAGGAGCAGGCCGTCGGCCCGCTCTCCCCCCTGGACCCCGGGGTTGTCTCGGAAATAGTCGGCGAAGTTGCCCTGCCAGGTGCGGAAGCGGTCGCCGAACCGCGCCAGCCGTTCGCGGGCGTGCGCCAGCGCCTCGGGGTCGCGGTCGATTCCCAGCACCGTCGCGCCGGCATCCAGGAAACGCTCGCTGTGTCCGCCGCCGCCGAGGGTGGCATCGACGATGAAGCGACCCGGTCCGGCCGCCATCCACTCGCAGGTTTCCTCCGGCAGCACGGAGACATGGTAGCCTCCGCCATCTGAAAGCCCCGACCGAGGCTCCGCAAACCAGCCATGGAAACCGGAGCGCGCGGTCGTCTGATGTCCCCCGCGCGCCGCTGTCCCGATTGGCGCGTGGGGTCCGTTGTTGAAATCGATTGCCGCGCCCCGTGCCGTAAACCAGCCATGGAAACCGGCACGGGGACGCGGGTTGATCGGCGAAAGGAGCGCTGTCCCGATTTGCTCCCTCCGCTCAGCCTGGGAAAGCCCCGGTCGCCGCCCCGCAAACCAGCCATGGAAACCGGAGCGCGCGGTCGTCTGATGTCCCCCGCGCGCCGCTGTCCCGATTGGCGCGTGGGGTCCGTTGTTGAAATCGATTGCCGCGCCCCGTGCCGTAAACCAGCCATGGAAACCGGCACGGGGACGCGGGTTGATCGGCGAAAGGAGCGCTGTCCCGATTTGCTCCCTCCGCTCAGCCTGGAAAGCCAACGGTCGCCGCCCCGCAAACCAGCCATGGAAACCGGGGCGGACAACCGTCTGATACGCGGCGCGGAGCACTGTCCCGATGGCTCCGGACCGCATGAAAAATACGCCCAACCCCGACACCGGCGCGATCGCGGCGGTGGGTGCCACCGGATGCGTGGATCCGGATGCCGGGGTTGGAAGGGCGAACAGCATGTTGTCGTTCGTTTGGGTGAAATCTTCTTGGTTCAGAGGACGCCGAGCTCGTCGTCGTCGATGTTCATGTCGGCCTCCACGATGCGCCGGAAGGTGTCCTCCGAGCAGAGGATGTAGTAGCTGTCGCGACCGGCGACCTTGACCGGCCCGTCCGCCTTGAGGCCGATGTCCTCGGCCCAGTCCTTGGGCACGCTCAGCTTGCCCTGGCTGCTGATGGTCGCCTCCTTCGAGGTCATCCGCAGCGCGCCCGCCAGCTTGGTCTTCTTCGCCGGCGTCAGGTTCGACTCGGCGATCTGGCGGAACTTGTCCTCGAAGGCCGCGACACTGAAGATCTTGATGACCTGCTCCTCGTGCTCCTTCGACACCTGGAGCCGCACCGGCTCGTCCCCGTCGGGACGGAAAGCCACCGGGATGGAAACCCGATACTTCGGGTCCATCTTGTAGTCGTAGTGACTCTCGTAAACTTTGCCTTCGGCGGACATCACAGAACGTCAGTGCGCTGACGTGCCTTGAACTACACCAAAGTACACCCAAATGCGCAAGAGAAATTGAAGGTTTCTTAGTTTTCTCCAAAAACCATTCATAATCAGCAGTTTATGAAGTGTATTCGGGTGTCCTTGAGGGAGATTCTTTGAAGTTTTCCGTGCTTTCCGAGGTGCTTTTTTGGAATTTTTCGAGGGTCGGGGGTGGATTTTCCGAGGTCGGCCGATGCTCCGGTGTACTTTTTTTACGGATCGGTGCATGGAGGTGTACGGCACCCGCAGGCAGTGGTTGGCGCCGTGAGCCGGACGCAACCGGGTCAGCCGGGGCGACCCTTCGAATTCGCGAGAATTCGCGGAGAGTTGACGAGGGTTCGCGGAGCACGGGGAAGCGATGATCGTGAAGAGTGCGAGGCATCCTGCCATGCACTACCGTCCACTCGACTCACTCCATCCCTGGCTGATCAACGCTGGTCATTCGGGCTCTCCCTACGTCCTGGTCGACACCGGTGCGACCCCGATCAAAGGCTGCGCGGAGAAGGTCGTCGCGCTGCTGAACGAATTCGACGACGCCGGTGACGCCGGTTGGATTCACCTCGATGCCGAACTGGTCGCTCTCGTTTCCGCGAGCAAGGAGCACCGGCGCCTGCTCGGGATCGACGAAACCACCCCGCCCTTCGACCCGACAAGCACCTGTGGCGTCCGGCGCGTCCTGACGGCCTTCGCCCGTCGCGGACGCTTCGTCGTCAACCACCCGGAAGCGACCCGCACCCTGGCCAAGGATCCCCGTGGATTCCGCGCCGCCATCGGCAGGCCCGTCGCCGACATCGAGCAGTTCCACCTCATTCTCAATCCCGACTGTTTCCGCCTCCACTGCCTCGCCTCCCTCATCGCCGACTCCTACCTCGAGTGGGTGGCCACCTCCTGCGCGGCATGAGGATCAGGAGGGAACCCGCAAGACCGCCCACAAGATCCGCGCAATCCAAGGCAAGGAACGCGGGGACGCCATGGGAGCGATCCGCTTCCTTCCGCGAACTCCGATGAACGTCATCGCCCTCACCATCCTCGTCAGCTCCTGCCTCGCGGGGATTTTCATCTTCTGCTTCGTGGGCGAACTCCGGCGTTCCCGGCACTCCTCGCCCGAGCGCGACTCCCTGCTTCCCTTCAACGACGACGACCAGGATCAAGCCAACCTCTGACTCCAAGAGACCCTCTTCCATGAGCACACCCGCCACGCAAACCGCGACCATCCAGTACGACGACAAGACCGTTCGGCAGTTCATGTTCTTCTCCGTCCTCTGGGGACTGGTCGGCATGCTCGTCGGCGTCATCTGCGCCACCCAGCTCTCGTGGTGGCAGATGAACGGCAAGTTCCTCGAGACACTCACCTTCGGCGCGGTCCAGGCCGACGGCATCTCCTACCTCACCTTCGGCCGCCTGCGCCCGCTGCACACCAACGCGGTCATCTTCGCCTTCGTGGGCAACATGATGTTCGCCGGCATCTACTACTCCACCCAGCGGCTGTGCAAGGCCCGGACCGCCTCCGACCTGCTGTCGAAGATCCACATGTGGGGCTGGCAGCTCATCATCGTCGCCGCCGCCGTCAGCCTCCCCGCCGGACTCACCCGCGGCAAGGAATACGCCGAACTCATCTGGCCCATCAACATCGCCGTCGCCCTGATCTGGGTCGTCTTCGCGGTGAACTTCTTCTGGACCCTGGCGAAACGCAACGAGTCCAGCCTCTACGTCGCGCTCTGGTTCTACATCGCGACCATCGTCACCGTGGCGATGCTCTACATCGTCAACCACCTCTCGCTGCCGACCTCCTTCCCCCCTTCCTACCCGGTTTTCGGCCGCCGGCAGGCCGGGCTGGTCCGCTGGTGGCATGGCGACACCGCCGTCGCCTGCTTCCCCACGACCCCGATCCTCGGGATCATGTACTACTTCCTGCCGAAGGCGGCGAACCGTCCCGTCTACAGCTACCGCCTTTCCATCATCCACTTCTGGTCGCTGGTCTTCATCTACATCTGGGCCGGCCCCCACCACCTGCTGAACACCTCGCTGCCCCGCTGGCTGCAGATGCTGGGGATGCTCTTCTCGCTGATGCTCTGGGCGCCTTCCTGGGGCGGCATGCTCAACGGCCTGCTCACCCTGCGCGGGGCGTGGAACAAGCTGCGCACCGATCCGGTGATCAAGTTCTTCGCCGCCGGCGTGACCTTCTACGGCATGGCCACCTTCGAGGGGCCCCTGCTCTCGATCCGCGCCGTCAATCAGCTCTCGCACTACACCGACTGGACCATCGGCCACGTCCACTCCGGCGCCCTCGGCTGGAACGGCTTCATGGCCGCCGGGATGTTCTACTGGCTGGCTCCGCGGCTGTGGAAAACCAAGCTCTGGTCGGTCGCCATGGCCAACATGCACTTCTGGATCGGGCTGGTCGGCATCCTCCTCTACGTCGCCGCGATGTGGACCGCCGGCGTCATGCAGGGGTTGATGCTCGGCGAAGTCGCCGAAGGAGGAACAACGCTCAAATACGACTTCGTCGAAACGCTCAAGGCCATCCAGCCGCAGTACATCCTCCGCTCGTTCGGCGGCACGCTTTTCCTCCTCGGCTTCGTGCTGTGCGCCATCAACCTGTGGAAGACCGCCCGCTCCGGGCAGCCCCACGACGACACCGTGGAGGTCGCCGTGCCGGTGAGATCGCACGACTCGATGAAGCTGCGCGAAACGCTCATCAACGATCCGGTCGCCTACTGCATCCTCGGCTGCTTCACCCTGTGCCTGTGGTTCTTCCTGCCGCCCTATGCCAACGTGGCCGCGCTCGTCGTGACCATCCTGCTCGCCATCAAGGCGATCCACGGCTTCCGCACGCGGGGCGCGAAGTGGATCGACTGGCACGAGCGGCTCCTCCACAACTACCTGCCCTTCACCCTGCTCGTCTTCATCGCCGTCGCCATCGGCGGTGCGGTGCAGATCATCCCGTCGCTCATCGTCAACCGCGAGGAGAACGTCGAGGGCCGCCTGCAGGAACTCTACACGCCGCTCGAACTCGCCGGCCGTGACATCTACGTCTCCGAAGGCTGCTACAACTGCCACTCGCAGATGATCCGGATGCTCATGCCCGACGTGATGCGCTACAGCCGCGCCGGCAAGGAGGACGACTTCTCGCACCTCGGCGAGTCGCTCTTCGACCACCCGTTCCAGTGGGGTTCGAAGCGCACCGGTCCCGACCTCGCCCGCGAGGGTGGCGAGATCGTCGAGGGTTCGAAGTTCATGCGCACCGGCGTGCGCGACAACGTCTGGCACTACAACCACTTCATGAACCCGCGCCAGACCTCCGAGGGCTCCAACATGCCGGCCTACCCGTGGCTCTTCGAGCAGGAGACCGACATCAAGGCGCTGCCGAAGAAGATCGCCGTCCAGCGCAAGCTCGGCGTGCCATACCCCGCGATGAACCAGCACGAGATCATCGACAAGGCGCGGATGCAGTCGCTGGAGATCGCCAACAACCTCGCCGCCGCCAAGGTGCTCCAGCCCGCGGGGCTGGAGATGGATCAGGAGGAGTTCGCCAAATACCTCGCCGACCGGCAGGTCGTCGCCCTCATCGCCTACATGCAGAAGCTCGGCACCTACCGCATCCAGGAGAAGAAAGGCCCGGCGGAAGGCCAACCGCTCGACCCGGATTCCTATCGCACCGAGATCACCGGCAACGATGATTCGACTGCCAACAACGAATAAGTAGAGGAGAGCGGCGCGCAACGCCCATCGTCCCCGATCACCCAATCTCCAATCACCTAATTTCCAACCGAAGGTCCCATGTCCGAAATGTTCAAACGCGTGGTCCACGAGGACTGGACGACCATCGTGCCGATGATCGCCTTCGCCCTCATGTTCGGGGTTTTTGTGGTCACCACCATCCGGGCCCTGCGGCTCGGGAAATCCGAGCGCGAACGCCTCGCCACCCTGCCCCTCAACGATTCAGACCGATAAATCCCATGTCCGACGAAGCATCCGAAACCGAAGTGAAACGCGGCGCCTTCGCGAAGGAGAAAGGCGAAGTCATCCTGCGCGAGCACGAGTACGACGGCATCCAGGAATTCGACCAGAAGCTTCCGAACTGGTGGCTCTTCACCTTCTACTTCGCCATCGCCTGGTTCCTCATCTACTGGGTGATCTATTATCACACCGATGCCTACCGGACCGACTCCGAGAAGATCGTCTCGAAGATGTCCGCACTGCAGGAGCAGAAGGAGGCCGCCCTCGCCGACGCGCTCGGAAGCATCTCCAACGAGCAACTCGTCAACGACTGGGCGAAGAGCCCCGCAAAGGTCGCCGCAGGCGAGGCGATCTACACCACCCACTGCGTCGCCTGCCACGCCGCCGACCTCACGTCCACCCTCGCGGTCGGCGACCAGAAGATCCCGTTGCCGGGGCTTTCGCTCGTCGACGGAGAGTGGAAATACGGCAGCCAGCCGCTTGATCTCTTCAAGCTCATCAACGACGGTACTCCGGCCGACTCCGCCGGACACAACGGCGCGAAGATGCAGGCCTGGGGCCAGATGCTGAAGCCCGAGGAGATTTTCGAGGTCACCGCCTTCATCATCTCGAAGAACCCGGACGAGTTCGGGCTCTGACCTCGACTCAAAAAATCCGAAAACAACCCGCGGTGCCTCTGTGGTGCCGCGGGTTTTTCGTTCACGCGTTCCGGATAGGTCCCATCGACTCTTCCCCGGCCAACGCCCCAAACGGGAACCACGACGACGGCGTCCGGGCGAACAACCACAACAGCCCGAAGTGGGCGGCGAGGATTCCCGTGCAGCACCGCCCCCCATTGGTTTGAAAGTTCAATGCATAATCCGCCCCTTCTTTTTGCGCTCGGTCTACGGTTTGCCTGGTATCGCTCGGTGGTCCCGAGGAGGAAAACCTGCGGATGCCAACCTGCGCGGTGCCCGTGAAATGCAGGTCTGGGAGCGTGCCTGAATGCCTCTTGACGGCACCTAACGGACCGCATAGATGGACCCACGATGAAATCGATTTTTCCCGCCTGCGCGATACTGGCATCGGCATTTTTCCCCCTGCTCGCGCAGAAGGCGACCGCAGCGGTGAGCCTGGCCGGTTTCGCCGCGGACAACTACAACCCCAGCAACCCTGGCGCCTGGTCCATCGCCTCGGATACCGCCCTGCAGCTGGCGAACTCCGACCCCACGATTCTCTTCTCCCCCGGGAACTCTCTCAACAACTCCTACGAGGGGACGATGACGGTCAACACCTCCACCGACGACGACTTCATCGGCCTTGTCCTCGGTTACACGCCCGGCTCCCTCTCAACGCCGGGCACCTCCCAGTACATCCTCATCGATTGGAAACAGGCCACGCAGGCCGGGCCGGGCCCGTCTCCGGTCAATGGCCCCAGAGGGCTTGCCCTCAGCGTCGTCACCGGGCGCCCTGCCGATGCATTCTCCGACCTGTGGGGTCACACGGGCACCGTTGCCGAGATCGCCCGGGGCGCAACTCTGGGTTCGACGGGCTGGGCGGACAATACGACCTACACCTTCCGCGTCGATTACACCCCGACGAACATCCTTTTCTATGTGAACGATGTGCTGCAGTTCGATGTCGATGCCACGGATCTACCGGGCGCACCCTCATCACTTCCGCAAGGCAGATTCGGCTTCTATGCGTTTTCGCAGGAGTTCACGCAGTTCAACCTCACATCCGTCGAGACCATCCCCGAAGCTTCCGCGCTGCTTCTATCCGCTGCGGCTACCGTTTCCAGCCTGCTGCGCCGCCGTCGAAGCCAATTGGCTGACTAGCTCCCCGGAGGGCAGAGTATTCGGACACCCGTGATCACCGGCGTCAGGGGTCGGCAACAAGCAGTCTGCCGAGCCGCAGCCGGTTCTGCCGCTGGAGCAGGATGCAGGGGAGGTTCATCAGGATCGCGTAAACCGGCAGCACCAGCGCCCACGGCCATGGTGTCCAGATGATGAATCCGCTGATGACCAGCCACTGCGCCCAGTGCGCCGCCTCGCCACGGCAGGTCTCGATGCGAAATTGCTCAAGATAGGCGGCATCGCGGGACCGCAGGCCGGCCTTGGGAAACCCCCCGAACCATCCCGCCGCGTCCGGCAGCAGATGCTTCCATCGCTTCACCCGGAACCAGCGATCATAGGTCCCCGCCGACTCGCCGGGCCACCGCGCGAACGGGAACGCCGCGGGCCGGAACCACGACGCCGGCATCCGGGTGAACAGCCACGACAGCCCGAAGTGCGCCGCGGGGATCCCCGCCACGTTCAGCACCGCCACCCAGACGTTCGAAAGCTCAATCCACATCGCGCCCCTTCCATTGGGTCATCCGGCCGGAACGCCGGCGACGCACCGCCATCACAAAGACAACCTGATAGAACAGCAAAGGGATCGGAAAGGCCAGGGCGCTCCACCAGGAAAAGCCGCCGATGCGACGGAGGTCCGTCATCAGGCCCAGCGCCCCCGCAACGTAGGCCAGCCCAACAGCCCAAGCGGCCAGTCCCTTCGCCAGCGGCAGCAGCGCGACGGCGACGGTCAGCATCATCAGGCCGGTGATCCAGATCGACGACAACACCAGCACCGGCTTCGGGGTCAGGCCCGCCCCGGAGGCGAAGCCTTTCACCCAACTCTCCAAGAGCTGCCGATATCCCTCCGGAAACATTCGCATCGAGATCGCGCCACGACCGATGCGGCAGATCCGGCGAACGCCCAGTTCCTCGAGCGGCTTCGACAGGTGAAAGTTCTCCAGCACCGTGCGACGCACCGCGCCGTGGCCACCCACCTCGTCATAGACATCGCGTGGGATGAGCATCGACTGACCAAACAGACCGATGCCCGGGGCGTCGTCGCCGCGCCACGTCGAGGCACCGATGCCTCCGACCATCAGCAGGTTGAAGAACGCGGACAGGTTCTCGTAGACCCCCTCGATGCGATGCCACGGACACACGGAGATCGCCACCCGTGGCGCCATCAGCACGCCAAGTCGGGCGAGTGCCTCGGGTTGCGGCTCGACGTCGGCATCGAGGAACCACAGCCACTCCCCCTCGGCCGCGTCCGCCCCCTGCTGGCAGGCCCAGGGTTTGCCGAACCATCCCTCGGGCAGGGACCTCCCCTCGATCACCCGGGCACCCGACGCCCGCGCGACCGACGCCGTGTCGTCATCCGACTGGTCGTCCACCACGATGATCTCGTGCGGCGGCACGGTCTGCGCCACGAGGGCCGGCAGGAGCTTGCGCAGGTTCCGTTCCTCGTTCCGCGCCGGAATGATCACCGAAACGCGCGGCACCACGCCCTCGCCGACCGGCGGCAGCCCCCGGGCGCGGCCCAGAAACAACCGCCCCGCCGCCAGCGCCAGCAACGCACCCGTCCAGGCCACGATCGCGACGGCGGCGGACATCACCCCCGATCGCTGGCGACCAGGCGGTCGCAGACCTTCTGCCCGCAAAGCACCGCCATCGGCATGCCGCCACCCGGATTCACGCTGCCGCCGGTGAAGAACAGGTTCTCATACTTCGAACTCTGCTTGGGCGCCTTGAACGCCTTGTTCAGCTTCCAGTCGCTGACCACCCCGTAGATCGACCCGCGGTTGGAAAGATACATCCGCTCGATGTCCACCGGGGTGAGCATGTCACGCACCACCGCGTGCTTGCGCAGGTCGGTCAGGCCCATCCGCTCGAGCTTCTCGAGCACCCGCTCGGCATAGGCCTCGTAGTCCGCCTCCGATAGCGGATGCTCCGGATCGATCGGCGGGATGTGCGGAAGCACCTTGATGTTGTCACAACCCTCCGGCGCCTTGGTCGGATCGGTACGCGTCGGAGCGACCAGATAGATCGTCGGATCCTCCGGCAGCTTCCCTTTCCGGAACACGGTGTCGAAGTGCTTCGACTGGTCTTTCGAATAGAAGAAATTGTGGTGCGCGAGCTGCGGGTAGATGCGGTCGGTGCCGAGATGCAGCACCAGCCCCGAGCACGCGGGCGCGAAGCGCTCGAGCTTCTTCATGAACCGCGCGTCCTCCTTGAGCAGATGCTTGTAGGCGGGAATCACCTCCATGTTGCAAACCACGTGACCGGCGGAAAGCCGGGTGCCGTCGTCGAGCACCACGCCATCGACGCGGCGCCCGTTCCTGGTGATCTCGCGGACACGGGTGTCGAGGCGGATCGGAATCTCCAGATCCGCCGCCAGCTTTTCCAGGCCGCGGGCCAGTTCATACATGCCGCCCTTCACGTACCACAGGCCGTGATCGAACTGGATCAGCGACATCATGTTCATGTAACCCGGCGCGTCCTTCGCCGAGGAGCCGACATACTTGATGAAATACTCGAAGATCCACCGCAGGTGCTGGCTGCGGAAATGGCGGGCGACTGACTCGGACATGCTGTGCTTCCAGTCCATCCCCCGGAAAAGCCCGAAGAACCCGTAGTGCCGGATCATCTCCCAGGTCGTGTCGAGGCCCTTGGCGAAGTATCCGTGTTCGACCATCCGGTACTGGCGCCGGCCATACTCAAGGAAGCGCTGGAAGTCGTCCCAGTGCGCAGCCGCGTCACCCTCGAGCTTCCCGAGTTCCCGCCGCATGTCCTCCGGCTTCTCCAGCAGGTCGAGCACGAGCCCGTCCTCGAAGAAATTCCGCCAGTGGGGCGTGACCGGTTGGAGTTCGACGTAGTCGCTCATCCGCTTCCCGGCGCGCTTGAAAAGATCCTCGAAGATCTGCGGCAGCGTGAAGATCGAGGGGCCGAGGTCGAAGGTGAAGCCGTCGATCTCGCTCACGTTCAGCTTGCCGCCCACCCGGTCGTTCTTCTCGAGGATCTCGACCCGATACCCTTCCGCCCGCAACGAGATCGCCGCCGACAAACCGCCGAGCCCCGCTCCGATCACCAGGATGTTTCCCTTGTCCATGCTCGTGAGATTTCCAGCGGCTAGGGCGTGATCCCGCCCGCCGACGTGCTAGATTCGGCGCATGCGCGAGGAACGCAAGGCAGGAGATGCGGAGGTTTCCGGGATCCGGCGACAACAAGAGGAATTCTTCGCATCCGGAGCCACGCGTCCGGTCGAGCATCGTCGCGACGCGCTCCGGTCCCTGCTGGCCGCCTGGGAGTCGCGGGAAAAGGACATCCTCGACGCGCTGGAGGCCGATCTGGGAAAGCCCGCGCTGGAAGCGTGGCTCAGCGAGTACCATTTCATCCGCGACGACCTGCGGCTGGCCATCCGCAAGCTCCCCCGTTGGGCCAGGCCCCGCCGGGCCGGGCACCCCTTCTATTTCCTTCCCGCCTCCAGCCGCATCCACCGCGAGCCCTTCGGCACGGCGCTGGTGATGGCCCCGTGGAACTACCCCCTCCAGCTCGCGCTCAGCCCCGCGGTCGCCGCGGTCGCCGCCGGCAACTGCGTCACCGTCAAGCCCTCGGAACTGAGCCCCGCAAGCTCCGCGCTGCTCGCGGAAATCGTCGTGCAAGCCTGCGATCCCGCCCACGTGACCGTCGTGCAGGGCGATGCCGGGGTCGGCGCCGCGCTGCTCGACCAGCCCTGGGACTTCTTCTTCTTCACCGGCGGCGAGAGCGTCGGTCGCAAGGTCGCCGCCGCCGCGGCCCGCCATCTGGCCCCCTCGGTCCTCGAACTCGGCGGAAAATCGCCGGCGGTGATCGATGAGACCGGCGACCTGAAACTCGCCGCGGAAAGGATCGCCGTCGGCAGGTTCCTCAACGCCGGACAGACCTGCATGGCCCCGGATTTCGTCGCCGTGCCGGAGGGCCGGCTCGAGGAATTCACCCGGCATCTCGACGCCTTCCTCGAGCAGGCCTATCAACACCCCCGCCCCGACCTCGCCCGGCTGCCGAACCGCCGGCACTACGACCGGGTGCTCGCCCTCTCGACAGGCGATGTCCACACCTTCGGCGGGGACGATCCCGGGTCGTTGCGCCTCGCGCCCCGCTGGCTGCGAGCCGACTGGGATCACTCGGCGATGAAGGAAGAGGTCTTCGGGCCTTTGCTGCCCGTTGTCGCCTACCGGGACCGGAACGAATTCATCGAACGCCTCCGCAGCCTGCCCGCCCCGCTCGCCCTCTACGTCTTCACCAACCGTCGCGGCTTCGCGGATGACCTGATCCGGCGTTTCCGCTCCGGCTCGGTCTGCGTCAACGACGTCCTGAAACAAGGCGTCAACCACGCCCTGCCCTTCGGCGGGGTCGGCCCCAGCGGACACGGTCGCTACCGCGGACGGCACGGGTTCGACACCTTCACCTTCAGCCGTCCCGTCACCCGGCGGCCCCAGTGGCCCGACCCCTTCTTCCAGGCGCCGCCCTACGGCAACTTGCTGGATCGACTCCGGCGTCTCCTCCGCTAGGATCTCCACCGTGAAGGTTTTCTTCCTCCCCCTTGCCGCCGTCCTGCTGCTCTGCCAATGCGGCGGCCTCACCGGTTCCCGCGGCGAGCTTCGCGGCTACCGGCTCGGTCTTGAAAAGGGCGGCGCCGACCGCGCCGCCGGCCTTTCCTGCACCCCGACCCGCTACTCCGCCGAATACACCGGCGGCGAAGCCGAGGACTTCGCCCGCGGCTACCTCAAGGGCTACGAACGCGAGCGACGTTAGACGGTCTCGCTCCGCAGCCGTTTCCACACGTGGATCGGCAGCATCCAGCCGGTGACGAGGAAGATCGTCGCGCCCATGGCGATGAGCATGGCGCCCATGCCTCCCGACCACAGGGCGAGGGCGGCGGCGACGGCGAGGAGCGGGGTTTCCACGAACTGAACGCGGGCGAGCCGGGCGACCTGGCCGGTGCCGATCATGAGCATGTGGTTCAGGTGCCGCCAGACGTGGGCGACGAAGTAGAACGCGTAGGCACCCAGCACGCCGCGGCCGACGCCGGCGAATTCCTCGCCGAGCCAGATGCGGAAGCCCCACGGTCCGACGAGGATCATGCCCGTGGCGGAGGCGAGGGCGAAACAACAGCCATAGAGGTAGAGCTTGCGCGACGCACGGTGGGCCCACTCGCGGTCGCCGCGGGCCAGGGCGTCGGCCACCGCCGGCCAGGTGGGGGTGCTGACCATCATCACGAAGCCGAGCTGCATGACGGTGAGCGCGATGAGCGGGCCGTAGAGTGCGACCTGGTCGGGCCCGCCGATCCGGCCGACGAGCCAGCCGCAGAAGTTGTACTCGACCACGCCGGTGAGCAGCATGGCGCTGGCGAAGGCGAGTCCGTCGCCGAAGAGATGGCGCGCGGTCGATACCCGGAAAAACTCCGGGCGCGGGATCAAGTCCGGATGCTTCCTCCACAGCGCGGCGGTGTTGGCCAGCTTGGCGGCGACGACCGATCCGTTGATCGCGACGACGAGATACCAGACCTGCGGGAAGAACCAGATGCCGCATCCGACCGCGGCGGCCGCGAGTTATTTGCCGGCGCCGCCCCAGAGGTCGGTGCCCGCGACCTCCAGCACGCCCTCGCCCACGCGGCCGCCGAGCCCCAGCACGAAGAGCGAGGTGAACACGCCGAGACCGACCCACAGCGCCGGGCGCATGACCGACTCGCGCCCCGCGAAGTCGTCGCCGAAGAGGGTCGGGATCGGAACCGTGAGCAACAAGACGGCAAGCAGCACCGCAACCAGTGCGGCCAGCCCGAGCATGAGGAAAAAGGAGGTCGAGGCCAGCACCCGGCGGCGCAGGGCGTCGCCCCTGGCCCCGGCCTCGGACAGGCCGTGGGCGAGCGCCGGGCCGATGCCGACCTCGAGCAGCGCGACGGTCGAGAGCGCGAGGCTGATGCTGGTGTAGATGCCGAACTCCGCCCGTCCCATCACCCGCACGGCGATGGGAATGGCGAGGAGCTGGAGCAGCCCGGTGCCCGCCTTCGAGAGAAACGACGTGACCACCGCCAGCCGGATCGACCGATCGCGGCGGGTGACCTGTTGTTCCCGCTCGGCGGTCTCCACGGCGGCGATGGTAGCCATCTTTTTCCCGGAGGACAGACCGGATGCGGGCCGATCAGCAGGCGCCCTTCCGCTTGAAGAAGGTCAGCAGCATGATCTGGAAGTCGAGGAACGGGTTCCAGTTCTCGATGTAGTCGAGGTCGAACTTGACGCGCTCCTTGAGGCAGGTGTCGCCACGGAAGCCGTGGATCTGCGCCCATCCGGTGAGGCCCGGCTTCACGTTGTGGCGGACGTTGTACCAGCGGATCTGCTCCTTGAAGCCCTCGATCAGTTCCGGACGCTCCGGACGGGGACCGACGAGGCTCATCTCGCCGGTCAGCACGTTCCAGAACTGCGGCAGCTCGTCGATGTTCCACTTGCGCATGAAGGCGCCGACCTTGAGCCGGCGCGGATCGTCCTGAACCGTCCAGCCCGGCGCGCCGTCGGCCTCGGCGTCGGGCTTCATGCTGCGGATCTTGAAGATGTCGAACGGCCGGCCGTTCAGGCCGATGCGACGCTGGCGGTAGATCACCGCGCCCGGGGACTCGAGATAGACGAGCGCCGAGAACAACGCCATAACCGGAGCGAAGACCACCAGTCCGATGACGGCACCGACGATGTCGACGGTGCGTTTGAGGACGTTGTTGAAGGCGTGGTGCAGCGGCAGCTTGCCGACCCCGAGCACCGGCATCCCGTGGACGCTCTCGAACTGCAGCCCGGACAGCAGGATCTGGAAGCAGCTCGGCACCAGCTTGAAATCGACGAACTCCTTGCCGCAGGTTTCGGCCAGCTCGAGCATCGCGTCGCGGCCGAGGGCCGAGTCGACCGCCATGACGATGTCGGCGCCGCTCTCGCGGATGATGTCGCGCGCCTCGCCGACGGTGCCGAGAATCGGGATGGACCCGGGCATTTCGAAAGCCGAGTCCATCTTCTCCGGCAGGATCACGCCCGAAACCTCGTAGCGGTGCGCGCGTCCTTCGGAAAAGCCGCAAACCGAGCGCTCGCATTCGCTGTTCCAACCGACGAAGACGACCTTCTGCCGCAGGGTCGAGGCGATCGGCTCGCGCCGCATCACGCAGTAGAGGAACCAGCGCCACAGGCCCAGGCCGGCGAAGGACAGGCCGGCGGCCAGCACGCAGTAGGCGCGGCTGATCGCCGGCTCGAGCTTGAGGGTGAGCGTGAGACCGAGGAAGACGGCGAACCAGATCGCGCAGGACTTGGCGACGAGCTGGAGCGTCCGCCGGATCGCGAGGAAATGGCGCGGGTCGTGGGCGCGGAAATTCGCCAGCAGGAAGAGCAACAAGGCCGCGCCGAGAACGACGTGACCGAGGTAGCTGCTCAGGTCGATCGCCTCGTCGACGACACCGAATGTGGCAAGGTGCGTCTCGAAACGCACCAGGTAGGCGGCGAGCATCGCGAAGAGCACGACCGCGGCGTCTCCCAGGAAGCTGAGTGCGATGAGCTTCTGGTGCGCGACCCAGGCGCGATGCCGGTGGCGGAGGGAATAGGCTGGAGCGGCCGGTGCTTCGACCGGGGAAAATGACGCCGAGGAAGCGTCATCCCGCGTGGGAATGGCTGTTTTCATGTTCGGGGGGATGGGGGGTGAGACAGCGCGGGTGGGTGACCCGCGGAAACGTTTCGCCGGGGGAGCAAAACGCGAGATTATTCGAAGAATTCGCGTGGGATGTCAATCATGGGGTTCGAGGTTGCGGGCGTCCGCGATCGCGGAAGCGCTGGTGTCGGAAAGCTTGTATCGTGCCACCGGCAGGCTGGGACCGCCGTTGGCGTGGGCGGGATGCTCGTTCCAGACGAATCCGACGAGATTCGCGCCGCCGGCCCGGAGCAGGTCGGCGCTCTGCTTGAGTTCGCGGCGGTCGCTCCCACCTTCTCCGACGATCAGGCAGGTGTGATCCGCATAGCGTGCGACGACCTGCGCGTCGCTGCTGGAAAGCACCGATGGCACGTCGATCACCACGCGGTCGAACCAGCGCTGCGCCTCCTCGAGGAGCGCGGGGAAACGGGTGCCGGAAAGCAGTTCCGACGCATCGCTGCGCATGGCGCCCGACGACATCAGGAACAGGCGCTCGACCGGGGTCCGCACGCAGGCCTCGGCCGGCGTGGACTCGCCGGCGAGGTAGGCACCGAGCCCGAGGTCGCCACCCGGCTCCTTGAGGTGCTCGCGGCTCAGGCCCGGCTTGCGCAGGTCGGCATCGACCAGCAGCGTGCGGTATCCCTGCACCGCCAGCGAGACGGCGTGGTTCACCGCACAGAACGACGTGCCCTCCCCTTCCCTGGCGCTGGCGAACAGCACGGTGCGCATGCCCTGGGCATGGGAGCTGGGAATGAGCACCGCCCGCAGGCGGCGGAAGGCTTCCGCGGCGGCCGAGTGCGGAGACGAAAGCATGACCATGCCGTCGCCCGCCGCCTCGTCCGGCAGGCGCGCCAGCAACGGCACCCCGGTGGCCCGCGTGACGGTCGCCGCATCGCGCACCCGGCGGTCGCCGAGTTCGAGTCCGATCATCAGCAGGGCACCCAGGAACATTCCGCCGAATCCCGCCACGGGGGTGAGGAGCATGCGCCGGGGCCGGTGGGGTTGCTCGGGGGCGAGCGGCTGCTCCTGCCAGCTCAGGAACGACGACGACACCGATCCGACCATCGCCGTTTCGCGGAGCCGGCGCGCGACCGAGGCATGCAGTTCGCGGTCGGCCGCGGCGTCCCGGGAAAGCTTCGCGAACTCCGCGCGCAAACCCTCGACGCCGACCGCCTCGCCGCTGGCCAGCGCGACCTCGGCTTCGAGTTTCGCCTCGTTCTCGACGGCGACCTTGTAGCTCTTCTCGATCGCCTCGCCGGCCATGCCCACGGCCTGGGCCAGATTCTTCTTCGCGCCTTCGACCGCCTGCGCGGCCTCCTTGTAGGTCGGGTGCTTGTAGAGGTAGCGTTCCTTCACCTTGTCGAATGCCAGCTCGCTGTCGCGCAGGTCGCGCACCAGCGCCAGCACCTCGGCGCTGTGGCCGCCTTCGCTCAATCCGGCCAGCGCGTCGGGGTCCGCCGGGTCGAAACGGGCGAAGGCCTCGCGTTCGGCCTCGAGCCGCAGCCGCTCGGCCTTGGCCTGGGTCAGGCGTGAATTGAGAATGTCGAGGGTTTCCTGGCTCGATCCGCCGGTGACCGAAAGCCCGGGCACCGGATGCTCCTCGCGGAAATCCTGCAGGGCCGCCTCGGAGGCTTCCATGCGCATGCGCAGTCGTTCCTCCTCGCGGGCCAGGCCGGCGCTCGCCTGCTCGATCAGCCTTTCGCGCCCTTCCTCCGACCACGTTTCGTACTCCGACTTGATCGCCTCGACCAGTCGCGCCGCCCGCTCCGGATCGGTGTCCTCGACGGCGATCTCGATCACCCGCGTGCCGCGGCTCAGCCCGACGTGCACGCGGTTGGCGAGAATCCCGAGCACCGCCTGCCGGCTCAGATCCCGTCCGGCGAACTCCGGATCATCCATCAGCCCTTCGCGGTCGATCACGCGCAGCAGCACGCTCGACGAGGCCATGCCGCGCTCGACCGAGAGCATCTGTTCGAGGTCCCGCGCCTGTTCGGAGGAAACGGGGCGCACGTCGAAGACCTGCGGGGTTTCGGTGCTGATGTAAACCGAGCCGGTCGCCTGATAGATCTTCGGCATCCGCCCGAGCACCCACCACGCCGCCAGCGCGGCGAGCAGGCCGGCCACGATCACGATCCATCCGCGCCGCAGCAGCATGCTGGCGAAGCGGGACATCTCGACCTTCGGCATGTAGAAGGTCGGATCGGTGGCCACCGGCGACACGTCGGTGCTCAACGCCGTGTCGCGGCGTTTTTCCCAGGGGAGGATGGGAGACTTCATGGCAAGGGGGGGCGGATCAGAACAGGCTTTCGGGAACGGTGACGATGTCGCCGTCGAGGAGCGGCACGTCCTTCGCCTGCCCGGAGGTGATGTTCCGCAGGTCGATGCGCAGCGGCTGCGCCTGACCGCGGCGTTTCAGGGTGATCTTCTTCTCGTTGGCGATGCGCGTCATGCCGCCGGCCATGCCGAGCGCCTCGACGAGCGTGAGCTGGCGGTTGGGATCGAGGCGGAAGACGCCGGGCTTCTGGACCTCGCCGAGCACCGTCACCGACTTGCGCACCCGGGCGGTGATCGCCACCGATACTTCCGGGCGGACGAGGTAGCCGTCGCGCAGCTTGCCCTCGATGAGCGTCGCCGCCTGGTCGGTCGTGAGGCCGGCGAGACGCACCGCCCCGATGAGCGGCATGTTGATCGTCCCGGCGGGCGAAAGCTGGCCGCGGGTCGCCAGGTCGTCCTCGCGGAAGACCTGGATCGACACGCTGTCGCGACTGCCGATGGTGCCGGATGCGCGCTCGTCCTGGGCCGCGACCGGCAGGACGAAGGTCCCGGCGAGGAGCAGGATGAGGTAGTGAAGGAAGTTCATGGCGATCAGAAATCGAGTTCGGCATCCACGCCGAAGCGGTTCACGTCGTAGCCGAATCCGGCCTGGTTCGAGTCGTTGCTCTCGTAGCGGTAGAAGGCACCCATGCGGAAGCGGTCGTTGACCTGATACTCGACGCTCGGACGGATGTAGAAGATCCCGTCATCGCGGCCACCGGCTCCTACGGCGGAAACGCGCTTGTATTTCGCGGACTCGTAGCCGGCCTCGAGGCGGGCGGTCCAGCCCTCGCCGAACCTCTGGGCGATCCCGGCGCCGGCACCGGCGATCTCGATGTTCTCGCCCGGGAAAATCGCGGAGCTTTCCTCCCGCAGGTAGCCGATGACGAACAACTCGGTGCCCTCGCGGGGCGTCCACACGACCTTGCCGTCGAACACCGGGAAGGTGTCCGAACCCACGCCGTAGTCGCGATGTTCGAAGCCCGCCTCGAGGTCGAAGGAGATTTTCTCCCTCGGCGCCCAGATCAGGCGGGCGGTGGCGCGCTGGAAGTCCTGGTCCATCGCCCCGTCCACTTCGACGGTGCCGCCCGTGACCGCGAGCACCACTTCGGTCTTCGGTGAGTAGGCGTAGCGCAAAGCCGTCTCGATGTAGGCCTGCTCGGAATCGGAGAAACGTCCGTCGTCGTAATCCGTGCCGTCGATCCCGCCCGCGATCTCAACGGCCAGCTTCTCGCTCGGACGCCACGCGGCCCGCAGTTCAGCGGCATACGCGGTGCGGTCGATCTGGGCGCCGACTTCGGGCGTCGCACCGCCGAGGCGGTCGACGTTTCCGGCGAAGCGCAGACCGGTGCGCTTCCCGTTCACCGCGCCTTCGAGGGCGAAGCGCTGGTCGATGCGGGTCTCGTCGCCGTTCTCGACATAGATCACCAGGCTCGGCCGGTAGGCCACCTTGAGGTAGGCCGCCTCGCCGTCGTCCCGCCCCGTGGTGAAGCCGACCTCGGGGCTCACGGAGATGACCAGGTCCGACTCGGGTGCGGCGGAGCTGAGGAAGATGTTGTCGTCGTAGGCGATCTCCAGCGCCAGGCCGAGATCCCAACCGCTCTCGGCGGGTTCGGACATCTCATCCCGTGCCGGGACCCATTCGACTCCACCGATCCGGTCCTCGACGCGGGCGTCGCCCTCGGTCTCGAGCGACAACTGCTCGAGGGGGACATACTCCACCTCCTGCGGGACAAGATCCTGCCCGGACACGGCCGGCGCCCCGATCAGGATCGGGAACACAAGCAGTGCCTGCCGTAGAATCTCGGCTGGCCGTACGGGGGGCATGGGGCTTGTCAGAATGATCTGAAAATCAGCGGATCACAAGGGGGAAGGATTACGGGATCACGGGTGGTGAAGTTTGCCGGAAGGGGAACCGACCGCGCGTTTCAGCGCATCGGCCACGTCCTCGGCGAGCGGGCCGACGTTTCCGTCCTCGAAAAGCGTGAGGTGCTCTCCGGGAACCTCGACGATCCGCAGCTCGTCGACATGGTCGGACCAGCCGTAGTCATCGGGGACCTCGAACTTGTCGTTCACGGCCGAGGCACGGAAGAGATGCAGGGTGCCGCGGAAACGCTGCGGCCGGTAGGCATCCATCGCGGCCTCGTGCGCCTCGCGGAGCTGGACCGCGCGGCGCTCGGTGTGCGCGGCGGCGGCCTCGCCTTTCGCGTCGGCCGACTCGACCTTCACGCGGAAGTGGGTTTCAACGCCGTCCTTGAAGCGCGACGCGAGCCGCAGGATGCGCTCGCCGAGCGGCGACGACGACTGGGCGTTCCAGTAAACCGACACCCGCTCGCTCAGCGCGTAGGGTCGCAGCTCGATGCCCGGGTTGACCGTGTCGAAGAGCGCCAGGAACGGAACCTCCTCGCCCGCTTCCACCAGTTGGCGGGCCATTTCAAACGCCACGACGCCGCCATAGGAGTATCCGGCGAGCAGGTAGGGCCCGTGGGGGCGACCCGTGCGCAGGATCTCGACGTAGCGCGCGGCGGTGTCCTCGATCGCGCCGACCTCGATCCGCTCGTCGCGGCCAAGCTCGGGAGACTCGATGGCGAGGAAGGGACGGTCCGTCGGCAGCCGCTCGGCGAGCTGACGGTAGAAGAGGATGCCGCCGTCGCCGCCGTGGATCGCACACAGGGGTGGCAGAGCACCCTTGGACTGAACGGTGGCCAGTTGACCGGCGGACCCGAGCTTGACCTTTTCATCCGTGCCCTCGATGGCGACGGAAAGCAGGCGGATCGTCCGGGCCTTGAGCAGGGTCGCCAGCGGCAGCGAAACGCCGAACTCCTTCTGGATGCGCGCGAACATGCGCAAACCGGCGAGCGAGTTGCCGCCGAGGTTGAAGAAATCGTCGTCGCGGCCGGGACGCTCGATCCCGAGCAGATCGCTCCAGATCGAAGCGAGCCGGGTTTCGATCCCACCGTCCGGAGCGCGATGGCCCGGGACCTCCGCGCCCTGATGATCGGGCTCGGGAAGCTGGCTCACCACGACCTTGCCGTTCGCGTTGAGCGGCATTTCATCGACCTCGATCAGGTGATCGGGGACCATGAAGGCGGGCAGTCGTCCGGCGAGCCACGCCGTCACGGCGGACGCGTCGAAACCGTCATTGCCGCAGGCCCACGCCAGCAGTCGTTTGCCGCCGGCGCCCTCGCCGCGCACCGCCACCTTGCAGCGGGCCACCGAGGGGTGGCTGCCGAGCACCGACTCGATCTCGCCGAGCTCGACGCGGAAGCCGCGCAGCTTCACCTGGTGATCGATCCGCCCGAGGAACTCGATGGTTCCATCCGCGGCCCAGCGGCAGCGGTCACCGGTGCGGTACATCGCGCCGGCGTCGGTCGCAACGAAGCGTTCGGCGGTGAGATCGTCGCGGCCGAGGTAGCCGAGCGCCAGGCCGGCGCCGCCGCAGAGCAGCTCGCCGGGCATGCCGACCGGGACGTCCGTGCCGTTCGCATCGACGATCCGGACGGTCGTCCCCGGGATCGGTCGCCCGATCGGGATCGAGCCCTTTTCAAGGTCCTCGAGAGTCACCCGGTGGCAGGTCGTGAAGGTGGTGTTCTCGGTCGGTCCGTAGCCGTTGATGAGCGCCGTGTCGGGCAGCGCCTCCATGGCGCGACGGACGTGGTCGGGAGAAAGCACGTCGCCTCCCGCCAACAGTTGTCGCAGGCCCTTCAGCCGGTCGAGACCCTCCTCGACCATCAGTTCGAACAGCCCGGCGGTCAGCCACAGGGTGGTCACGCCCTCGCTCTCGACCTTGCGCCCGATGCCCTCGAGCGAGGTTTCACTCTCGTCGAGCACCACCAGGCGGCCGCCGTGAAGCAGCGGCCCGAAGATCTCGAAGGTCGAGGCGTCGAAGGCGGGATTCGAGGCATGGAAGAACACCTCGTCCGCGCCGAAGCGGATCGGGCCGCCATTCTCGACGAGCCGCAGGATGCCGCGTTGCGGCACGACCACGCCCTTCGGCTTTCCGGTCGAGCCCGAGGTGTACATCACGTAGGCCGGATCGTCGGGTGAACCTTCGACCTTCGGAGCCGCGGCCCCCGGGATGCCGGCGGGATCCAGGAAACGAACGCCCTCGATCGGCTTCCCGGAGAATGCCCCCTTCGCCGAGGAGTCCGAAATAATCTCCCGCTGGCGCTGCTCGGGATCCTTGGGGTCGATCGGCACGTAGCAGGCGCCGGCCCGCAGCGTCCCGAGCATCGCGGCGATGGCCTCCGGTCCTTTTGGAAGCACCACCGCGACCCGGTCACCCTCGCCGATGCCGGCTTCGGCCAAGGAAGCGGCGACGGCCTCGACGCGGGCATCGAGTTCGGCGTAGGTCCACGAACCCGACGAGCAGGTCAGGGCCGGACGTTCCGCATGGCCGGCGGCGATGCGACGGAATCTTTCATCCACCGATCCATCGGCCAGCTTCACCTCGACTCCACGCCAGGCATCGAGTTGGTCGCGGGCTTCCTCGCCAAGCAGTTGGACGTCGGCGATGGCCAGAGCAGGGTCATCCGCCGCCTGCACGAGCAGTTCACGGAAGGCCGCCAGCCACGACTCCATCGTGCCCGGGTCGATCAGCTCGCGGTTGTAGGTCGAGGAAAGCAGCAGCCCCTGCGGCGACTGCATCAGGTTGAGGAAGATCGTCGAGTTGCTGTAGCGGGCGGGCACCGTTTCGACCTTGGCCTCGAGACCGCCGAAGGAACCGGGATCGCCCGATGGCTCGAAGTTGAAGATGATCTCCATCAGCGGCCTCCGCCCGCCCTCGCGGCCGAGCTTGAGCGCGCGAAGCAGCCGGCCGTAGGTCACGTCGCCGTGCTCGAGGGCATCGAGCTGCCCGGTCGAGGCGGAGGCGACCAGTTCCTTGAACGAGCCACCCTCTCCGATCTCCGCGAGCAGCGGCAGGAAGTTCACGCAGTGCCCGACGAGTTCTCCCTCGCCTTCGCTCATCTGCCCGGCGGTCGGGAAGGTCATCACGAAGCGCTCCTGGCCGCTGAGCTTGTGCAGCAGGGCCTGGAAACCGGCGAGCAAGGTGCTGTTGAGCGTCGCCCCACAGGCCGCCGAAAGCTTCTTCAGGCGAGCCAGCATCCCGGCATCGAGCATCAGCTCGCAGGTGTCCGACGCATAGATCGGCGCCGGCGGATAAGCCTTCCGCAGCGGCAGCTCGACCTCGGGCACGCCGTCGGCGAAGCGTTCCGTCCACCAGGCCAGCGAGCCATCGCCGGACGCCGCCGCCCGGTGCTCGCGCAGCGCCCGATCGACGATCGAGGGGGCCGGCAGGAACTTCGGTTTGCTGCCCGCGAGGCGCGCCTCGTAGGCCTTGGTGAAATCGCGGATCAGCACCTCGAACGACCAGCCGTCGGCCGCCAGGTGGTGCGCGACGAACTGCAGCACGAGTTCGTCGTCGGCAAGCCGTGCCATCACCACCCGGAACAACGGACCGACCGCCAGGTCGAAGGCCGTCTCGCGCTGGTTCAGCCCGCACTCGCGCAAGGCCGCCTCGCGGTCGGCCTCGCCACGCAGGTCCACGTCGATGATCCGGGCATCCTGATGCGCGTCGATCACGAACTCGGGCGACCGCCCTTCCGGCACCCGCATGCGCAGGGCGTCGTGACGATCGACAAGGTCCTGCACCGCCGCCCGCACCGCCGACGGGTCCACGGGACCGCTCAGGCGGAGCTGGAGCATCTCGTTGAACGCGAGGTTCGCCTCGTCGCCGAGCAGGGAGGCCAGCCAGATTTCGGCCATCGGCTCGGTCATCGGGAACGGCCCGCGCTCGCCTGTCGCCAGCGCTGCTTCGGCCCGCTTCTCGTTTCTCGGGAAGAACCCGCCGTCCTGAAGCTCGGCGATCGTTTCGCGGAAGGCGTTGATGACGAAGTCGACGTCGGCATCGGTGTGGGCCGCGGTCAGGTAGAAGGGCAGGCCCTCCATCGCGAACACGCCCTTGCTACGGAGATGATAGTAGATCAGGTTGCCGTGCTTCGCGCCGTCACCGATGCGCAGGTACATCTGCGAGTTGAAGTTGACCATGCGGACGTCGATCCCCTCGTCGCGGAACATCCGGTCCACCGTGGTCGCGAGCCGGTCGGCGCGCTTGCCGATGGCCTCCCAGTACTCCGGCGGTTGCTCCTTCACGTGGTTCAGCACCGCGCGACACGCGGCCATTGCCAGCGGCAGGCGGACGAAGGTGCCGGCGAAGAACGTGACCTCCTTCTCGGGGAAGGAATCGTCGCCGAACTGCCACTGGCCGCCATCGAAGGTATCCATGTACTCGGCCTTGCCGGCGCAGATCCCGATCGGCAGCGCACCGCCGCCGAAGACCTTGCCATAGGTCGCGAGGTCGGCGCGGATGCCGTAGAGTTCCTGCGCGCCCCTCGGTCCCTGGCGGATGCCGGTGATGACCTCGTCGAAGACCAGCAGGAAGCCGTGCTCGTCGCGGATCTTCTTCACCTCGCGGACGAACTCGACCGGCACCAGCTCGGGCTGGCGGCTCTGGACCGGCTCGACGAGCACCGCTGCCAGCTCGTCGGCGATCTCGCGGATCATGTCGAGCGCCTCGGGCTTGCCCCACGGCACGACGATGATGTCCTGCACCGCGTTGTCCGGGATGCCGGGTGCCAGCGGCAGCGTACGGCGGCGCTGGCCCTTGCCGACGCTGCGGACCAGCACCGGATCGAAGTTGCCGTGGTAGTCCTTGTCGAAGACGAGGATCTTGTCGCGGCCGGTGACCGTGCGGGCGATGCGCATCGCCGCCTGGACGGCCTCCGAGCCGGTGTTGAGGAAGCAGACCCGCTCGTTGCCGGTGACCTCGCAGAAAAGCTTCGAGGCTTCCATCGCCGCCTCGCACTGCGGGCCCACCTCGAGGCCGGTCTCAAGCTGCTTCCGGATCGCCTCGGTCACGTAGTCGGGCGAATGGCCGAGGAAGTTCGGGCCGAAGCCGTTGACCATGTCGATGTACTCGTTGCCATCGACGTCCCACATCCGGCTTCCCTTCATCCGGGTGGCGACGACCTGATAGACCATCTCCTTCCACAGGCGGTTGAAGCCGTTCACGGTGCGCGGGTCGGCGTGCCACTGGCGATACCGCTGCGTTCTCGCCTTCGAGGTCTTCGTCCTTTCGCAGTAGCGCTCGATGAGGGCATCGAGATGGGCGCGTTGCGGCGGAGTCAGCTCGTCACCCCTCGCCTCGCGATCGATGCGGGTGCGCGGGCCGGCGACGCCGGATTCCGTTCCATCGTCCTCGGTGTCGGGCGCGGACGCCTCGACCTTGATCGGAGCGGCGGGCTTGTTTCCGGCTGCGACCGAGACGCCGCTGGCTTCGAGGTGCGCGACCAGCTTGCCAAGGGTCGGGAACGACTGCATCAGGTCGCGGAAGGCGATCGGAACGCCGAAGTTCTTCTGCAGCTCCCGCGCCGCCTGGGTGAGCAGGAGCGAGTCGAAGCCGAGTTCGAGGAAGCCGGAGCCCTCGGCCATGTCCGTGGCCGGGATGCCGGATAGATCCTCAAGCACCTGCCGAACCTGGTCGATCAGCGATTCAGAGGAAGCCGCCTCCGGGCCGGGTGCCGCGGCTTCAACCACGGTTTCCGCCGACGCGGGCAGGGCTGCGACCGGCTGGTCGAGCAACCGGCATTCCTTCCAGTAGCGCTTGCGCTGGAAGGGATAGGTCGGCAGTGGAACCCGCCGCGCCGGGACTTCCCGGAAGACCAGCTTCCAGTCGATCCCGACGCCACGGGTCCAGAGTTCGCCGAGCGAAAGCAGCATGCGCGGCCGGTCAGGCGCGCCGGAGGCCGGATGCTCGCAGCTTGAAAAGCAGCCGGCGGCGCGGCGCCCGGCAATCTGGCGGGCCAGCGTGGTCAGCGTCTGGCCGGGTCCGACCTCGAGGTAGACGCGGCCTTCCTTCTCCCCGGCGGCGGCGTCGAGCGCGCCGTGGAAATTCACCGTCCGCCGCAGGTGCGCGGCCCAGTAGCCGGGATCGGTCGCCTCGGCTTCCGTTAGAGGAAGACCCGTGACCGTGGAAAGGATCGCCATGCGCGGCGGGTGGAGTTTCACGCCCTCGATCACCTCGCGGAAGCGACCGACGACCGGGTCCATCATGTGGCTGTGGAAGGCGTGCGAGGTATGTAGCTCGCGGACGTTGACGCCCTCGGCTTCGAGCTGCCGGGCGAAGGCGGCCACCGCCTCGGTTTCACCGGCGACGACCGACAGGGCCGGCCCGTTGCTGGCGGCGAGGTCGATGCCCTCGGGCAGACGTTTCGCAAGCTCGTCGGCGGCGAGGCGCACCGACAGCATCGAGCCGCCCGGCAGCTCGCCCATCAGCGCACCGCGCGCCGCGAGGATGCGCAGGCCGTCGTCGATCGAGAACACCCCGGCCAGGCAGGCGGCGGTGAATTCGCCGACGCTGTGTCCGAGCATCAACGCGGGCTTCAGGC
>CALGOH010000224.1 GCA_937957985.1 uncultured Verrucomicrobiae bacterium
ACCACGCGATTCAGTCTTCAGTCCGACCGCATTCTGGTCATGCCCGAGGGCCGGACCGCCTCCGAACTCGACCGCCACGCCCGCCGGATCGCCGAAGCCTGCGTGTCCCGCGGATGGCGCTTCGGCGACCGGCTCCACGTCCGCCTCTGGGGCGACAAACGCGGCGTTTGAGAAAGCAAGGACCGCGCGACCCCAGTCGCGCCTCGTCTGACCTCCGGGGCGCGAGTGGGCTCGCGCGGTCCGCCCCAGCCGTTTTCCCGCAACTTCCCGCTGGTTCGAGGGTTGTTTCCGGCAGAAGATCTCTCCGAAATGAGTCGCGAACCACAAATCGACCCCAAGGACCCCGTGTGGGACCTGCTGCGTCAGGCGCCCCGGCGCCAGGCCGGTCCGCGGTTTGTCGATGACACCGTGCGGGCCACCCGGCTCTCGGGTGCCAACGAACCGTGGTGGCGTCGGCTCTGGATCCCGCTCTCGCTGGGTGGTCTCGCCACGGCCGGCACCGCCGCCGTCGCACTGTTCATGATCAGCCAGCGACCGCAGGTCCCGATGCCGCCGGAGGTCGTCGAGGCCCCGCCTTCCCGGACCGAGTCTCTCGACGTCCTCGATGATTTCGTCCGCTCGGAGACCCTCAGCATCGCCGCCGAATATCCATCGGAATTCACCGATGCCGAACTGGTCAGCCTGATCGCCTACTGAGTCGCCGTGCCTCCGGCCCTCATCTTCGATCTCGACGGCACCCTGGTCGATTCGCTGCCCGGCATCGCCGCCGCCCTCAATGCGGCCCTTCGTGAGCACGGCTTCCCGGATCATCCGATGCAGAAGGTCGCCGGATTCGTCGGTTCGGGGGCCTTCCTGCTCTGCCGCCGCGCCATCCCCCCCGGGGCGTCCGACCCCCACGCCCGCAAGGTCGAGCAGGCCTTCAAGCGCCTTTACGCCGAACATTGGCCGGAGGGCACCACGCTCTTCCCGGGCATCGGTTCACTGATCGAACGCCTCGCGGACGGCGGGCGCCGCCTCGCCGTGCTCTCCAACAAGCCCGACGCCTTCACCCGGGAGATGGTCGATCACCTGTTTCCCCGGCGCCCTTTCGACATTGTCCGCGGACAGATCGACGGCTCGCCGCGCAAGCCCGACCCTGCTTCCGTCCGGCCCCTCCTCGATTCCTGGCATCTCGCCCCGGACGCCTGTCGCCTGATCGGCGACTCCGACATCGACCGAGAAACGGCCGAAGCTGCCGGCATCCCCTTCATCGGGGTCGCATGGGGCTACCAACCGCCGGAAAACCTCGGCTCCCGGGTCGCCGAGGACGTCCGCGGACTGGAAACCCTGCTGGTTTCCGGCTGAGCGGCCGCATGCCACAGTTTTTGCCAGATCTTCATGGCATCTTCTCAAGATCTGGCACAGAATCTCCGATGGATGGACCGGATAGAACCGGAGATCCTCAACACCAACCCGAAAAAGGAGACACACGATGCAAACAGAAAACGTGAACCTGCCCATCACGGTGACCGTCCGTCACGAATCCGTGACCGACTCCCTGCGCGACTACGCAATCAAGAAAATCGAGAGGCTGAATCTCGAATACCCGCGCATCATCGAGGCCAAGGCGGTTCTGGACGTTCAGAAAAACCGGCACATCGCCGAAATCCTTCTCTTCTGCGCCAACCACATCGTCATCGACGCCACCACCGAGGGGCCGGACATGTATGCCGCCATCGACGAGACGATCGACAAGGTCGCCCGCCGCATGCGCAAGCAGAAGACCCGCCTGATGAAAAAGCGGCGGCCGCACCGCAACGAGTCGATCCGTTACATCGACGAAAGCTACTTCGACGAGTCGGTACTCGACCACCCGGAGGAATCCGAGCACGACCCCGAGCCCTTCATCATCCACAAGGAGCGCTACTCGCTGCGCACCATGTACAAGGAGGACGCCGTCATGGAACTCGAACTCTCCGACCGCCCCTTCATCCTCTACAAGAGTGCCCGCCGCGGCTGCCTGAGCATCATCTGGCGCCGCAAGGACGGTGAGTATGCGTCGATCGACATCAACCAGTAAAGACGCACCTTCACACCCCGAGGCCGGTCTCCAACGCGGAGGCCGGCCTTTTCGCTATCCGGCGCTCAGATCCTAGGATCGAAACGAAACACCTCGGGGTTCTGAACACGCAACCCGGAGGCATCCGGATGGCGGGGATTGAGCAGCAACACGGACTCCTCCGGGATGATCGTGCTCGGCAGTCGCATGGCCGGCGTCGCCGCTTTTTTCAGCCACGTCTCGCCGAACCGCCGCGCCGTCGGCGAGGAGGGGAGTTCCCGCCACGCCTTCGGCAGCCGACCCGGCACATCGATCCATTTGTCCGCCACCTCGACCTCGAAGATTCGCCAGTCCAGCGCCAGCACCTCCCGCGGCGCGTGGACCACGATCTCCAGGGCGGCGAGCGCCCGCGATTCCGCCAGATAAACCGCCGGCAGACCTGGCGGATTCCACCGTCCGCCGGCGATCCGGGCACCCTCGCCGCTCATCGCGTCGTGCGCCCAACGCGCCTGCACGATGCGGAAGAAGGTCGCCATCCTCAGGAAAAGACGCCGTGCTCGAGGCGCATCAGCAGCGCCTCCACCTCGCGGGCGCCGACCTCGGTGTCGGCATAGTCGAGCGGGCATTCGCCGTGAAAGGCGACCGCCGGCGCCGCCAACCACGAACGCGCCCCCTCCTCACAGCCAAGCGCCTCCTCCGCCCGGGCGAAAAGCCGCACGAAGCGCACCAGACGATCCGACTCCATCCGATCCAGATGCCCGGATTTCTTTCGCCGGTGGAGCGTCGCCCGCGACATCCCGAGCAGGCCGCCAAGGCGATCTTCGGTGAGGCCCAGCAATCCCCGCGCCGCCTGGAACTCGGCCATCGGAAGCCCCTGCCGCACCCGCTTGACGACATACGGCGCCTCAGGCTCGTGCAGCGATCCCGCGCCTTCCATCTCCTTCACGATGCGCGCATACAATCCGCCCTGTCCGCTCTGATCCACATGCAACTTCTAATCCCTCCATATGAATCCTTCAAGCACTTTTTCCCGTCCCACCGGTCACGGCACCTTCACCCACCTCTTCAGCTTCGTGCTCAGGAGCCATGTTTCGATCTCCGCCTCGGGATGAATCCCGGCAAGCAGCTTGCGATACGCCCGCATCTGACCTGCGTAGCGCTCACGCAATGCCTCGTCCGACTCCACGGCATCCGTCTTGAAATCGATCAACTCGACCCGCTTGCCGCCGTCGAGGACATGCAGCCGATCAATCACCCCGCTCATCCATTTCCCCTCCACGATCCCCTCCACCGCCTGTTCGCGGAAGAGCCCGGCCTCCCGTCCTCCGCGCTCGAAGCGCCCACGCACCCCCGGCTCCGCCAGCACCGACGCCACCGTTTCCCCGGCCTCGCCCGGCGGCAAATCCACCACCTCCTCATCCACCCAGCCCACCCGCTCGAAGAGCGCGTGCACCTCGTTGCCGAAAAGACGTCCACCGCACGAGCCGCCGCCTTCGAGCATCTCCACCTTCTCCCCGCTCGGCGTCGCCCGCGCCCGACGCGGCACCGCCTCACCGAGCGCCACCGCCGTCGCCACCTCCGGCTCCTTGCGACGACCGAATTCCTCCATCCACGCCGAATCCCCCTCCTGCCACACCACCCCGCCCCCTTCGGCCCCGACCGAGCGCATCACCCAGTTCGCCAGCGAGGCGAAGTCGTCGGCATCCTTGCGGCTCTTCGGCGGCTGCGGCAGCAGCACGTAGAGGCCGCGCTTGGCCCGCGTCAGCGCCACATACAGCACGCACATCGCCTCGTAGCACTGCGCCTCGCCCCAGCGCGCCTCCGCCTCCCGCAGCGCCGGCACCTTCTCGCGCACCCAGCGCGCCGGGTTCTGCAGGACCCATCCCTTGCCCTCCGCGACGTCGAACTTCCCCGCGTCCGGCACCTGCCGGTCCTCGATTTCCGGCAGGATCACCACGTCAAATCCCAGCCCCTTCGACTTGTGCACCGTCATCACCTGCACCGCCGCCGTCCCCGGGCTCTGGGAAATCTCCAGCCCGGTGATCCAGCGCAGCGCCTCCCGCGCCCCGACCCCGCCCCCCACATCGAAGGCCGCCAGCGCCCCGATCACATCCCCCGCCCGCCGCCGACCGAACTCCGAAAGCCCCTCCCACAGCGGCTCGATCACCCCCTCCAGCATCCCGGCGAAACCCCGCTCCGGCGCCTCATGCATCAGCCCCTCCCAGCGCTTCCAAGACTCCTCCCCGTATTTCTCTAACAATATCTTCTCCAGCCCCGACATCGCCACCACTCCGCGCGCGAAATCATCCGCCGGATCCGCCAGCCATGCCACCAGTTGGAAAAGCGCCACGCCCACCGGACTGTCCGTTGTCGGCTTCCGCGCACCCTCCTCGATCACATCGAAGCCCTCCATCCGCAGCCGCTCCGCCACCTCGGCCACCTGCGTGTTCGTCCGCACCAGCACCCCGCAACTCAGCTCGCGCTCGCCCACGCCGAGCTCCCGCATCAGCTCCACCATCCGGTCGCGCCGCTCCTCCGCCTTGCCCTCGACCACCTCCACGCGGCTCTCTCCGCTCAGCTTCGGCCGCGCCGCGACATGATCCTCCCACTCCCAGCGCGCGTTCACGGCTTCGCCGAAAAGATCGGCGATGGTCCCGCGATCGCCGCACACCCGGTTGACAAGTGCCAGCACCGCCGGACACGAGCGCCACGACTCGGGCATCGACTTCACCGTCAGCTCACCCGCGTAGCGACCCTTCACCTTGTCGAAAAGCCGCACCTCCCCGCCGCGCCAGCCGTAGATCGCCTGCTTCTTGTCGCCCACCACGAAGAGCGAACCCTCCGGATCGCTCGCCGCCTCGTCGAGCAGCGGCTCCATCCCGACCCACTCCGCCCGACTCGTGTCCTGGAACTCGTCGAGCAGCCAGTGGTCGTAGCGCGCGTCGAGACGGAAATCCACCGCCTCGCGCCGCAGCCGCGCGTCCTCGCTGGAGACCCATTTCCCCATCAGCACCTTCACATCGTCGAAGCCCAGCATCCCGCGCCGCCGCAGCCGCCGGTCGCACTCGCGATCGTATCTCGCCACCAGATCCAGCACCGCCCCGGTCCGCTCCACCGCCGCCGCCAGCTCGCAGCGCACCAGCAGCCCCAACATCCCGCGAAACGCATCCTCCGCCACCGGCCCGGGCGTGAACTCCTTGTAGTGCTTCAACTCCAGCGGACCTCCCACCGCCAGCCACTCGCACACCCCCTCAAACATCTTCCCCGCCGTCCCCAGCGACCCACTGCCCACCGTGTGCATCTCCAGCGCATCGATCAGCTTCTCGTAGGCCTGATCCTGACCCTTGCGCGTCCACTCGATGGTCGAAGCGCTCTTCCGCAGCGAAGTCGCGAAACCCCGCTTCTCCTCCTCCCAGCGCTCCACCGGAGGCAGCTCGCCGAAGGCCACCTGCAGCCGCGCGGCATCGCCCGCCGAGTCCGATTTCCAGCGTCCGTGCCACGCCTTGAAAAACTTCCCCAGCGGCTCGCTCACCCCGCGTTCCTCCCGGCCCACCGTCGCCCGCTTGAAAGCGTGCAGGAATTCCTCCGCCTCGCCGCCCTCCAGCGCGCTGCCGAGGATGTCGGCGAGGATGTCCGACAGCGCCGCCTCGAGCTTCGGACCCTGCACCAGTTCGAATTTCCCACCGGTCAACCCCAGCTCGTACTGGAAACCTCTTACCACGCGGGTGAAGAACCCATCCATCGTCCCGAGCTGGAACCGCGGCAGCGCCCGCACCACCTTCTCCAGCGTCTCCACCACCGCCACCTCAGCGCCGATCGCTTCGCTCAAAGCCACCGCCTTCGCGCCATCGCGCGCCGCCTCGCCCAGCTTCGACAGCACCGAATCAGCGAACTCGCCCGCCGCCTTGCGCGTGAAGGTCAGCGCCACGATCCGCTCCGGGTCCACGCCCTTCGCGCCGACCATCCCGATCACCCGGTTGCCGAGCTGATAGGTCTTCCCCGATCCCGCCGAGGCGAGAATCAGCAGGTTTTTGTCCAGGATCTCCTTCATGCCTTCACCTCCTCCGCCATTTCCCCGAGCACCCGCCCGCAGCCGAGCAGCGCGAAATCATCATACTGCACCCGCTCCGCCGGCGGCCAGAAAGCGCGCGCCTTCACCCTCCCGATCACCCACTCCGCGCAGGCCAGCGCCGAATCGCGATCCGCCTCCGTGAAGCCCTCCCACAACGACACCCCCACCTCGCCCTCGCTCGCACCGATCACGATGTAGCCCATCGCATCGATCTCGCCGAACTCCGCCGAATAGATCGGCACCTGCAGGTTCGTCCACCGCACCGGCTTGCCCTTCGCGTTGGCACCGAGCACCGCATCCACCCCTTCCAGATGCGCCGGCAGCACCGTCGCCGCCGTCATCCCCACCCGGTGATCCTTCTCCACCTCCTTGAGCGTGTTGTAGGTCTTGTAGTCAAGCACCCGGCGGCGCCCGTCCGCATGACGGTCGATGCGATCGACCTTCCCCACCAGCGTCACGCCGCCGATCTCGCGCTCGAACTTCTCCTCCACCGCCTCCACCTCCCAGCCCGCCGCCCGCTCGCAGGCCTGCAGCCGCGCGAACCACGACAGCCGCTGCCGCGCCCCCTCCGCCTGGATCCGCACCGCCAGTGGCGGATGCACCCCGTGCTGCTCCTCCACCACACGCTCCAGCTCCGCGTGCAGCCATTCCTCCAGCGCCTCGGATTTCGAGAAATCCCGCGCCTCCCGATCCAGCCCCCAGCGTTCCAGAACGATGTGCACCGCGTTGCCGAAATCCCGCGCGTTCCACTCCACCCGCTCCGGCTCCCGCGCATACATCTTCACCCCGTGTTTCAGATAGAAGCGCAGCGGGCACGCCAGGTAGTCGCGCAGCGCGGTCACGCTCAGCCGCGGCTTCAGCTCGACCGTCGGAACCCGCCACTGCCAATCGGCCTGCCATTTCATCCCCGCATCCGGCGGCTCCACCTCCGCGAAAAGCAGCTCCACCCGTCGCGCCAGCTCCTCGCCGCTCGCCGCCAGCAGCAGCCTCGATGGCAGCAAGGCATCTCCATCGGCACTCGATTTCGCCAGCAGCAAATCCAACCGCCCGTGCGCCTTGCGCGACTCTGTTAGAGCCTTCAGCACATACGCATCCCGCGCAGCGCGGCGCCCATCGGTCGTCAGCCCCAGCAGCTCCCGCACACCCTCCGAGAGCCACGCATCCGTCGCCGGAGCCGCCGGCACCCGGCCCTCGTTCATCCCGCAGATCACCAGATGCGTGCCCGGCTCGTGCAGCAGCTCCAGCCACCCCTGCACATCCGCCACCCGCCCGTCCGGCGCCTCCTTCACTCCTTCCGAAAGCCCGGCCACCAGCAGGTCCAGCCAGAAGGCCGCATCGCGCCGCACCTGACCCATCACCGGCTCCATCGCCACCAGCCAATCGCGCACCTCGCTCCATTTCCCCTCCGCATCCACCCGGTCCAACAAGCGCCCCATCGCCTCCCCGAATGGCTGCCGCAAGAACGCCCCCCGCACCGCCTGCAGCTTCTCCATCGTCTCCGCCGCAAGCCGTGGCTCCCGTGGCTGCTCCGGCCCGGAGCAGGCCGTCTCAGCGGCGGCCCGCCGCTCTTCCTCCATCTTCTCCATCCTCCCCACATCCTCCCCCGTCCTCACCAGCCCGCGATCCCGCATCGTCGAGAGCTGCACCACCCGCCGCGTCCGCAACCCGCCGACCAGCGCCGACGTTTCCCCCATCCCCAGCAGATCGATCGCCGTCGCCACTTCCGGCCGTGCCAGCCAGCTCCGCCACAGCGAAAGCCACCCGCGCACCCGCGACACCGCCCCGCCCGCCGGATTGTGCACCGTCCAGCCCTCGCGACCGAAGGCCCGCACCAACTCCTCCGCCGTCTCCTCATCCGCCGAGCCCAGCGCCAGCTCGTCCGACGCCGTCCCCGCCTCCGCCACCCGCGCCACCGCGCGCTGCGCCTGCTGCCGCGGATCCGCCGTCAGCTCCACCCCGCCCGTCTCCGGCCACTCCATCTCGACATCCCTCCAGCGCTCCAACAAAGGCCGCCCGAACTCATCAAACCCCGCCTCCTCCGGCCCGCCGACGAGACACGTCACCTCCGCGCCCTCCAACCGCTTCACCACCGCCTCCGCCAGATCCGGCACCCCGGCCAGCACGATCCGCCCCTCCGCCGGCTCGGTCACCAGACGCTCCAGCGCCCGCGACCTCCCCATCAGCCCCCATTTCGAAAGCAGCGCCTCCTTCGCCCGCCACAGATCTCCCAGCTCCGACCATCGCTCCACCTCCACCGATTTCCCCAGCCGCCGCGCCGCCATCTCCGGCGTCAAGCCCGCCTCCTGCAAGGCCCGCTCCAGCGTCATCAACGAGTTCGCCAAAGCCAGCGCCCAGCCGGCTTCCTCCTCCCGCCCCGGAGGACTCGGAAACACGTTCGCAAACCGCTCCCAATCCCGCACCCCCTCCAGCGCCTCCACCCAGGCCAAGACCTCCGCCGCCGTCGGCGCCGCCCCGTCCGTGCGGATCAGATCCCCCGGCGTCGTCACCCGCGGCGCCAGACAGCCGCCCTTCTCCGCCAGCGCCTCGCGCAGCCGCCGCCCGGCTTGCGCCGTCGGCACCACCACCAGCATCGAGGGCATCTCCTCCCGCCGCTCCCAAAGCCACGTCACCACCGCCTCCAGCAACGGCCCGTCCCAACCCAGAAACACCCGTCGATCCATCGCTCCGATTCATGCCCGAACCACCTCGCGGGCGGAAGCAAAAGCATCGGTGGCAGACCCGCTTTCCCTACTCCTTCGAGCGGGCCTTCCCGTAGGCCTCGATGATCCGCCCGACCACCGGGTGCCGCACCACGTCCTCGCCGCCGAAGCGGAGGAACCCGATGCCCTCGATCTCCGCCAGCGCCCGCTCGGCTTCGGCCAATCCGGAGGGAATGCTCGGTTTCAGGTCGATCTGCGAGGAATCGCCGGTCACCACCATCCGCGACTCCTCGCCGAGCCGCGTCAGCGCCATGAACATCTGCTCCCGGGTCGTGTTCTGCGCCTCGTCGAGAATCACGAAACTCCGCGACAGCGTGCGCCCCCGCATGAAGGCCAGCGGGGCGATCTCGATCGTGCCGTCCTCGAGGTAGCGCTCGCCCTCCTCGGGGCCGACCATGTCGTGGATCGCGTCGTAGAGCGGCCGCAGGTAGGGCGCCACCTTCTCGCGCAGGTCGCCGGGCAGGAAACCCAGCGCCTCGCCGGCCTCGACCGCCGGGCGGGTCAGCACCACCCGGTGCACCCGCTTGTCCTTCAGCATCGAGAGCCCCATCGCCATCGCCAGATACGTCTTGCCGGTCCCCGCCGGGCCCAGGCCGAAGGTCACGTCGCAGGCCTCGATCATCCGCACATAGGCGAGCTGGTTCGGCGTCTTCGGCGCCACCGGCCGGCGCCCGCGCCGCCCGAGCAGGCGCACTTCGGAAAGCCCGCTCACCCCCGTTTCGCCGCCCCGCACCCCGACCTCGACCGCCAGACGGAAGTCGCGCGCCGTGATCTCCGCCCCGCCGCGCTTCGCCTGCTCGAGATCGCCGAATACCCGCTTCGCCGTCTCCACGCCCTCCGCCGGGCCGACGATCAGGATCCAGCCGTCGCGCGTCACCGTCCGCACCGCCAGCGCCTGCTCCAGAAAACGCAGCTCGCCGGTATCGTTGGCGAACAGCGAATGCAGGAACGGAGCGGTCTCGAACTCCAGCTTCACCTCGACCTCGTCGGCAATCATCGCCGCCCTCCCTAGTCGCCCCCGCCCCAGAAATCAACACCGCGTCACAAGAAACCGGGTTGGGCAGACCTGCATCACTGCAACCTGCCGCACGAAATCCTCAACCTTCATTCAGGGCTGTTTCACCAACTGCTCAGGATTGAGTTGCTTGAGCAGGTTTTGCTTTGGATCAAATTCCAAGTTTCGATCGTTCGGGCTTGGGTTGAAGTAGTAGGTGAACTCGACACTGCCAAAGGTCGGAAGGTTTTTCTTCTCATCACCCCACCAGGCTTCTTCACGCTGCACTGGCACGTAGTTGATCCTGCCCCAAAGCTTCCCATAATGAGCACTGACAATTCGACCATCCTCACGCTTGACTCGAGTCCGGAAGAAGTAGCCATTTGCTTTTCCGTTCTCGGACGAGTCCTCAAACGAAGTCTGTTCTATTCTCAGTGCAGGGAGTTGCTCATAGCCGCTTTGCGGACTCAAGTGCGGCATCTTCATTTCGCTGACCGAAAACCACCCGTTCTCTTCGTTAACGCGAACCAATCCTCCGTGTTCCCCGAAGTCGATCTCAAGGGTCGCAACACCATCTGCCTTGAGTTCATTGGTTTCGGGATCGATGATCTTTGGCACTGAACGAATACGCATGTCGCTGTTGACACCCTTGCCGTGCGGTTCGACCCAGTCACCAACTTCAAAATCATAGCCTAGCCATGCATCGCGAACAGGAATGTCCATGCGGACGCGTTTGGCGTAAAGGGCAGTGGGGTTCCGGATCTTTCTCATGGTGATCGAAGCCCTTAAATCCACCCTTTCCTTCATTGGCAATTCTACCTCACGATCTCTAGAGTCAACACCTTCGCGAATGAAGGGATCGAATTGAAATAGCTCATCAATAGGGTATTCGTGCCTTGCTGGAGCTGTCGAGGGGTAGTAGCCCTCTTTCTGAGCAAATACGCCAATAGTGGAAAGCGCTCGAAATTGAAGTAGGCATTTCCCGTCCCTGCCAGACTTTCCTGTGTCACGACGAAACTCCTCTTTGAGATTCAACATGTAGTCACTCGCCTTAACATCAACTCCTTCTACAGGAAGGCCATTATCTGAGACGCATTCTAACTCAAAGTTTACTAAAGGAAGCTTCTTAACATAGTCAGACTGCCCGAATGTCAGATCCGAAAACATCAATGTGATAACAGCAAATATTCGAAATAATCTAATCTTCATTCAATCCTCCCTTGCTAACGGACTTGGCATACATCTCCCTGACATACGTGGCTCCGATACTGACAAAATCACCATGCTGCCAGTCTTCTTGAAAATTTTCATCGCGTTGTTGCAAATCCGGCCAGCCGTTCTTGTGTTCGTTCATATTGAACT
Organism: uncultured Verrucomicrobiae bacterium; assembly: GCA_937957985.1. GTDB lineage: Bacteria > Verrucomicrobiota > Verrucomicrobiia > Verrucomicrobiales > Akkermansiaceae > Haloferula. Next base: position 11,187 of record CALGOH010000224.1, read on the forward strand.
CGTCCATATTTTCGACCACGTTTGCGGCGGCAGCAAACGACACGCTCGGCATGGCCGTAGCAAGAATGACCCATTGGGTGTCTTTCTGTCCCGCCAATTCACTGCCTTGGGCCGGGGTATGAGGGTTTTGCCAAGCAAACCCTCCATAATCGGGCCAATTATTATTCGCGTCATTGGTGGGTGCATAGAGGGCATCGTAAGCAGGCGAATCAAACCGCTTGAACAAAGTAAACTGTGCGAGGTGCTCGTCTGTATACAGTCCATTTGCCAGATTCTGGTTAGATTGAGCAGCGGTATAAAGACTGTAGACTCCAGGAGGATGAAGCGGATCTCCTTTGCCCATTCCTTTATGTCCGGGACTTTCTCCATAAGGGCCAATATGTTGCCATCCTCCATGGTTTCTCTGGAAAGCCGCTGCAGCTACGCTAGTACCGCCTTTGATGAATTCCTGACTTACCCAAGAGTATCTACCGATCCCTTGATTTTGAACAAATCCTTCCCAAATGATATCCCATAGATTTGCATCATCGTGAATCGGATTAGCAACGACGTCTTCTCCAGTGGAGTAAAAGTTGAAAGGGGTTGTGTATGTTTTTATATTGGAAAATCTCGCCTTCCACTTGAGTTTGCTTCGGTTGTCAGTGACTGGGAAGCGCGCGTGCCAGTTCGGGCTGTGGAAGCGCTCGTCATACGGCTTCCACTCCTTTTCGGTCATCGCCGTTTTCATAACCGTGCCATCTCCATCCGTGGTCTGACTGGGATCGTAGGCTTCGATCGGACTGGCCGCATTGATAAGGAAGTAGTTTTCTGAACGGAAGTCCTCATGACAAATGGCATTCGAGGCGACGATATTGCCCAGACTGTGCGCCCCGGTGGTGATTTCACTCCCCGCCAGGAAAGCTAGCCTCGGGCCGACGAAAGGGCTGGTCTTGAACGCCTGATAGACGGCGCGGTGGTAATCCAGTCCAGTTGCGCTGTCCCAGTAGACAGCGAGATATTTAGCCTTGCTTCCAGCCTGATGTAGGCGCCGGAAAATTTCGCTCTGGAAGCCCCGCTGGATATTGTCGTTCTCCGGCCCATTCCCACGGGGTGAGTAACCGTGGATCATGACGAAAGCCTTGTGATTCGTCTTGTCGTCCGGATAGTTTTCTGGCTCATCCGTATTATCAAGTTGGTTACTCTGGGTTCCTGTCGCCTCGTAGAGGTTCACGTGGCGATACATTTTCTCCACCGCATCAATCTTGGCATGTAAAGCAATAGTGGTGAGCTTCTGAGAACCTTTCCAGATTTCGAGATCAAGCGGCGCTTCGCTCGCCTGCCGATACTCCAGCAATAGGATTCCGCGATCATTCTTGAGTTGATCAAGGAATGAATGGCTGAGAGACACGCCAGTAGCCGGGATGCGCTGGACGGGAAGATTTTTATAGTTTTCAGCCCAGAATGCCGACCTCCAGAACGCCCCGGCACCGTCATAATCGGGATCCCCGTCCGGAATAAGGTCAGGGGACTCCGCGAAGTTCAATGCTCCGTCAGCTTGCCGTAATTTGTAGGTATGCTTTTCGGGGGGCAACACCTCCAACGCGTGTTTGATGTCGAGAAAGATCGGGAAGAAGTCGGTCAAGTCTGTGGCACCGTTGATCGAATCGTCGCTGAAATTTCCGTCGGTCTGGCCTGGGACATCCGATTCCTCGTCTTCTGCATAGTCCCCATTGTCCTTATCATCGTTGACCCACCAGCGAAAGGGATTGTCTTGTGATGCTATGCGTCTGTCCTTGCTGTCAATCCTCCCATCCCGGTTCCAGTCGGGCACCAGCTCGGCCTTGACCAGCATCACCGGCTCGGCGGTGGTTTCGTCCGTATGAAGGTGCCCGAGCAGCCTCTCCGGTGTCACACCGTCCTCCACCTCGCCGGAGACGAACGCGCTCGCTCCGAGATACTCGTCCTCTTCCAGGCCACCGACGGACTCCGCGAGATCAAGTTCGGACCACGTCAGGGAACCCTGTGCCGCCGGCAGCTTCCGCCACAGTCGCGAACCGTCGTGGATGGCCGGATTGTTCCGCCAGCGTTCGCCATGCACGACACCGTGTCGCGAAACTCCACCTGCGGAGCCCTCATCATCGACCGGAATGCTCTCCCGGCGAATTCCTCCCGCCCCGATCTTGAACACATGTGGCGCATCGTTTGCCCCGGCAACCGGATAGGTGTAGGCGACGCCCACGGAGGTGAACGGGCAGTATTCCGGAAAGACCAGTCCCGACGGCAGGGCCTTGAACCAAGGACCACGCCCGTCCGGACCGGTTGCCCGGTAGCCGTTCATGCTGACGGGTTCGGAGACATCGAGAACGACACCCAACGGGTCGGTCGCCGCGTGGGGTCGGTAATCGACAAGATTCCCACCGCCCTGGGCCTCTCCCGCGGCCCGAAGCGCTTCACGTGCGCCGATCACTTTGGGTTGAGCGGTCGGAACCGCCCAACGCACCAGATCGTCATGAAAGATCTCCCAACCCTGGTATTCAAACGGTTCCTCGTCCGGGAGGGTCACGTGCAGTGTGAATTCGACGATTGTCCAGGTTTCGCCGTACACTTTTCCCTCCTCAGTGATCCCGTGACCAATGCTGGACTGATCGATGATGTTCATCAAAATCAGTTCCTCCTCATCAAGCAGCGAGTCCTCCAGCCGCTTCTCGATCGCCGTCTCGGAAAAGGGGCTGAGCGCAACCGCGGAACCGGTCCACTCTCCGGTCCCGGGGTCGAGGCTCCGCACGGTGGAACTGCCTCCGTGCGAAACCGGATCGCTCAGCAGGTGGCCCGACCAGGTCAGTAGCCGAGCGGGGGAATCCAACAAAGTGCGCTCGCCTCGACTTCACAGCCAGCTTGCGTCGTTGTCGTCGGTCCACACCACCTGGCCGGAGGCGGACATCCCCTTGAACTGAACCGGATATCCCGCATTGCCCGGATCGAGCCGCACCAGCGCGTAGCGGGCGTTCTCGAAACGGCGGCGGGAGTCGGGGTCGGCCAGCACCGCGCCACCGCTCGACGCCGACCGGGGATCGGTGAAGGCCAGATGTTCGGCATGGTCGTCCGCACCATCCCCGTCGGTGTCGGCGAGGAAGGGCTCGGTGCCGCTGGTGCCGAACTCGTACCAGTCCGGCAGCCCGTCTCCGTCGCTGTCGATCGCCAGACGCGAGAGCCGATAGAAGCGCCGGGCTCCGGGTGTGGGTGGCGGAGGGGGCGGAGCCATTTCGGCAAGCGCCACCGCCTCGATCGCCTGCTGGTTGAGCGTGGGGAGGGCGGCGGAAAAGGCATCCGCCACCGCCTGATCCTGAGGACCGAGGGTCATCGGGACCGTCGGCGGGTCCATCGGATATCCCGCCGACATGATGAAGAGCCGGATTCCCTCCTCCTCGTGGAAGGTGAACGGCCGTCGGTTCCATTCCTCGACCAATTCGCCGGGGATCTGGTGGAAAACCTGAACCCCGGGATCATCGATCGAACGCCAGGAAAGGACCGTGCCGGTCGTGGTGGATGGCGCCGCGCGCAGAGAGGCCAACACCACCGGCGGTGGTGGCGGCGGCGGGTCGAATCCCGGCGGGGGCGGCGGTGGTGGAACCCTCTCGAAAAGCGCCAGATGAAGCTCATGGCCATAACCGTAGAGAACGGCGTCGTCATTCCAGACCGTGAGGTCTTCGGATGACTGGAGCGAGTAGAGCAATCCCGGAACCGTGGAAAAGCGCACCGTTGTCCATTCAGCTCCGGTCTCGGCCTCGTCGTCTTCGACGTTCCAGAGCACAGTTTCCGCAGGCTCGATCTGAATAGGATCGGTACCACCACGAGCTGAAACACATACCATCACCGCGATCCCCACGGCGGGAAACAGAAGCTTCATATAGTATGGCCCAAAAACCGCCGTAGCGGTTCGTTAAAATTCAAGCCGAACCGAGGACTTTAGACAACCGAAATCGAGCTTTTCCCTTGCAAAATCATCGCCGCGGATTTTTCAAACAGCCCCGCTCGCGGGCGTCGCTCTGGCCGATGTCGGACGCACAGGACCTGAAACCCTCCCCACCATGATCGAAGTCGAGAACCTCACCAAACGCTTCGGCAGCAAGGTTGCCGTCGACCACCTCAGCTTCACCGTCGAGAAAGGCGAAGTGCTCGGATTCCTCGGGCCGAACGGCGCCGGCAAGTCCACGACCATGCGCATGGTCACCGGCTTCCTGCCCCCGACCTCCGGCAGCATCCGCATCTGCGGCACCTCGGTCATCGACGACCCCACCGCCGCCAAGCGCTTCATCGGCTACCTGCCCGAGTCCGCTCCGCTCTACAACGACATGACGGTCACCGGCTTCCTCCGCTTCTGCGCCGACATCCGCGGCCTCGCCGGCACCGCCAAGAAGGAAGCCGTCGAACGGGCCATCGAGACCTGCTTCCTCGAAAGCGTCGCCCGCCAGTCGATCGACACCCTCTCGAAGGGCTACCGCCACCGCACCTGCCTCGCCCAGTCGCTGCTGCACGACCCCGAGGTGCTCATCCTCGACGAGCCCACCGACGGCCTCGACCCGAACCAGAAGCACGAGGTCCGCCAGCTCATCCGCCGCCTCGCCGACAACAAGGTCCTCCGCTTCTCCAGCCCCATCCTCGCGCAGGTCGAGGCGTCCTC
>CALGOH010000225.1 GCA_937957985.1 uncultured Verrucomicrobiae bacterium
TCGCACATTACCGGGCAAATCTCCTACTTCAAGGCAAATGTCCGCGAGTTGAAACCACCGTGCATATCCCGCTCAGTAGTCCCGAAAGCTCCCCGCACGAGAACAACCGGACTTCAGTCCAACCGCGTGCAGACCCGTCCGAATCCACTGGCCCATGCCGCCCCTATTCTCCACAACATCCCGGCCAAGCTCAACAGGCTGGATTGGCTTCACAGCAGGTCGCGAAGAAGAATGCAAAGAATCCCAGAATCGCAAACCGTCGACGGCTGACTCCTCCACATCCCTCCCACTATTCTGTTAGAATATCACGAACCACGGGATGGCAACTTGGAACTTCTCACTTGGAACTTGGAAGCCGTAGGCTCCGCGCATGCTCATCGTCCTCGAAGGCATCGACGGAACCGGCAAGTCGACGCAGGCCCGCCTGCTGGCGGAGTGGCTGCGGGAACAGGGCCGCGAGGTGGTGACCAGCCGCGAGCCCACCGACGGCCCCTGGGGCCGGAAGCTCCGCGAGTCGGCGGCCGAGGGACGCCTGTCGGCCGACGAGGAACTCCGCTATTTTCTCAAGGACCGGCGCCAGCATGTGGACGAGGTCATCCAGCCGGCGCTGGATGCCGGCAAGGTGGTCATCCTCGATCGCTACTATTTTTCAACCATGGCGTACCAGGGCGCGCGAGGTTTCGATCCCGACGAGATCCGGATCAAGAACGAGGCCTTCGCGCCGGTGCCGGACCACCTCTTCATCCTCGATCTCAACGTCGATACCGCCCTCGACCGCATCGGCGCCCGCGGCGACACCGCCAACGAGTTCGAACGCCGCGACGCCCTGAAAAGGTGCCGCGACATCTTCCTTTCGCTCAAGGACGAGCCCTTCGTTCACCTCATCGACACCAGCGGCGATCTTGATCAGGTGCAGGCGCAAATCCGGGCGGCGCTTCAGGCTTCCGCAAGCTGAGTCTTCGCCGCGCGGGCCGAGCGGCGGCCGAGGAATTTCAGATCCTCGAGCATCAGGTAAAGGCAGGGCACCAGCAGCAGGATGATCGCCGTGGCGAAGACGATGCCGAAACCCAGCGAGATTGCCATCGGAATGAGATACTGGGCCTGCAGCGAGCGCTCGAGGATGATCGGGGTCAGCCCGCCGAAGGTGGTCAGGGTGGTGAGGATGATCGGCCGGAAACGTCGCAGGCCCGCCTCGCGGATCGCCTGGAAGGCGGAACGATCGCCGCGCTGGCGGTTGGCGTAGTCGATCATGATCAGCGAGTCGTTGACCACCACGCCGCTCAGGGCGATCACGCCCATCAGGCTGATCAGCGAGATGTCGAAGCCGAGCAGGATGTGGCCGATGACCGCACCGACGATGCCGAAGGGAATCGCAGCCAGCACGATGAGCGGCTGGAGGTAGCTGCGGAAGGCGACGGCCAGCAGGGAATACATCACCACCAGGGCCACGGCGAAACCGCCCCACAGGGCACGGGTCGATTCGCGCATGTCCGACTCGCTGCCCTCGAAGGTCCAGGTGATGCCGGGATAGTCGGCCCGGAGCTGCGGCAGGACGTCGGTCTGGAGCGCCTCGAGCAACTGGCTGATCGCGCGCTTCGGCTCGACGTCGGTCTCGACGTTGACGACCCGGCGGCCGTCGCGACGGTTGATCGAGTTGAAGGCCTCGCCGCGGTTGATTTCCACGACGTCGAGCAAGGGCACCTCGGCGCCGCCGGGCGTGAATATTACAAGGTCCTCGAGGTTGTGCAGTTCCTTGCGCTCTTCTTCGGGCAGTTTCACGCGAACCTCGACCTCGTTCGTCCCACGGAGCTGCCGCAGCGCGAGCGCGCCGAAGAAGGCGTCGCGGACCTGCTGACCGACCTCGCCACTGGTAAGACCGAGGGCACGCCCCTCGGGCCTCAGCTTGAAGTCGAACTGCGTCTTGCCCTTGGTGTAGTCGTCGCGGACGTCGCGTGAGGTTTCGAACTCCTCGAGCCGCTCGAGCAGCGCCCGGCTCGCCTTTTCCAGGACCTCGATGTTCGAGTGACTGAGGCTCACGAGGATGTCGGGCCGGTAGCCGCCCGGACCGGACTCGGCCTCGAAGGTGATCTGGTCGACGCCCGGGATGTCGCCGATCTGGTCGCGCCACAGGCGGATCACCTCGGCGGCGGTGATGTCGCGCTGGTCCGGCGGCTTGAGCACGATCTCGACATCGACGAAGGTGCCGCCGCGGACGTTGGTCTTGATCCCCTCGGCCCAGCGGTCGAGGTCGTGCTCGTCGAACATGCGCCGCGTCGAGGCGGTGATGTCCTCCGCGACCTTCGCCACCTGGTCGGGCGTCGAGCCGACCGGCAGCCGCACGCCCGCCTCGATCTCGTCGGCCGAAACCTCGGGCATCAGGATCATGCCCATGTGCGAACTCGTCGCGTAGCCTCCGACCATCACGAACAGCGCGAGCGCGGCGGTGATCGTGATGTAGCGGAATCGCAGCGACCATTCCAGCAGCCGGCGGAAATGCGTGTCGACGAAACCCTTGAAGCCGCGCGCGAAGCCCTGCTGCGCCTCGTGGATGCGCTGGCTGAGCCGGCCGCGCTTCGGATTCCGCCGGGCGTGGGCGAGGTGCGAGGGCAGGATGAGAAGCGCCTCCACCAGCGACACCAGCAGCACCACGATCACCACGATCGGCAGAGGCTTCCAGAACTTGCCGATGGTCCCGGGAATGAAGAGAAGCGGCACGAAGGCCACGATCGTGGTGAGGATGCTGAAGATCACCGGCGGCGCGATTTCCCGCGCGCCCTTGATGGCGGCCAGCAACGGATCGCGCTCGGTCTGTCGCGCTTCGTAGACGTTTTCCCCGACCACCACCGCGTCATCGACGACGATCCCGAGCACGATCAGGAAGGCGAACATCGAGATCATGCTGATGCTCACTCCGACCGCGGGCAGGAACACGATGCCACCGATGAAGGAGGCCGTCATGCCCATCATCACCCAGAAGGCCAGCCGCAGTTCGAGGAACAGCGTGAGGATGCCGAGCACGATCAGGATCGCGATGCCGCCGTTGTTGAGCAGCAGCGACATCCGCTCGCGGTACTGCTGCGCCCGGTTGCCGTCGATGCGCCACGAAACGCCCGGCGGCAGTCCCTCTTCGAAACTCCCCATCACCCGGTAAACCGCCTCGGAAACCTCCAGCGGCGACTGCTCGCCGACGCGGAAGACCAGCAGCTCGACCGCCGGCATCTGGTTGAACTGCGAATGAAAGCCGCGCTCCTCGAACCCGTCGCGGATCTCCGCAATGTCCGAAAGCCGCACCGCCGAGCCGTCCGCCGACTCGACCACCTCGATCTCGCCGAACTCCTCGGAGAACTGCTTGCGCTCCTTCATCCGCAGCAGGATCTCGCCGCCGCGCGTCTCCACCGCGCCCGCCGGGACGTCCTCGCTCGAGCGGGCGATCACGTCGGCCACCTGACCGAGCGTGAGTCCATAATGCCGCAGCCGCTCGCGCGGGATCTCGACGTGCGTCACGTAGTCCGGCACGCGGTCGAGGCTCACCTGGGTGATCTCGGCTTCACTCAGCAACTGGTCGCGCAGGCGTTCCGCAAGCTGGCGCAGCGACCAGATGTCCACCTCGCCGTAGAGCACCACGCTCATCACCTCGCGCTCCTGCGACTGGAGGCGCACCTCCGGCTGTTCGATGTCCTCGGGAAAGGTCCGGATGCGGCTGATCGCCTGGTCGATGTCCTGGAAGGCGCGCATCCGGTCGGTGCCCGCCACCAGCTCGATCAGGACCGTGGCCTGGCCCTCGAAGGACTCCGAGGTGATCTCCTTGATCCCCTCCAGTCCGCGGATCGCCTCCTCGACCGGCAGCACCACGCCCTGCTCGACCTCCTCGGGCGCCGCGCCGGGGTATTCGACGATGACCTCGACGATATCGAGCTGGAAGTTGGGAAAGACCTCCTTCTGGATCCTGAAGGCGGTCCACACGCCACCTAACAAAAGCACCGCCATCAGCAGGTTGGCGGCGATCGGGTTGCCGGCCATCCACGCGATCGGCCCGCGCCGCACGCCGTCGCCCCCGTCACTCACGGATCGCCTCCTTCCACGCGCAGCGGCGCCCCTTCGGAAATGGTCGCGAGTCCGGTCTTCACCACCCGGTCGCCGCTTTCGAGGCCGCTTTTCACATAGGCATGACCGGCATCGCGGAACACGATCTCCAGTTCGGCGATCCGCAGCTTGCCCTCTTCGTCCATCAACCACGCGGTGTCGTTTTCCCGCAGGTAGGCGCGGTCCAGGCGCACCACGTTCTCGATTTCGCGACCGGTGATCACGGCCTCGATGATCGAGTCGAGGATCAGTGTCGGCTTGCCCGCGTTCTCCGGCAATCTCGCCAGGGGATCATCGACCGTGACCAGCAGGCGGGCGAGGCGGGTGCGCTCGTCGAGCGTGCCGATCAGGGTCTCGACCGTGCCGGCCCGGGTCGCACCCGCCGGCCACGCGCTGCGGTCGCGCAGTTCGACCGACGAGCCCTCGCCGCCGATCGTGATCCACGGCAGCGCGGAAAGCGGCACGGTCGCGATGACCCAGTAGGTGTTGCGCCCGACGAGGCGCCCGAGGTCATCGCCCGGAGAAACCTGCGACCCGACCTCGACCATTCGTTCGATCACCTGCACGTCGAAGGGCGCGACGATCCGGGTGCGCTCGAGGTCCAGCTCGGCCTGCCTCACGGCGGCTTTCGCCGATTCGACCGCCGCCTTGGCGGTGTCGAGCTGCGGCTCGCGCAGGGCCAGCGAGCGCTTCCCGAGCGGGATTTCCTCGTCGAGCAGTTCGAGATCCGCCACCGCCACCCGCTGCCGACCCATCTCGATCTTCAGCTCCGCCTCGGCCCGGCTCAGCTCGCTGCGGCGCTGGCGCAGCAGGTTCTCGTAGTCCGCCGGATCGATCGTGAGCAACCTCCCGCCCGCCTCGATGAAACCGCCCGGATCGAACTCAGAGGAGCGCTCGATCACCTCGCCACCCACCCGCGGGCTCAGCTCGATCTCCCTCGCCGGCCGGACCCGGCCAAGCGCCGAGATCTGCGGCCGGAACGTTCCGCGCTCGACCTCCGCCACTTCCACCAGCATCGCCGACTCGCGGGTTTCGGTGGATCGCTCGGCCTCCGGTTCGGTCGAGAAAATCAACCAGCTCACAGCCGCCGCGACCACCACCAGCACCACGCAGACGATCACCGTGACCAGCCCGCTGCCGGCTTTCGGTGCCTGATTCTCCTGATTGGACTCCTCCGCCATTGTGATTCTTCGTTTCTTCGACCTTCAGCCGCCGCGGCTTTCGAATCCACCGGCCAGCGCCCGGTAAAGCCCGATGCGGAATCCGATCAACTGGCGCCGCGCGGTGAGCAAGTCCCTTTCCAGACGCTGGCGCTCGGTCAAGGCGGTCAGCACGTCGATGTAGTCGCTGACGCCGTTCAGATATTCGACCAGCAACTGGTTGTAGCTGCGGTCGGCCAGCTTCAACTGCTTCTCCAGTTTGGCGATCCGTGCGCGCTGCTGCCGCTCCAGCACCAGGCCGTCCTCCACTTCCCGCAGGGCCACCAGCACCGCCTGACCGTAATCGGCCACCAGTTCCTCGCGCACCGCACGACTCCGACGCACCTCCGCCTCGCGTTCTCCACCATCGAGAATTGGCGCCACCAGACCCGCGGCCACCGAGGCAAGCCAGTCGTCGAACAGACTCGAGGCCCGCTCGCTGGAAGTGGAGATCACCCCTGTTAGATCGATCCGGGGAAATCGTTCGCTGATCGCCGCCGCGAGGTTCGCGTCCGCTGCCTGCACGCGATAAAATGCGGCCATCAGGTCGGGTCGGCGCTGGACGAGATCGGTCGTGAGCCCGGTCCGTGGCAGGGGCGGCGGCACCGGCAGCTTCCGGCGCGTCGCCGCGATACCCCCTTGCGGCGCCCGGCCCTGGAGCACCGCCAGCCGGTTTTCCAGCACGCCGATGTCGGCCTCGACCACCGTCTTCTGCTCGCGCGTCGCCGCGACCAACTGCTCCTGACGCAGCACGTCCACCGCCCGCCCCTGGCCTTCCCGCAACCGCACCTTCAACTGCCGCAGCACCTTCTCGTTGGCCTCGATCTGATCCTCGACCAGGTCCCGCTGCGCGCGCGACTCGACCAGTTGATACCAGGTCCGCGCCACCTCCGCCGACACGGTCAGCGCCGCCGCCCGGTAGTCGGCCAGGCTCGCCTTCGAGCGCAGCCGCTCGGCCTCGACCCGCGAACGGATTCTGCCCCACAAGTCGATCTCATACGATGCCGCCAAGCCGGCGCTCGCCGCCTGCGCTCCATCACTGAAGGCTTCGCCGTCCAGCAGCGCATCGAGATCCGGAAAAAGGCCCGAGCGTTCCCGATCGACCACCGCCTCGGCCTGCTGCAGCCGCTGCCAGGCGGATTCCAGCGAGAAGTTCGAGGTCAGCGCCCGCTCTTCCATGCGGTTCAGTTCGCCGTCGCCGAAGCTCCGCCACCAGCGGTCCGGCACGGCCTGCAAGCCCGACCCGGAAAAGTCGGCCGGCATCTCGGGCACCGACACCGGTCGCGGGAGGAAAGTGCAGCCACCCAACATCACGCCAGCCATCGTGCCGGTCGAAAGCCGCCACAGGTTAGATTTCCCCATCGAATGTCTCCATCAGCTTGCCCATCAAAGATGCTAGACTCGCCCCGCCCGCCGATTCCGCAACCTCCAAAGCTTCCCCAGGCCGCCAGCTCCATACTGCTAAAAAACCAGCAGCACCGAGTCGGGAGTCGGGAGTCGGGAGTCGGGAGTCGGGAGTCGGGAGTCGGGAGTCGAGGCCGACATGGACGAGTTCCGCACCTCAAGAGGGCCAAAGGCCCGGAAGATACCAGCCCGGGCCGTGAGGCCCGGGATTGCGCGGCGAGACCATCAAGGGCTGAAGGCCCGGCACATGCGCGACGGGACCGGTCAATCCCACACGTACCGCTCATCGAACTCCACGCCGAGTTTTACCAACAGTTTCCTGTATTCGTCCTGAAAGGTCAGCGTCCGATGATGCTCCTCCTGGTGGTCAATGTAGTCGACTAAAGGACGCAGATGTGTCTTGCTGACCGAAAACACCCCGTATCCGCGTTGCCACGCGAAGTGCCTCAGCGCGGGGTTCAAGGTCTTCGCCCACTTCGACGAGTTTGCCTTCGCTGTTTGGACGAGTTTGGCCACCGTGACGGTCCGTGGCAGGCGGATGGCGAGATGGACGTGGTCAGCGGTGCCGCCGACGCGATAGCATTCGGCGTCAAGCAAGCGGATCGTCGCGGCCAGATATCCGTGCATGTCGGAACGGATGGCGGGTGTGAGGAATGGCTCACGATCTTTGGTCGAGAAGATCAGATGGACCAGCAGTTCGGAGAGCGATTGCGGCATGGAGCGAGGATAGGGATTGGAACCCGCATGTGTCAGGCTTTCAGCCCTCCGTTTTCAGACGGCCCCTGACCCGGGTCTCACGGCCCGGGCTGGTATCTTACGGGCCGTTGGCCCTCGTGAGGTTCGACCTTCGTTGATCCGCTCTCGGCTGCTGGCTTCCTCCCAACGCCTACCTGACTCCCGACTCCCGACTCCTGCCCCCCCCCGGCCCTACTTCACATACACCTCGCGAGCCTTGGCGCCGTCGCCGGGGCCGACGATGCCGCGCTGCTCGAGGATGTCGACCATGCGGGCCGCGCGGGTGTAGCCGAGGCGCAGCCGTCGCTGGAGCAGGCTGGTGCTGCACTTCTGCTCCTGCCGCACGACGTCGATGCACTTGATGATCATCTCCTCGTCGGCGTCGGAAACCTCCTCTTCCCCGTCGTCCGCCGCCCCGCTCTCGATGGTGGCCTGGACGTCCTCCTCGTAGTTCGGATCGGCCTGGCCGGCGCAGTGCTCGACGAGCCGCTCGACCTCGTCGTCGGCGACGAAGGCACCCTGAGCGCGCTCGAGTTTCGCGGAACCCGGCGGGAGATAGAGCATGTCGCCCTTGCCGACGAGCTTCTCGGCACCCTTGGTGTCGAGGATCACGCGCGAATCGAGCTGCGAGGAAACCTGGAAGGCGATGCGGCACGGGATGTTGGCCTTGATGATGCCGGTGACCACGTCGGCCCGCGGCGTCTGCGTGGCGATGATGAGGTGGATGCCCGCGGCCCGCGCCTTCTGCGCGATGCGCGCGATGTTCATCTCGACGTCCGCCGGGGCGGTCTGCATCAGGTCCGCCAGCTCGTCGATGATCACGACGATGTAGGGGAAACGATCCGGGATGTCCTCCTCGTCGGGTTCCTCCTCGTGCTCGCCCGCTTCCGGCCCGAGGTCGCCGCTCTCCAGCGCGTCGGCGATCGCGTCGATCTGCTCCTGGTCGACCTCCTCCTCTTCTGGCTCCGGCTCGGGTTCGGGCTCTTCCTTCTCGGGACGCACGCGGCTGTTGAAGCCGTCGAAATTCCTCACGCCGCATTTCGCGAACACGCGGTAGCGCTTCTCCATCTCGTTGACGACCCACTTCAGCGCGGCGACGACCTTCTTCGGGTCGGTGACCACCGGCACGACCTGGTGCGGCAGCTTGTTGTACATCTGCATCTCGACGACCTTCGGGTCGACCATGATGAAGCGCAGCTCGTCCGGCCCGAACTTGAAGAGCATCGAGGCGATGATCGAGTTGATGCAGACCGACTTGCCCGAACCGGTCGCGCCGGCGACGAGCAGGTGGGGCATGGCGGCGAGGTCGCCGATGACGGTCTTGCCGTAGACGTCCTTGCCGAGCGCGAGCGGGATGCGCTTCTTGGCCGAGCGGAAATCCGGGTCCTGCAGCAGTTCGTGGAGGTGGACGGCGACCTTCTGCGAGTTGGCGAGCTCGATGCCGACGGTGTCCTTGCCGGGAATCGGCGCGAGGATGTTGATCCGCTCGGCGCGGGTGGCGCGGGCGATGTCGGCCTCGAGCTGGGTGATGCGGGAAACGCGCAGGCCGGCGCTGGGATAGATCTCGTAGCGGGTGATGGTCGGCCCGCGGGTGATGTCGCCCGGAGTCGTCTCGATGCCGAAGGAGCGGAGCGTCTCGACGATGATCTTCTGGGTGGCGAGAAGCTGATCACGGTTCGCCTCGGGCGCCTCTTCGGCGTCCTCGATGTCGTCGAGCAGGTCGAAGCCCGGGAGTTCGTAGTCCTCGAAGCCGCTGGTGGAAAGGAACTGGTGCTCGGCCTTCTTGCGCTCGAAGGGCTTGTCGCCCGGCTTCGGCGCGTCGATCCGGCGCTGGGAGGCGTCGATGATCTGCGGAGCCGGCGTTTCGCGCAGCGGCAGCTCGGTCTGTGGGGCCTCCTCCTCGGCCCGCGCCTTCGCCTCGCGGGCGGCTTCGCGCTCCCTGCGGCGGCGCTCCTTCTCCTTCTCCTTCTCGGCTTCCATCAGCTCGCGACGCTCACGGTCGGCCTTCGATTCCTCCCGCCGCTCGCGGAATTTCCGGATCCCCGACGCGAGCAACTCGAAGGTCCCGCGGACGAACCGAATCGGCCGCTGGCCGGTGAGCAGGATGAGCGAGACCAGATACAGCACCCCGGCGACGATGGCCGTGCCCGGGCGGTTGATCACCGGCATGAGCAGGGTCTTCGAAAAGAGCATCCCGAAGAGACCGCCGGCCCGGATGCGCCGGCCCGACCCCCACCAGTCGGCATCGGGAAACACCGCGTCGAGAAAGGTCGCGCCCGCCAGCAGCATCACCACGAAGCCGATCAGCGTGCGCGGCCAGAGCCGTCCGTCGAAGACCAGCTTGACCACGCCGAACCAGACCAGCGCGATCGGCACCAGATATCCCGCCCCGCCGAAGAGCGAGATCTGGCACAGGCCGAGCAGCGCCCCGAAGCGTCCGATGTAGTTGCGGGTGTCGCCGTCACCATCGGAGGCGAAGGATTTCCCCAGCCCCAGCACCGGCAGGTCCGAGGTGGTGAACGACACCACCGACAGCAGCGCCAGCAGGCCCAGGCCGATCAGGACGATCCCGGTCACCTCGTTCGACCACTTCGGCGCGTCCGCCTTCTGGTTCCGCTTGCGGTTGTCCTTCCTCGCCATGCAAAAATCGCGCCCGAGAGCATCCCCCGAGCGTCCCGCCGGAGCAAGGCTTGTTTTCCCGGAGCAAAATATCAGGAAAAGCTAAGCAATACCTCAGGTTTCCGGGCTTTCCGCCTTCGCTCCCCGGATCATCTCGTTCGGCACCGTCCGGATATGCAGGTCGCGCTGCGGGAAGGCGATCTCGATCCCGGCCTCCTTGAAGCGCCGGTCGATTTCCTCGTGGATCTCGGTGATCGTCTTGAGCCGGTTGTCCATGTCGGGCAGGTAGCAGCGCAGGCTCAGGTTCAGCGTGCTGTCGGCGAAGGCCTCGAAGCTGATCAGCGGTGCCGGGTCCTCAAGCACCACCGGATGATCGGCGGCGATTTCCCCGAGAATCTGGCGTGCCCTGACCGTGTCGCTGCCGTAGGCCACTCCGACCGGGATGGTGATGCGGTTCAGCGGGCTGCTGAGGGTCCAGTTGATCAGCGAGCCGGTGACGAAGTCCTTGTTGGGCACGACGAATTCCTGGCGCTCCCAGTTGGTGATCGTCGTCGCCCGCATGCGGATGCGCGACACCGTGCCGGTGACCTCGCCGACCGTGACCACGTCGCCGACGCGGATCGGCCGTTCGAAGAGCAGAATGATGCCGCAGACGAAGTTCGCCACGATCTCCTGCAGTCCGAAACCGAGGCCGACGCTGAGCGCGGCGGCGATCCAGCCGAAGCGCGACCAGTCCAGCGCGAGGGCCGAGGTGACCAGGAAGATCCCGATGGCGCCGAGAACGTATTGGCAGAGCGTGGCGACCGCGTAGCGGGTTCCCGGGGTCATGCCCGACGCCCGCAACCCGACGAGGTCGAGCAGGCCGGGCAGGTTCTTCACGCCGGTGAAGGTCACCGCCGCGATCAGGATCGCCTTGAGCACCCCGAACCAGTCGAGCCGGCCGTCGATCGAAAGTTCCGACGCCGCCTGGTCGATGGGCAAGGTCTTCGCCACCCCGTAGGCGATGGCCACCACCACCCCGATGCTCACCAGCGAGCGCAGCAGGCGGCGGGTCTGGCGCGCCACCGCGTCGAGCCCCAGCTCGATCTGATCGTCGTCCACCGTCACGGTTTCCTCTCCTTCGTCCCCGGTCTTCTCCGCGGCCTCGCGGCGGGCCTTCCGCTGCTCGATCGCCTCCGCCAGAGCGAGGCGGCGCTGCTTGATCATGAACCAGCGCAGGCTCACGCCGTAGATGACGATTCCCAGAGCCGCCCACCGCAGGGCGGAAAGGAACTGCTCGCTCAGGATGAATGCCGTCAGCGTGAAGCCGGCCACCGCCATCACGATGAGCGCCAGCGGAATGCCGACAAGCAGACCCGCCCAGAGGAAGCGTCCCCTGACCATCGGACGCTCCGGCTGTTCCTCGACGAGCTTCGCGAACATGCCGCGATCCGGCCGGAACATCTCCAGCATCACCCACGCCAGACCCGCCTGGCTGAGGATGAAGCCGAGTCGCCCGATGCTGTCGAAGGCATGCGACTCGCCGTCGAAGAGGGTGATCGTCGCGACGAAAAGGGTCGGCAGGTAGATCGCCGCCAGGCGCGGCAGCCAGCGGGTGATCATTTCCGCGACGCCGGCATCCCAGCCGAGATGGACGCGACCGACGCCGCCGTCGCGGGCCAGCTCGCAGAGCGAAAGGATCCACATCAGCGTGACCGCCGCCCAGCGCAGCCACAGTCCGAAACCCCGCACCCACGGGTCCGCCCCGGGCTCGCTGGCGAGGCTCCACGACAGGAACCCGAGCGCCAGCGGCACCGGCAGCGCCAGCAGCAGGCTGTCGAGCAGCGCGCGCAGCGTGTGGACGATCCGGTCGGTGGAGATCCGGCGGATGCGCTGGCCGCTCTTCTCGATCGAGCGTCGAAGCCGGCGCCGCAGGGCGACCAGCACGACAATCACCGAAGCCACCAGGAGGATGGCCATCGGATGGCGGGCATGCATCGCGAGGATCGACGATTTCAGCTCCCCCCACGGCTTCGAAGAAAAGAGCACACCCCTCGATCGGCCGATCCCCTCGAAGAAACGCGGACCGATCGGCTCGGAACTGCGTCTCCAGAAAAGCTGGTCCGACAGAAACTTCGACATCTCCGCCACCAGGTCGCGGTAGGCCTGCTCGTCCGCGCCCAGGCGAGCCAGGTCACGGATGATCCCCCGCTGTCCGGCGCCGAGCCGGTCCAGCAGCGTCCGCCGCGTCTCCAGGACCGGCGCCGCCACCGGATCGTTCTTCCATCGCTGCTCCCACTTCTTCTGCTGCTCCTGCCATTCCTCGATCTGGAGCGCATCGAGCTGGGCCTCGGAGAGCTCGCGCTCCAGTTGCTTAAGGTCGTAGTCCAGCCCCCGGCGCTCGGGAAGGCGCTGGAGCTGATCGAGCAGCACCTGGGTGAAGGCCCCCTCCAGGCCGGTCAGCTCGATCTGGCGACGCACTTTCTCGTTGTCGCGGCGGAGACGGTCGAGGCGGTTGCGCATGACTCCGGACTTCGACGAAACGCGGGCGCTCTGGGCAGCCTGCTCCTCGAGGCGGGCGACCAACTCCGGCAGTCCTGCGGCGACCTCGGCCAGCGACCCCCGGTCGGACGGCACCCTTTCGGCAAGCTCCGACACCTGCCGCTTCATCGCATCGACCTCGCCCGCAAGCCGTTTCCCCAGCGCGGACTCCAGCCGCCGGAGCCGCTCGCGGGCCTGGTCGAGGCGCTTCTCCAGAATCTGCAGCTCCAGGTTCACCTGCTCCTCGCGGCCCGACTGCCCCACCCGCTCGGCCTCCAGCCGGTCCACCTCGGCCCGCAACGCGGCGAGTTCGGCCCTGAGAAGCAGGCGGTCGACCGTCTCGCCGATCGACGCGTCCTCGACCTCTCCGAATGCGGCGAGCTGCGCCTCGGCCTGGGAAAGTTCGGCATTCGCCGCGGGCAGGCGGGTGCTGACCTGCAGCGGGCGCTCCTGCAGGGCGGTGACTTCGCGGTCCTTGGCCTGCCGCTCGCTCTCGAGCTTCGTCACCCCGGCGCGGGCCTCCTCGACCGCGGCCCGCAACTCCCCGGTGCCCTCGGGAATCTCGACCTTGATCGACTTCCGATCCGCCAGACCCGCCAGCTCCTTCTTCAGCGTCTCGATCTTCTGCGGTGCCAGAGGCGTCGCCTCCTCGAACGCCGCCGCCCGCCGGCGGCTGTCCTTCGCCTCCTCAAGGCGCTTGTCCGCCTCATCCAGTTGCTCCCGGATCGGAACCTTGAAGGTCTCGTCCAGCTCCGATGCCTCCAGTTTCGCGCGGGCGTCCCCGACGTCACCCGCAAGCGACTCGATGGCCGACGGCACCGCGGTCGACGCCTCCTGCGCCCGCGCCGGCAGGCAGCCGAGGCCGATCGCCACCCATGCCAGCGCCATCGCGATTCTGAACGGAACCTTCAACGCCTCTTTCCTGACACCGGTTCCCCATCCGGGTCAAATGATGAGTCGCGCGGCGGCGCCAAGCGTTCGACTTCCCATCCGCATGCCCGTAGCCTCATCCCAATGGCTCCGATCACCTTCACCCCGATCTACATGCCCCGCGTCTGGGGCGGCCGGATGCTCGAAAGCGAGTACGGCCGCCGGCTGCCGGACGACGGTCCCTACGGCGAGTCCTGGGAGATCGTCGACCGCGGGAACGAACAGTCGGTCGTCGCCGACGGGGCCTTCGCGGGAAAATCACTCCATGAGTTGTGGCAAGGCCACCGCGACGAGATCTTCGGTGCCGGATTGCCGGACAGCGAACGTTTCCCGCTGCTGATCAAGGTGCTCGACGCCCGCGACGACCTCTCGATCCAGGTCCATCCCCCGGCCGCCATCGCCCCGGCGCTCGGTGGCGAGCCGAAGACCGAGATGTGGTACATCGCCGGGGCCGGGCCGGGTGCCAGGCTCTACGCCGGCCTCAAGGCGGGCGTGACCCGCGCCGAATTCGAGACCGCGCTCGGCGACGGTTCCGTGGCAGAGGTGGTTCACGCCATTCAACCCCGAACCGGCGAGTCCATCTTCATTCCCTCGGGCCGCCTCCACGCCATCGGCGCCGGATTCCTGATCCACGAGATCCAGCAGAACTCCGACACGACCTACCGTGTCTTCGACTGGAACCGCATGGGCCTCGACGGCAAGCCCCGCGAGCTCCACGTCGAGGCGTCGCTGCGCAGCATCGACTTCAACGACTACGAGCCGGGGATGGACGAACCCGACGGCGACCTCCTCGCCGAATGCGACCACTTCCGCGTCGAAAAGCTCGCCCTGGCACCCGGCGACACCGTCGGCAACGCCCGCGAAGACCGCTTTTCCATCTTCTCGGTGGTCGAGGGAGAGATCGCCGCGTCTGACGGGCGGCGATTCGTAAAGGGAGCCTTCTTGCTGCTGCCCGCCGGTCCGGAAACACTCCAGTCGGTCGGCGAATCGACCCTCCTCCGCACCACCCTGCCGTAGCGCCATTTCAGCACGTAGTTCCCCCTTCAGGGGGTCCAACGCCTCACCCCCGCCCCGTCTCCAACTTCACCGTCCTCGCCTTCCGCTCCAACCACGGGTGGGCGAGATTGGTGCCGACGATCGCGAGCACGGCGATGTAGGTGAGCGGATGGAGCTCGCGGTCCTCGCGGAAGAACAGGATGGCAAGGGCGATCCCGTAGATCGGTTCGCAGTTCATCGCGAGATTCGCCGTGTAGGCGGTGATGCGGCGCAGCAGCGCGTTGTACCAGGCCTGGCCGAAGACCGTGCAGATCAGCGCCAGCCCGAGCAGCCACACCCAGTCGATTCCCCGCGGTTCGAGCAGGGACGCGAAGCCGGTGTCGTCGATCAGCGGCATGCAGAGCAGGCAGACGAGGGTGGCTCCGATCATTTCCCAGCCGACCATGACGAGCGGATCGCGTCCGGCATTGACCAGGTGCCGGTTGAGCACCGGAAAGACGGCGGCGAAGAAGGCGCCGAGCAACGCCACGCCGAGGCCGGGGAGATACTTGCGCTCCACATTGGCCACGACCGCAATGCCGCCCACCACCACCAGCCCGAGCAGGACCTCGAAGGGACGGATGCGGCGGCGGTCGAACAGCGGCTCGGTGAAGGCCGTGAACAACGAGATGGTCGCCATGCCCGTCAGGCAGATCGAGATGTTGGCCAGCTTGATCGCACCGAAGAAGCACAGCCAGTGAAGCCCGATGATCGCCCCGACACCGACCATCGCCAGCCAGCGGTCCGCCGAGATGCGGTGGCGGCGGGCCAGCCGCACCCAGAGGAAGGCACCGACGGCCGAAATCGCGACGCGCCAGGTGACCAGGCTGGCCGCACCACCCGAGTAGAGCTTCCCGAAGACCGACGTGAAGGCGACGAGGAAGACCAGCAGGTGGAGCTGGAGCGTGGCGTTCATGACGCCGCCATCACTCGCCGGCGACGAGGTCCTCGAGGGTCTGGCGCTCACGTACGACGGTTGCCGTATTTCCGTCGACCAGGATCTCGGCGGGGAACGGGCGGGAATTGTAGTTCGAGGCCATGACGAAGCCGTACGCCCCCGCGCTCATCAGCGCGATCACCTCGCCGGGCTGGAAGTCGGGCAGCTCGCGGTCCTGGCAGAAGAAGTCGCCGCTCTCGCAGATCGGACCGACGACGTCCACGCTGACCCGCCCCTCGCCCGGTTTCCTGACCGGGACGATCTCGTGGTGGCCCTCGTAGAGCGCCGGGCGGATCAGGTCACCCATCCCGGCATCGACGATCTTGAAGGTCTTGGCGCTGCCCTTCTTCTCGTAGAGACAACGCGACAGCAGCACCCCGGCATTGCCGGCGATCGCCCGCCCGGGCTCGAGCAGGATCTTCAGGCCGAGGTCCTTGAGCCGCGGCACGAGCTGCTCGCCGTACTGCGCGAGGGTGAGCGGTCGGTCCTGCTCGGCGTGGGCGTCCCACCAGTCGACCGACCCGGCGGCCAGCGCGTCCTGATAGATGATGCCGATGCCGCTGCCGATCGACCAAAACTCGTTGCCGTGCTTCTCCTTCAGCGCGGTCGCCAGCGGTGCGACCTTGTCCACCGCCTCGACGAAGGGCGTGATCGAGGTGAGCTGCGAGCCGATGTGCATCTGCAGGCCGCGCAGCTTCACGTGCTTCAGTTCCGCGGCGGCGCGGTCGTAGAGGTCGGCGATGAGCTCGAAGTCGACGCCGAACTTGTTCTCCGACTTGCCGGTCGAGATGTACTTGTGGGTCTTCGCATCGACGTTCGGATTCACGCGCACCGCGGCCGGCGCGGTGACGCCGATCTCGCCGGCGACCTGGTCGAGGAAGCGCAGCTCGGCCTCGCTCTCGACGTTGAAGGAGTAGATGCCCTGCCGCAGCGCGTACTCGATTTCCTCGCGGGTCTTGCCGACACCCGCGAAGGTGCATTTCGCCGGATCGCCGCCGGCCCGGATCACGCGATACAGCTCGCCCGCCGAGACGATGTCGAAGCCCGCGCCCTCATCGACGAGCAGCCGCAGGACGGACAGGTTCGAGTTGGCCTTCACCGCGTAGGCGACCTCGTGGTCGACGCCCTCCAGCGCA
Organism: uncultured Verrucomicrobiae bacterium; assembly: GCA_937957985.1. Lineage (GTDB taxonomy): Bacteria > Verrucomicrobiota > Verrucomicrobiia > Verrucomicrobiales > Akkermansiaceae > Haloferula. Next base: position 16,599 of record CALGOH010000225.1, read on the forward strand.
CGGTCCAGGCGGCGGAAGTGGTCGCGGAAGGTGTTGGCCGAGTAGACGTAGAGCGGCGTGCCGTGCTCGTCGGCGAGCGTCTGGAGATCGACGTCCTCGCAGAAGAGCGAGCCGTCGCGGTAGGCGAATCCGTGCATGGCGGGGCTTTAGCGGGGGAATGGTCGGCGGGCAAGGGTCGGCTTCGGCCCACGTGAGTTCCGGAAATTCCCTGTCAGCCCCGGTGTGACCGCTCGACATCGCCGGCGATGGGCGGAAATATCGGTGTCCCGTCACCCGTAACGCCACCACCATGCAAACCACCGACCTCAGCCGTCGTCACTTTCTCCGCACCACCGGCCTCGGCGCCGGGGCGGTGCTCGGATTTCCCGCCATCGTCCGCGGCCAGAACCTCAACGAGCGGATCCGCGTCGCCTCGATCGGCGTCGGCGGCAAGGGCGGCTCGGACGTCACCGCCGTCGCCGGCTGCGGCTGCGACATCGTCGGACTCTGCGACGTCGATGGCAACACGCTCGACCGGATGGCCGCGAAGTTCCCGCAGGCGAAGAAGTTCAAGGACTTCCGCGAGATGCTCTCGCAGATGGATTCCGAGATCGACGCGGTGACCGTTTCCACGCCCGACCACACCCACGGCGTCGCGGCCATCCCGGCGATGCAGGCCGGCAAGCACGTCTACGTGCAGAAGCCGCTGGCCCAGACCGTCTGGGAGTGCCGCGAGATGGGCAAGCTGGCCAAGGAGAACAAGCTGGCCACGCAGATGGGCAACCAGGGCAGCGCCGCCGCCGGCCTGCGGCGCTCGGTCGAGGTCATCCAGAGCGGCGTGCTCGGCAAGCCGCTCGAGCTCCACGTCTGGACCAACCGTCCCGTGTGGCCGCAGGGACTCGAGCGTCCCGAGGGCTCCGATCCGGTGCCCGAGCACCTCGACTGGGACCTGTGGCTCGGACCGGCACCCGTGCGCCCCTACAAGGAGGGCGTCTATCATCCCTTCAAGTGGCGCGGCTGGAGCGACTTCGGCACCGGCGCGCTGGGCGACATGGCCTGCCACACCGTCAACATGCCCTTCCGCGCGCTCAAGCTCGGCTACCCGGACAACATCGAATGCGAGATGGCCTCGAAGCTTTTCGCCGAGACCTATCCGCTGACCTCGCGGGTGCGCTTCGATTTCCCCGCGCGCGAGGACCTGCCGCCGCTGAAGTTCTGGTGGTACGACGGCAACCCCGGCAACGACTTCAAGCCGATCATGCCGCCCCCGGAACTGCTCCGCGACGTTTACGTGCTCCGCGGAAAGGTGCCGCAGGCCGGTGCGCTGATTGTCTTCGAGAACGGCCAGCTCTATTCCGAGGACGACTACGGCCGCGCCTTCTGGATGAAGACCAACGACGAGGAGGAGTTCCTCCGCGGTCCCGAGCACCCGCTCACCAAGGACATCGAGGAAAGCATCCCGCGTTCCCCCGGCCACGAGCAGGAGTGGATCGACATGATGAAGGGCGGCGCACCCGCCTATTCGAACTTCGAGATCGCGGCCTACCTCACCGAGGTCATCCTGCTCGGCTGCATCGCCCAACAGATCGGCGAGGGCAAGCCGATCGCCTGGGACGGTCCGAACATGAGGGCCAAGGACAACGACGCCGCCAGCGCCCTGGTCAAACGCGCCTACCGCGAAGGCTGGGGACCGAAGATCTGAGCGGTCGGACCGGGACGACTTGAGCCGAATCCATGGGTGCCGCTGAAGAATGCGGAACCCGTGGAACGGCTGCCTATCGGTGGAAGAGCCGACGGTCCGAAAAGCATCCGCATCGGCGGCAGGGCCAGCGCCCTGGAAAGCACCCGCATCGACGGCAGGGCCGAAGTTCCGAAAGACACCCGCAGATGGCAGGGCCAACGGCCCGAAAGATACCAGCCTCGGGCAACGCCCGGGGTCGCCAATCGCGAAATCAACGAGGGCTGAAAGCCCTACACATCGCGGCAAGCGCGCGTACCACCCACCCCGCATGGGTCGGGCCTTCGGCCCTCGGTTCCCGTCGCGCCCGGATCCCGGCCCTTCCGGCCGGACTGGTATTTCCCGGGCCGTTGGCCCTGATGACGAAGTGCCTGCCAAGCTCAAGACCATCGAAAGCCCTGGTTGCCACTTCCGGTTCCTTCGGATCGATTCGCGGATTGCCGCGGACCTTGCCTATTTCATAGATTGGCGATCATGAAAGTGATCGCCTTTCTATTGGCAGCAGCACTTCAGGTCCCGGCGTGGTCCCAGAACGAGATCCCGGCACCCTTCGACGACGGGGACGCCGTTGAAACCACCGACGCCGAGCCGACCCGGTTCGATCCCGACGCGACCCGGCCAAAGATGGTCCAGGTGATGGTCGAGTGGGTCGAGATGAGTCACGAACAGCTCACGGAACTGATGTTTCTATCGAATCCGCCAAGCAGCGATGCGACGCCCTTGCGGAAGACGCTGGTTGAGTTGGTGAAGTCCGATAAGGCGAAGGTATTGGAAACCGCGATGGTCGTGGCACGCAGCGGTGAGAAAGCGACCACGGAGAGCATTTGCGAGTTCATTTATCCGACCGAATACAAGCATCCCGAGGTTCCCAAGGAATTGAACGTCTGGGGACCAGAGGGGGGCGGCCCTGACTCGAGAGACGGGGCAAAATCGCTCTCGGTGCTGCGGAGTCCACCCCTGCCGTTTGCTTTCGAGACCCGTCATCTTGGGCATACCGTGGAAATCGCGCCGGTTCTCGGACCAGACGACAGGATCATCGACCTGAACATCGCACCCGAACTCGCCTGGCACACCGACAACACGGTCTGGCAGGAAACCACGGACGGACTCGGCAACACCAACCGGGTCGAGATGCCACAGATGTACAGCCTGCGCTGCAACTTGGCCATTACCTGCATCGACGGCCAGTACAACCTCATCGCCATCCAGTCACCGAAAGACCAGACGGGGCGCACGGACTTCGACCGGAAGGTGATGGTGCTTGTCCGCTGCGATGTACAAGTGGTCAAGGAGGGCGAATGATGCGCGCGGTTCCCCTGTTGATCGGCCTGGCCGGGATGGCGTCCGCGGTTCCGGCCGTGGTGCATCCGGGCGAAGCCTTCGATGAGAAACGGACGGTGGTGTGGACACCGCTCTTCCAGACGGCATGGGACGAGATGAACGGAGCGCTCGACGGCCCGCCGAAGGAGAGCGGTTCGGAGTTGATGAAGGCGCTGGACCGGTTCGACTGGGACTCCGGGGCCGTCATGCCCGAAGGCGGCTGGGAGGCTTGGGCGGGACCATCGACGGACGCGCAGCTTGCGAAGGCGAGGAAACGGGCGACCGAACTCTTCGGCGAGGAGGTGGAAGTCCTGCCGGACTTCGAGCCGGCCGATGGCGTCATCCTGAGCTTCGGCGCGATGCTGGCCGAAGTGGATTTCGAGAAGGAACTTCAAGACAGCGACGGGCACCCGATGACCTTCGTCGACGGGAGCGGCCGAGAATCGCCGGTGGAGTTCTTCGGTGTCGAGCAGGCGAAGGCGGAAGACTACCGGCGCCATGTGCGGGTCCTGGCATGGCGTCCGCACGCGGGTTTCATGGCGCTGGAACTGAGAGGGAAAGAACGCGCCACCGGATCGGTGATCCTCTTCCAGCCGCCCGAGATCCTCGATTTCTCGACCGCTTGCCGGTGGATCCGGAAATGGCGGGCCGATTGGGACGTGCTTTCCGGTGGCGACCACGGCAAGCACACTGACCGGTCGCTTCACCTGCGGGACCAGGTCCGGGTACCGAAGCTGGCCATCGTGTCCGACGAGGGATTGAGCGGGCGACTCCGCGGGTCCCGGATCTATGCCGGGAGTTCGATGCCGTGGACGATCGGCGAGGCCTGGCAACGGGTGGAGTTCGGGATAGATGAGAAAGGTGCGCGGGTGAAGGCCGCGACCGCCGTTGACCTCGTGCCTCTGGGACCAATGCCGACCCCATCGACCGTGCCGCGGGATTTCATCTTCGACGAGCCGTTCTTCGTCTTCATGTGGCGCGACGGCGCGGATTGGCCCTATTTCGGGGCCTGGATCGGGGATGCCGGCGGGATGACGGTGGTCGAGTGACTTCCTCACCCCACCTCGATCAGCATCGCGGTGGTGTTGTCGCGGCCGGATTCGGCGACGGCGTACTGCACGAGCCGGTCGGCGGAGAGTTCCTCGCGGGCCATTTCGTCGATGCGGCGGTCCCACATGCCGTCGATCAGGCCGTCGGAGCAGATCAGGAAGCGGTCGCCGGGCAGACAACCCACACGGCCGAGCTGGGGATCCACCTTGCGGGTTTTTCCGCCGAGCACCTGGTCGAGAACGTTCTTGCGCGGGTGGTTGCGGGCCTCGCGCTCGTTGATCTCGCCGCGGCGGAACATGCGGCCGACGTGGTTGTCGTCCTCCGTGACCTGGCGCATCGGCCCGTCCTTGGGCAGGTAGTAGATGCGGCTGTCGCCGACGTGGCCGAAGGCCATCCAGCCGGGCATGAACCAGCACAGGCTGAGCGTGGCGCCCATGCCGCGGCATTCCTCGTAGTGGCGGCCGAGCTCGACCAGCGAGGCGTGGGTTTCCAGGAAAATCTCCTCCAGCACCTCGGCGAATCCGGAGTCGGCCCGCGAGGCCTCGATCTTGAAGCTGGCGGGCAGCAGCTTGGTGATCTTCTCGGTGGCGATCTTGCTGGCCACCTCGCCGGCCTTGGCACCGCCCATGCCGTCGCTCACGGCGAAGACGTAGTCGGCCTCCTGCATCGACCCCTCCCCCTCGCGACCGAGGTAGCGGACCTCGCGGGCGTCGAAGGTCAGCGCCAGAAAGGCGTCCTCGTTGTTCTTGCGGAATCGCCCGGTGTCGGTGACGCCCGACCAGCGGATCTCAAGGGGTGGCGGGGCGGGTTCGTCGGCCATGCGCTGGACGCAGCCTGAGCAGCGGAAACCCACTGACAAAGGCAAAAATTTCGCTTCGCGCACGGGGTTGGCCCGCATATTGCTTCCTCGGATTTGGGAACGCGTTTGCGCCTCCACGGCGCTCATGCGCGCCCTGAAACCATCCACGCGCAAGCGTCAACAAACCACCAACACGAAAGAAACGATGCCCAAGTTCAAACTCGAGTATATCTGGCTCGACGGCTACACCCCGGTCCCGAACATCCGCGGAAAGACCAAGATCGAGTCGTACGAAAGCTTTCCCAGCCTTGAAGAGCTTCCGATGTGGGGCTTCGACGGCAGCTCCACCATGCAGGCCGAAGGCAGCAGCTCGGACTGCCTGCTGAAGCCGGTCGCGGTTTACCCGGACAGCACCCGCAGCAACGGCGCGCTGGTGATGTGCGAGGTCCTCCTTCCCGACGGCACCCCGCACCCGTCGAACACCCGCGCCACCATCCCGGACGACGAGGGCACCTGGTTCGGCTTCGAGCAGGAGTATTTCCTCGTCGAGGAAGGTCGCCCGCTTGGCTTCCCCAAGGGCGGCTGGCCGAACCCGCAGGGTGAATACTACACCGGCGTCGGCTTCAAGAACGTCGGCGACGTCGCCCGCCAGATCGTCGAGGAGCACCTCGACATCTGCCTCGACGCCGGCATCAATCACGAAGGCATCAACGCCGAGGTGGCGAAGGGCCAGTGGGAGTTCCAGATCTTCGGCAAGGGCTCGAAGAACTGCGCCGACCAGATCTGGGTCGCCCGCTACATCCTCATGCGGCTGTGCGAAAGCTACGGCGTGGACGTCGACTGGCACTGCAAGCCGCTGAAGGGCGACTGGAACGGCTCGGGCATGCACGCCAACTTCTCGACCGAGTACATGCGCACGGTCGGCGGCGAGGAATACTTCAAGCGGCTCATGGACGCCTTCGAGAAGAATCGCGACGAGCACATCGCCGCCTATGGTCCGGACAACCACATGCGCCTGACCGGCCTGCACGAGACCCAGTCGATCGACCAGTTCTCGTGGGGCGTGGCCGACCGCGGTGCCTCCATCCGCGTGCCGCACAGCTTCGTGAACAACGGCTACAAGGGCTACCTTGAAGACCGCCGCCCGAACTCGCAGGGCGATCCCTACCAGATCGCCGCGCGCATCCTGAAGACGATCGAAGAGGTTCCGACCGCCTGACCGTCGTTCGACTGCTGATTCGAAAGCCGTCCGTCCCGCAAGGGGCGGGCGGTTTTTTTGTGGAGTGGCGCTTTCCACCTGTCCGCCGGAGCCTTGGCGAAGGAGGAAGCGCCATGGCGGGGCGTGGCGATCTCCAGATCGCTCCCGGACGGAGGCTTGTTGATGCGGTGTTTCCCCATCCTTCCGGCCTTTTCTGCCTCCCCTGCCGTCACCCGCGGCTTGAAAGCCGCCACGCCCCTTCATGGCGCTTTCAAAGCGCCACTCCTCACGGCGCCGGGATCTCGTCGAGGATCTCGGCGACGATGCCGCGGGCCTCGGTGCCGGCGAGGCGGGCCTCGGGCTCGACGACGAGCCGGTGGGCGATCACGTCGGCGGCGATGTCCTGGATGGTTTCCGGGATGACGAAGTCACGGTCCTCGAACAGCGAGACCGCCTGGGCGACGCGCATCAGGGCCAGCGAGGCGCGCGGACTTGCGGCGAGCTGAACCTCCTCGCGGTGGCGGGTGGCGGCGACGATCTCGACGATGTAGCGGCGCAGTTCGTCACTGAGGGCGACCTGCCGGACGCCTTCGACCATGCCGAGCACGTCCCCGCGGGTGACGCAGGGCTCGAGGGTCTCGACCGGATGCCGCTCGGCCTGGTCGGAAAGGATGGCGCACTCCTGCTCGGGCGTCACGTAGCCGAGCCGCGAGCGGATCATGAAGCGGTCCATCTGCGCCTCGGGCAGCGGGTAGGTGCCGCGGAACTCGACCGGGTTTTGCGTGGCGATGACGAAGAACAGTCCGTCGAGGTCGTGGCGTTCGCCGTCGATGGTGGCCTGCCGCTCGGCCATGGCCTCGAGCAGGGCCGACTGGGTCCGCGGCGAGGCGCGGTTGATCTCGTCGGCCAGCAGGATGTCGGTGAAGACCGGGCCCGGACGAAAGCGGAACTCCTGGTTGCGGGGATCGAGCACCGAGACGCCGAGGATGTCGGTCGGCAGCAGGTCGGGGGTGAACTGCACCCGCTTGAAGACCGCACCGTCGATCGAGCGGGCGATGGTCTTGGCCAGCGTGGTCTTGCCGGTGCCGGGCACGTCCTCGACCAGCGCGTGCCCGCCGGCGGCGAAGCAGGCGAGGATGCGGCGCACGGCCTCGTCCTGGCCGAGCACGACCTGGCGGACGGCGTTTTCGAGAGCGAGGGCGGTCTGTCGGGGTGCGGACATGGGATTATTCGGCGGGTGCGTCGGCGGGTTGGCAGAGTTTCTCGTGAGCCTCGAGGATGGTCCGCAGTTCATCCACGGCTTCCTCGGGCAGTCGCTCGCCGAGGCGTTTCCAGACCTCGTTGTTGAGGACGGTGCGGGCGCGGGTGTCGGCGGCGTAGAGGATGGCCTCGGGAAGAACCCGGGGACCGGAGGCGGTGCTGACCATGGGATGAAGAAGGTCGGTCGGGGCGTCGTCCGGGCCGGCCGGCGGACGGTGGCGGATGCTGGCCGCGGCCCAGCGGCCGTGGTGGTGCATGCCGAGGATCTCCAGCGTGCTCACGCTCGGCAGTTCCTGGCCGAGGAAAGCGAACAACCGGCGGACCGAGCGGTCGTCGTCGAACATCGCCGTGTGCCGCAGGATGCGCCGCGGGTCGCGGGATTCGAGCGCGTCGACCCACTCGCCGGCGAGGCGACGGGCGGCATCGGCCTCGGGAGCCGCACCGGCCGGCAGGCCGCCGAGACGTTCGTCGAGCCCGAGGCAGGCGAGCCATTCGACGCGGTCGCGCTCGAGGCAGTCCTCGAACCACTTCCGGAACGGCGCCGGAAGCCGGTCGGCCTGGGGTGCGGCATCGGTCTCGAGGCGCCAGCCATCGTCACCCCGCGTCATGAGGATCGGATGGAGAAGGTCCTTCCGGATCCTGGGGTTGTAGGGATCGAGCAGGCAGTAGATTCCGCAGGCGCGATCCTTCTCGACGCGGACGTCGAGCATGATCCCGAGATCGGTGGAGTCGCGGCGTTGGCGCCAGAGCCGGGTGTAAGAAAGCAAGGCCCGCAAGGCTTCCGACTCGCCTTCGGCGGCGATCAGGCCGAAGAGCGCATCCGGGTTGGGCGCCGAAAGCCCGCGCATCATCGTCTCGCCGAGTTCAATGGGATCCGGGAACGCCCGGGGTTCCCGGTTATTCAGCAAGGCCAGGGGAAAGGCCTTCCGGAGCTTGAGATCGCCACGCTCTTCGTCGTCGGCGGTAACCAGCCATTCAGGCAGGCGCAGCCGCCACGATCCGGCCGGACCGCGGGACAACTCGAATTCCCGAATCGCGACGTCGTCCCGGTCGGCGCGGGCATCGGTGGGATCGAAGAGGCCGAGGCTCACCTCCGCCCGGCTTTCCTCCACCCGCTTCGCCACGACGGCGCGCAGCAACCGGGCGTCGAGGAGCGAGCTCCACGCCTCCTTCGCACCGCCGGTCGCGCGCAGGCCGTTCGCGACCAGCGGCACCAGATCCTGCCAGTCCCCCGGGAGGTCCTCCTCGAGCCCGCCGAGAAAGGCCAGCACCGACGGCAGGTCCCGGTCGCGGCAGGCAGCCATGAACGCTTCCACCAGCTCCACCGGCGTCGCCGTTCGAAGCAGATCGCGGACCTTGGACTTGCGGACCTCGGAAAGCAGGCGCGCGTCGAGTTCCGCGCGGAAGGTTTCGAGCCGGGCCGGTCGTTCCTCGAGCATCCACTTCTCCAGCCGCCGCGCCGCCGCACCCAGCCGCGGATGGTACGTCAGGCCGGTATTCTCAAACGAGGCCGGAACCGGTGCCGGAAGCCAAACGCCGTCGCGGAGGACGAGTCCGATCGCGTGGACCTGGGCGGTCGAGGCATCGAGTCCGGCGGACTGCGAGACGAGGGCCGCGGCCACCTCGCCGTCGATCTTCCGATCGACCGGCTTCAGCTCCCCCTGCTGCAACAGCTTCCCCAGCCGGTCGAGGCGCTCGCGGATGCTGTGGACCTTCTCGCGCGTGGTGTCCGGTGACAGAGCGGTGTCGCCGTCGAGATCGAGCTCGTCGTCCCGGATCCGCTCCAGAAAGCGGACCGCCGCCTCGCCGGGCCCGGGTTCGGCCGAGGCAAGCGGAAGCAGGCACAGGCAAGCGGCGACGACTCGGATCACAGCTTCTGGTGGAAGGGCTCGTCCTCCTTGACCGAGCGGACGAACGCCGCGAGCAGGCGGATGGTGTTCTCGACGTCGTCGAGGTGGGCGGTTTCAACCACCGAGTGCATGCAGCGCAGCGGCAGCGAGACCAGAGCGCTCGGCACACCGCCGGCCTGGTGGAAGATCTTGTCGGTGTCGGTGCCGGTCACCCGGCTGCTCGCCTCGTGCTGGAGCGGGATGCCCTCCTTTTCCGCGACGGCGACCAGCCTCTCGACGATCAGCGGATGGTTGGCGGTGCCGTGGGTGACGGTGGGACCGCCGCCGAGCGTCACCTTCCCATGCTGCGCGGCGTCGATGTCCGGCGTGTCGGTCGCGTGGGTGACGTCGAGGCAGACGGCCGCGGCAGGCTTGAGCCGGTAGGTCGCCATGACCGCGCCGTGCCCGCCGATCTCCTCCTGGATGGCGTTCAGGCAGATGAGCGTGGATGGCGACTTCTTCTTGCCCTTGGCGAGGCGACGCAGGACCTGGGCGATGATGTAGGAGCCGATGCGGTTGTCCAGCGCCCGGGAAACGAGACGCTTGTGGGCGAGTTCGACCGGGCCGTCGGCATAGACCGCGAAGTGCCCGACGCGGAGGCCCATCTCGGCGACTTCCCTGGCCGAGGCCGCGCCGACATCGACCCACAGTTCGTGGACCTTCGGCGCCTTCTCGTCGCTCAACGAATCGCGCCGCAGGTGGATGGCGGTGTTGCCGATGATGCCTGTCACCTCGCCCTTGTCGCCGAGGATGCGCAGCCGGCGTCCGCGCCCGGTGGCGTGGTCGGAGCCGCCGACGCGGTCGATGCGCAGGAATCCGTCGTCCTGGACGTGGCGGATCATCCAGCCGATCTCGTCGGCATGGGCGGCGAGCATCACGCGGTGGTCGCTGCGGCCCTTGAGCGTCGCCCAGGTCGATCCGTAGGCGTCGCACTCGATCTCGTCGGCCGTGGACTTCAAATACTCGGCCCACACCCGCTGGCCGGGCATCTCGTTTCCGGTCGGGCTCGGGGTTTCGAGCAGCTTGAAGAGAAAATCGCGTTGGTTCCTGGTCATGGCTGGGGAAAGTCGGAGTCGTCGTCCTCGAGCATCCGGTCGATGGTCTCGATGTGCTTCCACGGCACCCGGCGGCGTTGGTATTTCCGCCACAGCACCTCGCGCAGCGCGCTCCAGAGCTCGCGCGGGACGGGGTCGATCGGTTCCCAGTCGGGTTCGGACTTGAGGGTCGTCTGAAACGACCAGCGGCCGGCATGGCGGTTGGCCCGCCAGAAGCGCAGGCCGTCCTCGGTGCGTTCACGCCACTCGTGGGATTCCATCGCGCCAAGCTTCCGGCGGCTCGGCGGAGGTGCCAAGTGAGAAGTGGGGACATAGGGGTCAAGCAGGCAGGTGGTTTCCCTTCAGGGGGGCTTCGGGACGCGCTGCTTCGCTCCGCGTCACCCTCCGATCGGTCCGGTCCGGCGCGCACCGACGTGCGAAGACCCGCTGAAGCGGGAACTACATACCCCTGCCGCCGACCGCTTCGGCCACGCGCATCCCGTCGAGCGCCGCGCTGACGATTCCGCCGGCATACCCGGCACCCTCACCGCACGGAAACAATCCGGCGATCTCCGGGTGCTCCAGGGTCGCCTCGTCCCGCGGAATCCGCAGCGGCGAACTGGTGCGGGTTTCGAAACCCAACAGCAAACCCTGCGCACCGGCGTATCCCTGGATCCGCCGATCGAACGAACGCAGTCCCTGCCGCATGCGTCGCACGATCCCCGCCGGCAGGATCTCATGCAGAGGCGCCGGATTCCCGCCGGGGAAATAGCTCATCCCGGGCAGGCTGTCCGAGATCCGCCCCTTCAGGAAATCCGGCACCCTCTGCCCCGGCGCGACCTGACCGCCGCCTCCCGCCTGCTTCGCCGCCCGCTCGAGTTCCTTCTGGTAGGCGATTCCCGCCAGGATGCCGTGCTCCCTCCCGAAGCCGGCCACGTCCTCCGGCTCGACCGTCACCACCAGCCCGGAATTGGCGAAGGGCGAGTCGCGGCGCGCGAGACTCATCCCGTTCACCACCACCTCGTCGTTCTCCGTCGCCGCGGGCACGATGAAGCCGCCGGGACACATGCAGAACGAATGGACACCGCGCCCGTCGATCTTCGTCGCCAGCGCGTAGCGCGCGGCGGGAAGCAGGCCGGGCCTCGGTTCATCCTTCCGCAGGTGATACTGGCAGGCGTCGATGAATGGCTGCGGATGTTCGATCCGCACGCCCACCGCGAAGGGCTTGGGCTCCATCAGGATCCCCTCCCGCGCCATCAAGCGATAGATGTCCCGCGCACTGTGGCCGGTCGCAAGGATCACGGCGTCACCGGTCACCTCGTCCCCGTCCGCCAGCGACACGCCGCGGCATCTGCCAGTGGCATGACCGTCCCGGTCATGAACGAAACCGCTCACTCTCGCGCCGAACCTGACCTCCCCGCCGCCCTCCAGAATCGACTGCCGCATCGCCATGACCACCTTCGGCAGGAGGTTCGACCCGATGTGCGGGTGGGCATCGACCAGGATCCGCTCGGGGGCGCCGTGGGCGACGAGGATCTCGTAGATCTTCCGCACCGGCCCCCGCTTCGTCGCCCGCGTGTAGAGCTTGCCGTCGGAGAAGGTCCCCGCACCGCCCTCGCCGAAGCAGTAGTTGGAGTCCTCGATCACCGTCCCGTGCCGGAGGATGGGGGCGAGGTCGAAGCGCCGCGCGGAGGCGTCCTTGCCTCGCTCGAGCACGACGGGCTTCATGCCGAGTTCCAGACACCGCAGCGCGGCGAACATGCCGGCCGGACCGCAGCCGACGATCACCACCCGCCTCGCATCCCGCGGCAACGGCGGAGCCTCCCAGGCCGGTTGGACCACTTCGGGCAAGGGCTCGTCGAGGCCCACCTCCAGCCTCAACTGCACCTTCACCGGCCGCTGCCGCGCATCGATCGAGTGCTTGACCAGCCGCACCTCCACGATCCGGACCGGCGGCACCTTCAACCGCCTCGCCGCCGCCCGCTTCCACGCCTCCGGATCCTCCGAGGCATCGAGGGGCAGGATGACGTCGACCGTTTCCACGCCCGCAGCATCAGCCCGCGCCGGGCCGGCGGGCAATCCTCATCGAGCCGGCGGTTGCGCGTTCTGGAGTTCCTCCCACTGGTTCTTGAATTGCTGGAACTGCCCAGATTCGTGGAACTCCTTGATGGCCGTGATGCCGAACAGGAAGAAGGCGACGATCCATGCGACGACCGCCAGCCAGTAGAGAACGGCGAGAATCCAACCCCAGACGTCGAGCTTCTTGGTGTAGACGTAGCCCGGCGGACACGCGATGAGCCGGTAGTTGAGCCACCAGTTGAGAAACGGAACCAGCAGGCCGAGCAGCCACCAGCCGCTCATGCCGAGGTTCTGGAAGCGCTTCACCGTGATCACGATCACGATGATCGGAACCACCAGGATGACCAGCGGCACGAAGCGGCCGAAATCAGGTCCGGCGAAGGACTGAAGCTCGGGCACGACCTTGGCAAGACCGACCGCGATGATGGCCGGCAGCACGGTGACCCCCAGGATGTAGCCAAGCCGGGGCGCGCCAGGAAGTTCCAGCTTCGGCTGCTTCTGTCCGAAATCGAAGTTTCCACTGTCGGCGAGGGAATCATTCGTTGGAGCATGGCCTTCGGCCTCCCCATGACCGGGTTCGTCGGGTCGGTGGCGCTCGAAAACCCCTTCGACCTCGCCCGCCGGAGTCCAGTCCTCCAGGTCCCCTCCGATCACCAGATCGGTGCGGGGCTCCAAACGGCCGGCACGGGCCGACTCGACCAAGGTGTCGAAGTCCACCGGACCGAACCGCTGTCCGCCCCGCGAGACAAACCACTGATCCTTCGTCTCCGCCATGAAGCTTTGTTTATCCTGAATATCGACCTCGGTCAATTTCCGGCTTCCCGGACGGCTTGCGGTCGGCCTCCATTCGTGACCGAATGGCGCCCATGAAAGGGATGATCCTTCTGCTGCTGATGACGACTTTCCCGCTGTTCTCCAAACCCACCGAATCCAGGGAGCGGTATGAAACCGCCTCCGGAGGCGCCCTCCACTACCTCCTCTTCGAGCCGGATCCGGGCTTGCTCCCTCCCGACCGGAAGAGGCCGCTCGTGCTTTTCCTCCATGGATCCGGCGAGCGCGGCGACGATCTCGACAAGGTGAAGAAGCACGGGCCACCCGCCCGCTTCATGAAGGACGACGGACTGCCCTTCGTCCTCGTCGCCCCCCAGTGCCCGGAGGGAGTCTGGTGGAACGCCGACGACGTGATCGGCTTGCTGGAGGAGGTGATCGGGAAGCACGACATCGACCCGCAGAGGGTCCATCTCACCGGGCTGAGCATGGGCGGCTTCGCCACCTGGGCGATCCTCGCGAAGAAGCCGGATCTCTTCGCCTCGGCGGTTCCCATCTGTGGCGGAGGTGATCCCGGGACGGCGGCACGCTTCAAGGACGTGCCGATCTGGGCCTTCCACGGCGTGGACGACGACGTGGTCCCGGTCGGCAAGACCCGGGCGATGGAAGAGGCGCTTCGGGCCGCGGGTGCGAGGGACCTCCACGCCACTTACTACGAAGGAGTCGGCCACGACAGTTGGACCCGGACCTACGACAATCCGGCGGTCTACGCGTGGATGATGCAGAGGAGTCGTTAGGCTCCTTACGTGGCCGACGGAAAAACCCGGTCCCGCACGAGGCGGAACCGGGCTTGGAATGACTGGGCAGGGATCAGGCCGTCTCGGCATCGGAAGCCTCGGCTTCCTCGCCGTCGTCGGCGGACGGCTCCTCGATGATCGGCTCCGGCTCCTCGACGGTGAACTCGATCTCGCTCTCGCGGTGGCGGTCGAATCCGGTGCCGGCCGGGATGAGGTGACCCATGATCACGTTCTCCTTGAAGCCGCTGAGGTAGTCGATCTTGCCGAGGGTGGCCGCCTCGGTGAGCACCCGGGTGGTGTCCTGGAAGGAGGCCGCCGAGATGAACGAGTCGGTCTCCAGCGAGGCCTTGGTGATGCCGAGCAGCACCGGCTCGGCTTCCGCCGCCTTGCCGCCGTTGGCGACGATCTCCTCGTTGACCTGGTTGAAGGTCGTGCGGTCGACCTGGTCGCCCCACAGGAACTGGTCGGCGTCGCCCGGGTCGGTGATCTTCACCTTGCGCAGCATCTGGCGGATGATGATCTCGATGTGCTTGTCGTTGATTTCAACGCCCTGCACCCGGTAGACCGACTGGACCTCGTTGACGAGGTGCTCCTGGAGTTCCTGCGCACCGCAGGCCTCGAGCAGGTCTTCCGGCGAGACCGGACCTTCGGTGATCTGGTCGCCACGCTTCACGAGGTCACCCTCGGTCACGATGATGTGGCGGCCCATCGGCACCAGGTGATCGACGCTCTCGCCACTCTCGGCGTCGGTGACGATGACCTTCTTCTTGCCGCGGACGGTGCCGCCGAAGGAGATCTCGCCGTCGATCTTGGCGATCACGCAGGCATCCTTGGGCTTGCGGGCTTCGAAAAGCTCCGCCACCCGGGGCAGACCACCGGTGATGTCCTTGGTCCGGGCAACCTTCCGCGGAGTCTTCGCAAGCTGGGTGCCGCCACCGACCTTGGAACCTTCCTTGACCGAAAGGTGGGCGCCCACCGGGATCGAGTAGCTGGCGAGGATCTCGCCGCTCTTGTCGTCGACGATGACCACCTGCGGGTGGAGGTCCTCCTTGTGCTCGGTGACGACCATGCCCTTCTTGCCGGTTTCCTTGTCGGTCTCCGACTGGACGGTGATGCCCGAGATCATGTCGCGGAACTCCACCTTGCCGGCCTTCTCGGTGATGATCGGCACGTTGTAGGGGTCCCAGGTCGCGATGGTCGCACCCTTCTTCACGGAATCGCCATCCTTGATCTCGATTTCCGAGCCGATGACGATGTTGTGGCTTTCCACCTCCAGGCCGTTCTTGTCACGGACCGAAAGGGAACCGTTCTTGTTGAGGACGACCCACTTGCCATCGACCGATTCGACCACGCGGAGGTCCTTGTAGACCACCTGGCCGGAGTGGCGGGCGTTGATGACCGGTTGCTTGAAGGCCGAGGTCGCGACGCCGCCGACGTGGAAGGTCCGCATGGTGAGCTGCGTGCCGGGCTCGCCGATCGACTGCGCGGCGATGATGCCGACCGCCTCGCCGATCTTGACCTCCTTGCCGGTCGCGAGGTTCAGGCCGTAGCACTTCGCGCAGCAGCCACGTTCGGATTCGCAGGTGAGCACGGAGCGGATCTTGAGCTTCTCGTAGCCAATGCGTTCGATCGCCGCGGCCTTCTTCTCGTCGATGAGCTCGTCGGTCTTGACGATGGCCTCGCCACTGACCGGATCCTTGACCGTTTCGCAGGAAACGCGGCCGTAGATCCGTGACGCAAGCGAAGCCGCCTCCTCGTCGCCGTCGTAGATCGGGTTGACGAGGATGCCGTTGACCGTCGAACAGTCGTGCTCGGTGACGATCACGTCCTGGGCCACGTCGACCAGCTTGCGGGTCATGTAGCCCGAGTCCGCGGTCTTGAGCGCGGTGTCGGCCAGTCCCTTGCGGGCGCCGTGGGTCGAGATGAAGTACTCGAGCACCGACAGGCCCTCGCGGAAGTTCGAGGTGATCGGGCGCTCGATGATCTCGCCGGACGGCTTGGCCATGAGGCCGCGCATGCCGGAGAGCTGCTTGATCTGCGACTTGTTGCCCCGGGCACCGGAGTCGACCATCATGAACAGCGGGCTGATGCCCTTGCCGTCGTTGTGCTCGAGCTTGCGGTAGAGCGCCGAGGCGATGGTGTCGGTGGCGTGGGTCCAGATGTCGACGACCTTCTGGTAGCGCTCGCCATCGGTGATGACGCCGTTGCGGTACTGCTTCGTCACCTTCTCGACCTGCTCGTAGGCATCGGCGATCACCTTCGGCTTCTCCTCGGGAATCACCATGTCGATGATGCCGATGGAGGTGCCGGAGCGGCTGGCCTCACGGAAGCCAAGGCCCTTGAGATCGTCGAGCGTCTCGACGGTCTTGGCCTGTCCGGAGACCTGGTAGCAGCGCCAGATGATGTCACCCATCTGCTTCTTGCCGACGTTCATGTTGATGAAGCCGAGGCCTTCGGGCCAGATCTCGTTGAACCGCACGCGGCCGGGCGTGGTCTCGATGATCTTGCTCTCCTTGTCGCCGAAGACGGTGTCCTTGCCGTAGTCCGGATTGCGGAGCCGGATCCACTTGTGGTAGCCCAGCTTGCTCTTGCCGTCCGGGCCGCGGGAGGCGATCCCGTACTCGACTTCCGCCGAGTTCTCGAAGAGCGGCAGGTGTTCGTTGCTTTCCCTTTCCTTCTGGGTCCGCAGCGGAGCCCAGGTGAGGTAGTAGGAACCCAGGATGATGTCCTGCGAGGGCGTCGTGATCGGACGACCGGACGCCGGCGAGAAGATGTTGTTCGGCGCGAGCATCAGTTGGCGCGCCTCCATCTGGGCCTCGACCGAGAGCGGCACGTGCACGGCCATCTGGTCACCGTCGAAGTCCGCGTTGTAGGCGGTGCAGACGAGCGGGTGGACGCGGATCGCCGAACCCTCGATGAGCTTGGGCTCGAAGGCCTGGATCGAGAGGCGGTGCAGCGTGGGCGCGCGGTTGAGCAGGACCGGATGGCCCTTGGTCACCTCGGCGAGGATGTCCCACACCTCGGTGGTCTTGCGGTCGATCATCTTCTTCGCCGAGCGGACCGTGTGGCAGTAGCCGAGTTCCTTGAGGCGGCGGATGATGAAGGGCTCGAACAGCGTGAGTGCCATCTTCTTGGGAAGGCCGCACTGGTTGAGCTTGAGGTCGGGACCGATGACGATCACCGAGCGGCCCGAGTAGTCGACGCGCTTGCCGAGGAGGTTCTGGCGGAAACGACCACCCTTGCCCTTGAGCATGTCGCTGAGGGACTTGAGCGGGCGGTTGCCGGCACCCGTGACGGCCCGGCCGTGGCGACCGTTGTCGAACAGGGCGTCGACCGCCTCCTGAAGCATCCGCTTCTCGTTGCGGATGATGACCTCCGGCGTCTTGAGCTGGAGGAGGTTCTTGAGGCGGTTGTTGCGGTTGATGACGCGGCGGTAGAGGTCGTTGAGGTCGGAGGTCGCGAAACGACCGCCCTCAAGCGGAACCAGCGGACGGAGGTCCGGCGGGATGACCGGCAGGACGGTCATGATCATCCATTCCGGACGCGACTTCGAGCCGGCGAAACCCTGGGCGATCTTGAGACGCTTGCTGAGCTTCTTCTTGTTCTGCTTCGAGCGGGTCGCCTCAAGCTCCTCCTCGAGCTGCTTCTGCAGTTCGATCAGGTCGACCTGGCTGAGCAGGTCCTGCAGCGCCTCGGCACCCATGCCTGCGCGGAAGGTCTCCTCGCCGTAGGTGTCCTCGGCCTCGCGCAGCTCGGCCTCGGTGAGGAGCTGGCCGCGCTCGAGCGGGGTGTTGCCCGGCTCGGTGACGATGTAGTCCTCGTAGTAGATGACGCGCTCGAGCTGGCGGGCGCTGATGTCGAGCACCAGGCCGATGCGCGAGGGCATGCACTTGTAGAACCAGATGTGCGAGACGGGCACGGCCAGCTCGATGTGGCCCATGCGCTCGCGACGCACGCGGCTCAGGGTCACCTCGACGCCGCAGCGGTCGCAGACGACGCCCTTGTGCTTGATGCGCTTGTACTTGCCGCAGGCGCACTCCCAGTCGCGGGTGGGGCCGAAGATGCGTTCGCAGAACAGTCCGCCCTTCTCGGGCTTGAAGGTCCGGTAGTTGATGGTTTCGGGGTTCTTGACCTCACCCTTGGACCAGGACCGGATGACGTCGGGCGACGAAACGGTGATCGACACCTGATCGAAGGTATCGGGCTTGTCGTCGACTCCGAAAAGTTCGCGGAGGTTGGTATCAACGCTCATGATGTGGGAATCTTGTAAGTTGGGTCTCGGTGTTGCGGGCGGTTAGAGGGTCAGGTCGTCGAGGTCGAAGTCGTCGCCATCCTTCGGAACGGCGCCGAGTTCGGAGCCGAGCTTGCCGGGGCGGACGTCGAGTCCGAGCGACTGCATTTCCTTGATGAGGACGTTGAAGGACTCGGGCGTGCCGGCCTCCAGGTTGTTGTCCCCCTTGACGATGGCTTCGTAGATCCTGGTGCGGCCCTGGACGTCGTCCGACTTGACCGTGAGGAGCTCCTGCAGGGTGTAGGCGGCGCCGTAGGCTTCGAGCGCCCAGACCTCCATTTCCCCGAAACGCTGGCCGCCATACTGCGCCTTGCCGCCCAGCGGCTGCTGGGTGACGAGCGAGTAGGGACCGACCGCACGGGCGTGGATCTTGTCGGCCACGAGGTGGCCGAGCTTCAGCATGTAGATGTATCCGACCACGACCGGCTGGTGGAAGGCCTCGCCGGTGCGGCCGTCGTAGAGGGTCGACTTGCCGCCGACGCTGCCGTCCTTGTTGTCGCCGATCCAGGTGAAACCGGGTTGCTCCGGCTCGTTCTTCTTGCGCGGACGGGACTTCTCGCCGCCGTCGCCGATCACGTTGACGCCATCGACCTTCTTGGCCTCCGACATGAATTCCCAGATCTTCGCCTCCGGGATGCCGTCGAAGATCGGGGTGGCCACCTTGAAGCCGAGCGCCTTGGCGGCGACACCGAGGTGGGTCTCGAGGACCTGACCGACGTTCATCCGCGACGGCACGCCGAGCGGGTTGAGGCAGATGTCGACCGGGGTGCCGTCGTCGAGGAAGGGCATGTCCTCCTCGGGCACGATGGTCGCGACCACGCCCTTGTTCCCGTGGCGTCCGGCCATCTTGTCACCGACCGAAAGCTTGCGCTTGGCGGCGACGAAGACCTTGACCTCCTTGATCACGCCCGGATCGACCTCGTCGCCCGACTCGAGCTGGTCGAGCTTGCGCTCGCGCTCGTTGTCGAGCTCGTTGAAGCGGCCCTCGAAGGAACCGACGATCTCGAGGATCTTGTTGCGGATCGGCGAGGGGTCGATCTCGATGTGGTCGTGGACGCTGGCCAGCTTGCGCAGCAGCGTCTTGGTGATCTTGCGGTTGGCCGGGATGATGATCTCGCCGGTCTGGGCGTTGACCACGTCGAGCGGGATCTTCTCGCCGAGCAGGATGTCGGAAAGCTTCTCGGTGAGGTCGTCGGTCAGCTTGTCCGACTTCTTCTTGTGCTCGTCGTTGATCTTCTTGAGCTGTTTCTTCAGCTCCGCCGGATCGATCTTCTCGGCCTTCTTGCGCGGCATGCCGCTCTGGGACACGCGGATGTCCTGGACGATCCCGGTGCAGCCCGAGGGAACCCGCAGCGAGGTGTCCTTCACGTCGGCGGCCTTCTCGCCGAAGATCGCGCGCAGCAGGCGCTCTTCCGGGGCGAGCTCGGTTTCCGACTTCGGCGTGATCTTGCCGATCAGGATGTCGCCGGGCTTCACCTCCGCGCCGATGCGGACGATGCCGTCGTGGTCGAGGTTCTTGAGGGCCTCCTCGCCGACGTTCGGGATGTCGCGGGTGATCTCCTCCGGACCGAGCTTGGTGTCGCGCGCGGCGACCTCGAACTCGGAGATGTGGATGGAGGTGTAGATGTCCTCCTTCACCACGCGTTCGGAGATGACGATGGCGTCCTCGAAGTTGTAGCCGTTCCACGGCATGAAGGCGACCAGCACGTTGCGGCCGAGGGCGAGCTCGCCCTGCTCGGTGTTCGGGCCGTCGGCGAGCACGTCGCCCTTCTTGATCTTCTGACCCTTGGCGACGATCGGCTTCTGGTTGATGCAGGTGCCGGCGTTCGAGCGCATGAACTTGCGCAGCGGGTAGGCGAAGATGCCCTTCTTGACGTTGGTCTTCACCGACTCGGGATCGGAGAGGAACTTCTCGTCGGCGACGGGCAATGTGCCGTCCTCGGTGGTGATGACGATTTCCGCGGTGGCGGCGGCGACGATGCCGTCGGCTTCGGAAACGACCACCGAGCGCGAGTCACGCGCGGTCTTGCCCTCGAGACCGGTGCCGACCAGCGGCGACTCGGAAACGAGAAGCGGCACGCCCTGGCGCTGCATGTTCGAACCCATCAGCGCGCGGTTGGCGTCATCGTGCTCGAGGAAGGGAATCAGGCCCGCGGCCACCGAGACGAGCTGCTTCGGCGAGACGTCCATGTAGTCCACCGCGCTTGGATCGACCTCGATGAACTCGCCACCGGCCTCGCGGGCGGTGACCTTCTCGTTGAGGAACTTGCCGGACTTGTCGATCGGGTTGTTGGCCTGGGCGATGAGGTATTTCTCCTCCTGGTCGGCGGTGAGATACTCGATCTCGTTGCTGACCTTGCCGTTCTTGACGCGGCGATAGGGCGTCTCGATGAAGCCGAACTCGTTGATGCGCGCGTAGGTGCACATCGAGTTGATCAGGCCGATGTTGGGGCCTTCCGGGGTCTCGATCGGGCAGATCCGGCCGTAGTGGGACGGATGGACGTCGCGCACCTCGAAGCCGGCGCGGTCGCGGTTCAGACCGCCCGGGCCGAGGGCCGAAAGGCGGCGCTTGTGCGTCAGCTCGGCCAGCGGGTTGGTCTGGTCCATGAACTGCGAGAGCTGCGAGCGACCGAAGAAGTCGCGCACCACGGCGCTCAGCGCCTTGGGGTTGATCAGCTTCTGCGGCGTCATGCCCTCGATGTTCACGTCGAACAGGGTCATGCGCTCCTTCACCAGGCGCTCGGTACGGGCGAGGCCCACGCGGCACTGGTTGGCGAGCAGTTCACCGACGGCGCGCACCCGGCGCGAACCGAGGTGGTCGATGTCGTCAATCACGCCCTCGCCCTTCTTCAGGCGGAGCAGATACCTGGTCGCGTTGAGGAAATCCTCCGAGACCATGATGCGCTCGTCGGCATCGACGTTGATCTCGAGCTTGCTGTTGATCTTGTAGCGGCCGACGCGGGTCAGGTCGTACTTCTTCGGATCGAAAAACAGGCGCTTGAGCAGCGCGCGGGCGTTCGCGGCGGTCGGCGGATCACCGGGACGGAGCTTGCGGTAGATGTCCTTCAACGCGCTTTCCTCGTCGTGCGCGGGATCCTTGCGCAGCGACTTCAGGAGGATCTCGTCCTCGCGGCCGTCAATCACCTCGATCTGCTTGTGGCCGAGGGCGAGGAGTTGCTTGATGATGCCGATGGTGAGCGGCTCGTAGGCGCGGGCGACGATCACCTCGCCGTCGAGAATGTCCTCGAAGGGCACCATGTGGCCGAGCTCCTGCTCGTCCATGTCCTCCTTCAGCTTGAGCTTCTGGACGTTGTAGAAATTGGTGACGATGTCGCGGTCGGTCGGATAGCCCAGCGCCCGGAGGAAGGTGGTCGCGAGGAACTTGCGGCGGCGACGGCGGCGGTCGAGGTAGACGTAGAGCAGGTCGTTGGTGTCGAACTGCACCTCCAGCCAGGAACCGCGGTCGGGAATGATGCGGAAGCTGTGGAGCGTCTTGCCGTTGAGGTGCTGGGAGGTCTCGAAGCAGATGCCCGGCGAGCGGTGGAGCTGCGAGACGATCACGCGCTCGGCGCCGTTGATGATGAAGGTGCCGCGGCGGGTCATCATGGGCAGCTCGCCCATGTAGACGCGCTCCTTCTTGACGCCGGTCTCATCCTTGAGCTTGAAGGTCACGTAGAGTGCGGCCGAGAAGCTTTCACCCTGGCGCAGCGCCTCGAGCGAGGTGATCTTCGGCTCCTCGATGTCGTAGCTGACGAAGTCGAGCTCGATCGCCTCGTCGTAGCTCTTGATCGGGAAGACCGCGCGGCAGCCGGCCCGGAGGCC
>CALGOH010000226.1 GCA_937957985.1 uncultured Verrucomicrobiae bacterium
ATGCTGGGGAACTGGTCGTTCGGCGACTACTTCAAGAAGGAGGCGATCGAGTGGGCGTGGGAACTGATCGTCGGACGCTGGGGCGTTCCCGCGGCCCGCCTCTACGCGACGGTCTATGCGCCGGACAAGTCCAAGGGCGATCCCGGCGAGTTCGACCAGGAGGCGTGGGACTTCTGGGCGGCGCTGTTCGAGTCGAAGGGCCTCGACCCGCGGGTGCACATCATCGATGGCAACGTGAAGGACAACTTCTGGATGATGGGCGAGACCGGCCCCTGCGGTCCGTGCTCGGAACTCCATGTCGATCTCACGCCCGCCGGCGACAGCAGGGGCCAGCTCGTCAACCGCGACTCCGACCTCTGCATCGAGATCTGGAACCTCGTTTTCATCCAGTACAACGCCGAGGCCGACGGCAGCTTCCGCGACCTGCCGGCCAAGCACATCGACACCGGCATGGGCTTCGAGCGCGCCTGCTCGATCATCCAGAACACCAAGGGCTTCACCGATTTCTCGACCAAGCCGAGCAACTACGCGACCGACGTCTTCACGCCGATCTTCCGCAAGCTCGAGGAGCTGAGCGGGAGAACCTACGTCAACGTCTATCCCGAGCCCGGCGCCGACCGTTCGGCCTTCTCGGAGGAAATGAAGGAGGCGATCGCCTTCCGCGTGATCGCCGACCACCTGCGGACGCTGTGCTGCTCGATCGCCGACGGCATCCTGCCCGGCAACAACGGCCGCAACTACGTCCTGCGTCGCATCTTGCGCCGGGCGGTGCGCTACGGCCGCCAGCTCGGGTTCTCGGGCGAGAAGCCGTTCTTCGGCGAGCTCGTCTCGACGCTGGTCGGGCAGATGAGCCCGGTGTTTCCGGAGCTGAAGGAGCGCGAGGCTGCGGTGCGCGTGACGCTTGAGCGGGAGGAGGCGAGTTTCAATGAGACGCTGGATCGGGGGTTACAGGTCTTTGAAGCGAAAGGTTATGTGAACGCTTTGAACAATGCACTTTCCACTGCGGGCATTCACGTGACCGCTCAGTCGCAAGGAGTGTTCTTGGTTGGTGACAAGCAGACGCCCGACAACATTCCGACCCTTAAGTTCAACCTCTCAGATGCCAATACCGGCATGCGCATCAAAGACATCCCCGCCCCAGAGATGTATGCGGGTGCTTGGCAGCAATACTCAACCCGAACACCCACACTCACCGGGGAAGATGCCTTCGAGCTTTACGATACCTTCGGGTTCCCGATCGACCTGACCGAACTCCTCTGCGCGGACCGCGGAATCGTGGTCAACATGCAGCGCTTCGAGGAGCTGATGGAGCAGCAACGGGAGCGTGCCCGGGCGGCCCAGAAAAGCTCGGTCGTCCGCGCGCTCGACATCTCGACCGAAGCGATCACCGCCTTCACCGGCTTCGAGTCGGATGAAACCGACGCGCTGGTGCTGGAAGTCCATCCCCAGGACGACGCGCTGTTCGTCATCACCGACAAGACGCCGTTCTACGCCGAGATGGGCGGGCAGGTCGCCGACTCCGGCATTCTGGTGAAGGATGCGCTCGCCCATGACGTGACCGCCGTCCAGCAGATTGGTCGGGCCCGAGCCCACGCGATCCCGGCCGATGCCGACGTGAAGCCCGGTGACACCGTGAAGCTGCGTGTCGATGCCAGACGCCGTCGCCCGATCGAGGCCCATCACTCCGCGACCCACCTGCTTCACTGGGGTCTGCACGAGGTGGTGTCGAAGGACGCCGCGCAGCAGGGTTCGGCGGTCGATGAGGAGCGCCTGCGCTTCGACTTCAACAGCGCGCCGGTGACCCACGAGCAGCTCGAGGAGATCGAGGCACGGGTGAACGAACACATTTCCGCCGACGAGCCGGTGTCGTGGATCGAGGTCCCGCACGCCGAGATCAAGGACCGTGACGACATCACCCAGTTCTTCGGCGACAAGTACGGCGAGGTGGTGCGCGTGGTGCAGATCGGCGGCACGCCGCAGCAGCTCGACGGCTACTCGATGGAACTCTGCGGCGGCACCCACGTCCGCCGCACCGGTGAGATCGGTCTTTTCAAGATCAGGAGCGAGGGAGCGATCGCGTCGGGAGTAAGGCGGATCGAGGCGGTCTGCGGCGAGCGCGCGTGGGATCACCTGCGCGAGGTGGCCGACGAACTCAACCGCGAGACCGAGCAGCTCGAGGCCAAGCTCGCCGCGGCGAATGCCAGGCTCGACGAACTCGGCGAGGAACCCGTGCAGGTCGGCGAGATGCCGCGCATCATGGCCGCCATGCTCGTCGGCAAGGCCGACATCCGTCAGATCAACCAGACCTACGGCATGGCCCGTAGAAAGCTGGAGGAACTTCGCGAAGCGGGCATCGAGGCCGAGAAGCGGATCAAGAAGCTCCAGGCCGCCGCCGCCGCGAAGCAGGCGGATGCGGCGCTGGCGCTGCTGATCGAGGAAGGCGGCCCGATCGTGAACTCGATCGAGTCCGACGCCGCGCTCTTGCAGGAGCTGTTGAACGGGCTGAAGAAGAAGCAGTTCGGTGACGCGGCCTTCCTGATTGTCGATGATGGCGACAAGCTGCACCTCGGCGCCTACTGCGGCGACGCGGCGCAGGGCCGCGGCCTCAAGGCCGGCGACCTCCTGCGCGAACTGGCGGCGATCGCCGGCGGCAAAGGCGGCGGCAAGCCCGACATGGCCCGCGGCGCCGCCCCGGAACGGGAGAAGCTCAGCGAGCTGGAGCATGTGGCGCGGACCCGATTGGCCTGAGAAGTACGGCGAGTGGCGTACGTAGTTCCCCCTTCAGGGGGTCTTCCGCATCGGTCGGGGCGATGAGGCAGGTGCTCCCTTTGGACGAGGCGACGTGAGCAGGCGAGGCAAGAAGACCTCCTAAAGGAGGAACTACGTACGCCACTGGCGCGCCGTTTTGGCAGGTTCACAGCTCGGGGTTGTCCCAGCCCTTGCCGTAGTCCAGCAGCGGATGGTCGCGCCAGATCTTCTCGGCGTTCTTCCGGCCCATTTCGGCGAGATAGGCCTCGGCGCTCGACCATGGCCAGTCCTGCCAGCCGGACGCATACCCATGATGCACCGGGTTGTGATGGATGTAATTCAAGGTCGCCCAGAAGTGCCGCGAGTCGCGCAGGGCCCGGTCCGAGGTGCCGTGCCAGACCTTGCGTCCGCGGGTGCCTTCCTCGCGGTTCCATTGGAAGGAGGTGCGGCCGTGGAACCGCGCGAGGGTTTGGATCAGGTCCTTGAGGTCGTCGCTGCGAATCAGGAGATGGTAGTGATTCGGTAGGACGCACCAGGCGACGGGTGAACCGGGCAGGATGTCCAACAACGACCGGGAGAATTCGGTCATGCGGGCAGGGGAGAGACCGATGTGCGGCTGGTGCTCGTAGCACGCGGCGGCGAGATGATAATGCCGGACGCCCTCGTGAAAGTGCGGCGGTCGGTGCCATGGGCGGCCGGCCTTCTGGCGGTGGGAAAGGATCTCATCGCGCTGCGCCGGGGTGACGCGTCGCCAGAGATAGGGCATCGTTTGGAGGTGGGGCGGAAGCCCCCCTGAAGGGGGGACTACGTACAGAGCTGACGGGCCTCACCCGTCGAGGCCGGCCTGCTCGGTGGACGGCTTGGCCGTCGGATCGACAAGCTCGCGGAAGCGGGCCTCCCAGTCGCGGGCCTTGCTGTGGCCGATATGCCGCTTGAGGTGGTCGAGCAGCGTGACGGCCGACTTCCTCTCGTCGCCGGCCTTGAACAGGTCCTCCTCCTTGTCCCAGTCGAGCTGGGGACGCATTTCCGCGAGGAAGGTTTCGCGGGCCGGGCTCTCTCCTTCCTCGGTCGAGTCGCGCGACCAGAAGCCGCGGGTGACTTCCTCGAAGTGGATGCGGCGGTCCCACGCGGCCCGCAGCGCGTCGTAGTTGGCCGCGGTGCGGTACGCGGGAAAGATGACCTGCTCGAACGGCGCCGCGACCTTGACGCCGTCGCCGTTGCCCGAGAGCGGAGACATCGGCCAGTCTTCGATCTGGTAACCGGTCAGGCCGTAGGCGCGGGCGAAGATCGTCGAGCCGACCGATTGGGTCAGAATGCCGAAGTGGTTGCGGAGTTCGTTCGGCGTGCGGTAGATGGCCTCGAGTGCTTCCAGCAACTCGGGGGCCAGCTTCCGCCGTTCGGCCGGCGACGCCGCGGCCTTCATGGTCAGCACCGTCCAGCGGAGCTGGTGCCGCAAGGCCAGCGCATGGCCCTCATCGTCGAGCCGGTCCTTGTTGCGGCGTTTCCACTCGCGGAAATCGGTGTGACTGCGGTCGCGCTCCTCGAAGTCGACCTTCTCGACGCATTTCAAATAAAGCGCCATCGCCGCCTCCTCGCTGCGCATCGCCGCGGCGAAATCCGACGCCGCACCCTGCAGTCGCTTCGAAGCGTGCTCGCCGGCCTCGCCACGCAGCGAGTCGAGCTGGTCGATCAGCGCCTGCCGGTCCGCCTCGGTCAGCGGCTCGGCATGGAGCGTACCGATCGCAAGGAGGGTTGCGAGCAGGGCGGGATGGGTTCTCATCAGGCGACTATTGCCACAAAGAACGGCATCTTGCCAGCCGAGTATCACGTCTCCCGCAGGCGCCTCTCGAAGGCGGCAAGCTGTTCATCCGGGGTGTGCGTGCCGGCGGTCAGGCCGATGCGGCGGGCGTTTCCCACCGGAACGGCCTCGTCCGGATCGCCCGCCCGCATCGCGGCGACGCCGAGGCAGCGGGCGGCCTCGTAGAGCGCCTGACCGGAGCGATCGGCCGGATCCGCCAGAACGACGATCAGTTCGCAGCGTCGCGCCAGGTCGGGCAGCGCCTTTTCCCGGGGCACCAGTGCCGGACAGCGGGTGTCCACGGCGACCACCTGGCTGTCCGGATGACGCATGCGCAAGGCCAGTTCGATGGTGGCGAAGCGGCGTTCGCCGAGCGTGGTCTGGCACAGCAGACCGGTGCGCGGAGCGAAGGGCAGGCCGGCGGCGCCGTCGGCATCCTCGACCACCGTGACCCCCTCGCCGGCCAGCGCCTGGCACTCCGGATCGTCGCGATAGCCCGCGACCACGATGCGTCTTCCCTCGCCGCGCAGGAGCGCCTTCATCGCATGGAGGCGCTTCACCGACGCCAGCGTGAGGTCGACCAGTTCGTGGCCGGCGGCCTGCCAGGTCCGCCGCCACTCAGGGGCGATCCCGCTCATCGGAATCACCACCCGACGGGTCGGAGCGGCCTGGTCCTCGACATGACCCTCGAGAGCGCCGCAGCGGCGGGCCCGGTCCAGAAGTGCGCGGTGCGGGCCGGGCGCGCCCAGCAGTGTCAGCGGCCCGGTGCCCAGACGCCGGTCCAGCTCCCCCATGGCATCCCGCGCCTCCTGACTCATCCCGAGCACCGCCGCCCGGCAGATCTCCCTCGTCATCGTCGAAATCATGGCTTTGTTTTGCAAAGTAAATGGTCCGAAAAGAACCGGCGTTCCTGCCGGCGGATCAATACTTTGCTATACAAAGTGAAGCTGACAAGCTTGAAATGCGCCCTACTTCCCGAGGTCGAGGATCTGCTCGAGCAGGCCGAGGTAGTCCACGAACGCCTTCCGCCCGGCGGCGGTCAGTTCGTAGAAGGTCTGCGGCCGTCCTTCGCCGGTGATCTTGTTCGCGCCGACGTAGCCGGCCTTGTCGAGGGTGCGCAGGTGGGTGATCAGGTTGCCGTCGCTCATCTCCAGCTCGCTCTTGAGTTCCTGAAAGGGCCACGGATCGACCCGCGAGGCGAGCAGGGTCATGATGCTGAGCCTGCCCTTCTCGTGGATCGTCCGGTCGAGCTTGGAGAAGTCGATCATCCGTCCCCGCGGCGGGTGGTGGTGACGATGGCGGCGCCGTAAAGCAGATGGAAGCCGCCAAAGGTGGCGGCCATCAGTCCGGACGGGCCGAGACGGTTGAGGAGCGGCGTCGCGGCCTGGACGAAGGTCATCGCCGAGAAGGCGGCGATGCCGGTGACGAGGAACGCGAGACCAAGCCAGGCCATGGATTTCGGAGCGAACTCGCGGATCGCGAGCAGTGCGAGTCCGTAGTGGATGATCCACATCGAGGCCGCGTGGGTCTCGCAGCCGCGGCCACCATACTTTAGATAGAGCAGCCCGAGGAAGCCGCCGGCGATCAGCGAGGGCAGCGCGCCGCGCAGGGCGACCTGCAGGCCGTGCGACCACACCTGCTTGCCCTTGGCCGAGGCCGTGCGGACGAGTTGCCAGATCGCAAAGACGATCACGATCGCCAGGCCGATCAGCCACACGCTGCCCCAGGCCCAGCCGTTGCGGGACTCCGAAACCCAGCCCGCCGCCAGCGAGGCCGCGCCGCCGAACAGGGCCGCCTCGCCGGACAGGGCACGGAAGATCGTCGCCCGCTCCATCATCGTGCGGATCACCCGCAACTGTTCCGCCGCTTCCTCGTGCGTCGTCATGCCGGACTTTGCCGAGCAAAGCAGGGTTCTGGCAAGTTCGGAGCGCCGGTTATGAAACCGGCATTCGTGGAAGAAGCGCGTGTGCGTCGCAGCGGCTTCGCGCAGGCGCAGGGACGCACCGCGAGCCTCTCGCCTGCGGTGCCGATTTCATAATCGGCGCTCCCGTGCCTACACCAGTCCGTCCTTCCGCGCCTGTTTCCAGTAGGCGTACTCGGAGCGGTTGAAGTCGATGTATTCCGGCGAGAGGTCGCTACTATACATGTGGTAGTCGGCCGAACCCTGGTTGAGGTGGATCTCGATCTCGAACTCGGGCCTGGCCGCGATCTTGCGCAGCTCGTCCATCGACGTCTCGGCCTGAAGCCCGCCGAGGCAGGCCGGAATGCCCTCGTAGAGGATGTCGATGAGTTCCTCGCGGATCCGCGCCCGGGAGTAGCCGACGGCGTGGAGCACGCGGCCCCAGTTCGGGTCCCCGCCGTTCCACGAGGACTTCACCAGCGCCGACTTGCAGACGGCCTCGGCGACCTTCTTGGCGTCGAGGTAGGTGCGGGCGCCCCTCACCCGCACGGTGACCATCTTCGTCACCCGCTCGCCGTCGCGGACGAGGGCCATGGCGAGTTCGTTCATCAGCCACTTGAGCGCCTTGCGGAACTGCCGGCAGCGCGGGCCGTTGCGGCGCAGCGGGCGGATGCCCGAGGCGCCGTTCGACAGGACGAGCACGGTGTCGTTGGTGCTCATGTCGCCGTCGATGGTGATGCGGTTGAAGCTTTCCTCGACCCCCTCGAGGACGGCCCGCTGGAGGGTGTCCTTGGACATCGGCACGTCGGTGGTGATGAAGCACAGCATGGTCGCCATGCTCGGGCAGATCATGCCGGCGCCCTTCACGCAGCCGCCGATGCGCACGCGCCTGCCGCCGAGGTCGAAGGAGATCGCCAGCTCCTTCGGCCGGGTGTCGCTGGTCATGATCGCGCGTGCCACGTCGCCGCCGCGCTTGGTGGCCAGTCCCCCGACGAGTTCGTCGAACTTCGGCTCGATGCGCGCCATCGGCATCGGCAGGCCGATCACGCCGGTGGAACAGACGCCGACCTCGCCGCTGCGCAGCCCGAGCCGGGTGGCGACGCCCTTGGCCATGGCGCGCGAGTCGTGGATCCCCTGCATGCCGGTGCAGGCGTTGGCGTTGCCGGAGTTGGCGACGATCGCCCGCAGGTCGCCGCGACGCAGGTGGGCCTGGGTCATCTTCACCGGCGCGGCCTTCACCCGGTTGGTGGTGAAGGTGCCGGCCGAGGTGGTCGGCTCGTCGCAGTGGATCAGCGCGAGGTCGAGCCGGTCGGCCTTCGGGTCCTTGATCCCGCAGGACACCGCCGAGGTGCGGAAACCCCGGGGCGCACCGACACCGCCTTTGATCCGGATGATGGGAAAGTCCATTTGGGTGGGCGCGGCGGCGGGTGAGACCCCTATACCAAGCGGAGACCGGCCATCGGCTCAAGTCCGAACGCGAGATTGAACGATTGGATCGCCTGGGCCCCGGCGCCCTTGCCGAGATTGTCCTCGGCACTCATGAGCAGGACGCGCCCGGTGCGCTCGTCGTGTTCCCAGCCGATGTCGATGAAGTTCGTGCGCGTCACGTTCTTCGTGTCCGCGCAGCCGCCCCTGCCTAACAGACGCACGAAGGGCGCGGCGGCGTAGGCCTCTTCGAGGGCCTGGCTGACCGCATCGGCGGGCACGCCGTCGGCGAGTGTCGCGGTGGTGGTGGTGACGATGCCGGCGTTCACCGGGATCAGGTGGGGGACGAAGGTGATGCGCACCGTTTCACCCGCCGCCAGGGACAGCTCCTGCTCGATCTCGGAAAGATGCCGGTGCTTCGGCACGCCGTAGGCGCGCGCGCTTTCATTGCACTCGCAGAAGAGCAGCGGGATGGCCTCCTTGCGTCCGGCGCCGCTCACGCCGCTCATGGCGTTGGCGACGATGGTCGAGGGATCGAGGAGCCCCTTCCTCAGCAGCGGGATGAGCGGCAGCAGGATGCTGGTCGGGTAGCAGCCGGGCGAGGCGATCAGCCGCGCCGCGGTGATCGCATCGGACCGGATTTCCGGCAGGCCGTAGACCGCCTCGGAAAGGAGGTCGGGAGCGGGGTGTTCGTGACCGTAGAACTCGGCATAGACCGCCGGCTCATGCAGCCTGAAGTCGGCGCTGAGGTCGATGACCTTGAGTCCGCGCTCGAGCAGCGCCCGGGCGATTTCGGCGGCGACGCCGTGGGGCAGGGCGAGGAAGGCGGCCTGGGCACCGGTCGCGGCGATCGCATCGGGCTCCGGCGCGATGAAGGCCAGTTCGCTGCCGGGCAGTCCGCGAAACCGGGGAAACACCTCGCCCAGCGCCTTGCCGGCCTCCTGCCGGGAGGTGGCGGCGACGAGTTCGACGCCCGGATGCAGCAGCAGCAGCCGGAGCAGTTCCTGCCCGGTGTAGCCGCTGGCGCCGACGATGGCGGTCTTGACGCGTTCCATGGCCATGGCCATCGCAGGAATTCCCCGGCTTGCCAATTCGGGAACGGTGACGCCCGCGATTTTCCGCCGGCCCGGTTGTCATCGGCGGGCCGAACGGCGAACTTGCCTTTTCGCACCGGAAGGATGATCATGTCGGTTGGAATCAACCCCTGCCCGTCATGAACGAACTCCTCCAGGCCTTGCGGTCCGCCGACCGTGACAAGATCGCGATGTTCCTCAGCCTCATTCCGGGTGCCGGACATCTCTACAAGCACCACTATGCATCGGGATTCGGCATCCTGTTCGGTGGCAACATCCTCATCGTCTTCGTTTCGCTCCTGCTCGGCCTCGCGACCTTCGGCGTCTCGCTGCTGATCGTGCCGCTGGTGTACCTGTTCGTGGTCGCGGCGGCGGCGTACTACCTGCCGGACTGGCACGGGCACCACCACTACCTGCATCCCTGGATGCCGGAGGTGCCGGATCCGCCCGACCGCATCGGTTGATCACGCAGGGCCACACCAACGGCATGCACGTCCTGTGGAAGGAAGCACGCCGGACCGGCTCGGGCGGTAGCTTGGGGCGGCGGCTTGAAATGAGGGAGCGACGCTGGGGTCGGATCACCATTCCCCCGGCTTGATCGTGCACGGCTTGTGGAACGAGGTCTGTCCGGTCCAGCCGTCGCCGTCGCGGGTCAGCACGTAGGGCCTCGGTTTGTCCGGCCAGTGGACCTCCAGCGTGCCGTCCTCCAGGATCTTCCATTTCGCCGTCTTGCCCTTCCACTGGCCGTCGTTGATGGTCACCAGTCCGTCCTCGTCGGCGACCCATTGGGTTTTGCCGTCTGTGTAGATGTCCCAGTGCCCGGCGAAGCTACCGGATCCGCCGACGCTGAAGCTCCCCCGGTGTTCGGGAGTCTCCGGCTCGGGCGAGAGGAGCGCGACCCAGGCTCCGACATCCTCCGCCCGCTCCGCCTGGGCCAGCAGACGCGGCTTGAGTTCCTCGTCGGAAGTCTCGTCGGCGGCGGTCTTGAGGCGACGCCCGTAGGCATCGGCGATCCGGGCGAGGTTCGTCTCGTGGTCCTCGTCGATCGACTCCTCCTTGGTGTGGGCCTCCCGGCAGGTGCGTGCAATGTCGTCGGGAAAATCCCGGGTGGCTTCCGGATCGATCACCCGCGTGCTCTTCGAGATTTCGTAGTCCTCCTCGATCTGTTCGATGAGGTCGAGTTCCTCGGGCTCGGCGCTGCGCTTGAGGACCCCGAGCTTGAAAAGGAACCCCCGCACGTTGTCGGCGAGTTCCTTGTCGCGCTTTTCGCGGGCCTCCTCGATCAGCCCGATCGCGCGCTCGCGCAGGTCGGGGTCTCCGGGTGGCAACTCCTCGGGCTCGGGCTCGGGTTCGGGCTCCGGTTCGGGTTCAGGATCGGGCTCCGGGTCGTCGATCATGACGATCTCCTCCGGCTCCGGTTCGGGCTCGATGATCTCCTCCGGCTCGTCGATGACCACGGGCTCC
>CALGOH010000227.1 GCA_937957985.1 uncultured Verrucomicrobiae bacterium
AGAGGGACACCTACCGGATCGACCACTACCTCGGGAAGGAAACGGCGCAGAACCTGATGGTCCTGCGTTTTGCCAACGCGATCTTCGAGCCGCTGTGGAACAGCCGCTACATCGAGCAGGTCCAGATCACCTGTGCCGAGAATCTCGGCATGGAAGGCGGACGCGGCGGCTACTACGACACGGCCGGCGCGTTGCGCGACATGGTGCAGAACCACCTGCTGCAGTTGCTCAGCCTGGTGGCGATGGAACCGCCGACCGATCTCAGCGCCGACGGCGTGCGCGACGAGAAGGTGAAGGTGCTGCGGTCCCTGCGCCAGTGGGACACGCCCGGGAAGGTCGCCGAGAACGTGGTGAGGGCCCAGTATGTCGCCGGCAGCATCGACGGATCGAGTGTGCCGGGATACCGCGAGGAGGACCGGGTCGATCCCGAGAGCATGACCGAGGCCTACGTGGCGCTGCGGCTGCGGGTGGACACCTGGCGGTGGAGTGGCGTGCCCTTCTACATCCGCATGGGCAAGCGCCTGCCGAAGAAGGCGACCGAGATTTCGGTGCATTTCAAGGAAGCGCCGGGTGTCCTCTTCAACGCCCTGCCCGGCGGCCTCCACGGGTCGAACGTGCTGGTGATCCGCATCCAGCCGGACGAGGGGATCTCGTTGCGGATGGTGTCGAAGCTGCCCGGCACGAATCTCCGCCTCGAGCCGGTGAAGATGGATTTCCACTACTCGACCAGCTTCGGCAAGGGCAGTCCGGAGGCCTACGAGCGCCTGCTGCTCGATGCCATGGCGGGCGACGCGACCCTCTTCGCCCGCCGCGACGAGGTCGAGGAGGCGTGGCGTTTCATCGATCACATCGAGCATGCCTGGCACGACGCGGACGACCCACCGCCGATGGCAGAGTTCGTCGCCGGAAGCTGGGGCCCCAAGGAGGCCGACGACCTTCTCAAGGCCGATGGACACGCGTGGCGCAGACTTTGAACACCGACATGGGCGAGACTCTTTCCATCCATCCGGAACTCGGTCGCGAGGTCGCGGTCGGTGAGATCGACCGCGAACTGCATCAGCTCTGGGAGGCCGACGACGCGCGGACCAACGCGTCGCTGATGAACCTGGCGGTTTACTCCGAGGAGCCGGGCTGCCTGGTGCGCAATTCCGAGGCGGTGCGCGAGCTCACCCGGGAGCACGCCTGCCGGGCACTGTTGATCGGGATCGACCGCGGGATCGAGGAGACGTCGATCCGTGCATGGATCACGGCCCATTGCCATCTGCGCGACGGTCGCAAGTCGGTGTGCTGCGAGCAGATCGCCTTCCTCCTGACCGGTCGGGCGACCGGACGACTCCGCAACACGGTCTTCGCCCACCTGAATTCGGATCTCCCGCTGATCCTCTGGTGGCAGGGCGAGTTGAGCCCGATCTTCGGGGAAAGGTTGTACAGCCTGGTGGACCGGTTCGTGTTCGACAGTTCGGACTGGCGGGATCCGATCCCTTCCTTCGAGCGGATCCGGCAGGCCAATGACGATTCACCCAGGCTGGTCGTGCAGGACCTTTCATGGACCCGTTGCTACCAGTTCCGGGTTTCGGTGGCGGTTCTGTTCGATGATCCGGTGGCGCTCGGCGCACTCGGTTCGATGGACACGGTGAGGATCGTCCATCACCCGAAGCACCGCCTGACGGCGATCCAACTCCTTGCCTGGCTGGCCAATCAGGCGGGCTGGCGCGACGGCCTCGAACTCGGCCTCGCGGATGGACGTAAAGACGGGTTCTCCTTCGAAACCGAGGGCGGACACCCCATCGAGGCGGTGCTCGTGTCGGACCCGGAATCGGCCGCGCTCGGGCGGCTGGAGATGGCCGCCGGCGAAGTCCGGATCGAGGTCGGGAGGGAGGCCGGCTGCGGCCACCTGGTCAGGCGGTTGCGAAGCCCCGGTCACGACTTCGAGTCGCCGGGACCGGCCGATCCCGTTGCCGCGACCGAACTGCTCGGCGAACAGTTGTCGCGGGGAGGTCATAACACGCTTTACCGCAAGATCTTGCCGCGCATGCTGAAGCTTCTGGAACGCTGATCACCGGGCCGCCAGAGATTGCCCGGGGTGGCATGAAACAGGCTTGAACGCGGGGGCGGCGGAACGCATCTTGCGCGCCCCCGATCGCCGGACCATTTCTCGACATGATTCGACTCCCTGACGACGCTCCCTTCACGCCGGAACAGCGGGCGTGGTTGCAGGATTTCCTCTCGAAGGCCCTCGCGGGCGTGGCCATCCCGAACGCGCCGACCGGTCCGGCGGTTCCGGCGACGATTCTGTGGGGTTCGCAGACCGGCAATGCCGAGGGGCTGGCGCGCAAGCTCGTGAAGCGCCTGCAGAAGGGCAACTTCGAGCCGGAGAGCTTCGACATGGCCGAGTATGACCGGGACCGGCTTCCGAAGGAGAAGAACCTGCTCATCATCACCTCGACCTACGGCGACGGCGAGCCGCCGGACAACGCGGCCGAGTTCTACGACTGGCTGCTCGGCGACGGCGCCCCGCGGTTGGAGGGCGTCTCCTACACCGTCCTCGCGCTCGGTGATTCCGGATACCCGGACTACTGCAAGTGCGGGATCGATTTCGACGAACGGCTCGCGGCTCTGGGAGCCACGCGGATCGTCGACCGGATCGACTGCGACGTCGATTTCGACGAGGAATTCAAGCGGTGGAGCGAGGGCATCATCGAGGTGCTCGCCCCGGAGGTGAAGGTGATGCCTTCACAGGTGGATGCGCTCGACCAGGCCGAGGAGCGCTACTCGAAGAAGCGTCCGTTTCCCTCTCCGATCCTCAGGAACTTCAACCTCAACAAGGGGGGCGCGAAGGAGACCCACCACGTCGAACTTTCCCTCGAAGGCTCCGGCCTTGAATACGAGGTGGGGGACGCGCTCGGGCTGATGCCCGCGAACCCGCCGGAAGTCGTGGACGAGATCCTCGCCAACCTTCCCTTCCGGACCGACACCGAGGTGCCGCTTCCCGACGGCTCCGAGGCGCCCTTGCGCGAGGCGCTGATCCGGCACTACGACATCGGCACGATCAACAAGTCGATCATCCAGAAATGGCAGTCGAGGAGCGGGTCGCCATTTCTACGGTCGCTGGTCGAGGCCGACGACCGGAAGGCCTTCGAGGACTTTTCCTGGGGTCGCGACCTCATCGACCTTGTCTGCGACCATCCGGCTGATTTTTCCGACGGCGAGGACTTCGTGGGCATCCTGAAGAAGCTCCAGCCCCGGCTTTATTCGATCGCCTCGAGTCCAAAAGCGCATCCCGGCGAGGTTCATCTCTGCGTCGGTATCGTCCGCTACGACAGCCACGGGCGGAAGCGCGGCGGCATCTGCTCGACCTACCTGTCTGACCGTTGCGAGGGCGAGCAACCGGGCGTGTTCGTGCATTCCAACAAGGCCTTCCGCCTGCCCGAGAAGGGAGACACCCCGCTGATCATGGTCGGCCCCGGCACCGGCGTCGCGCCCTTCCGCGCGTTTCTCGAGGAAAGGAAGATCGCCGGAGCCAAGGGTGCGAACTGGCTGCTGTTCGGTAATCCGCACCGCGACACCGATTTTCTCTACGAGGAGGAGCTGACCGCCTTCCTGAAGGATGGCACGCTCGGACGTCTCGATCTCGCCTGGTCCCGGGACCAGGCGCACAAGGTCTATGTCCAGCACCTGATGTTGGACAACGCCGCGGAGATCTGGAAATGGCTTCAGGACGGTGCGGCCTTCTATGTCTGCGGCGATGCCTCGCGCATGGCCAAGGACGTCGATGCCGCGCTCCACTCG
This sequence comes from uncultured Verrucomicrobiae bacterium, assembly GCA_937957985.1. Classification (GTDB taxonomy): domain Bacteria; phylum Verrucomicrobiota; class Verrucomicrobiia; order Verrucomicrobiales; family Akkermansiaceae; genus Haloferula. The sequence continues at coordinate 3,790 of CALGOH010000227.1, forward strand.
ATCGCCGAATCCGAGGGCGGGCTGAGCACCGAGGAGGCCGAGGAATTCGTCAAGCAGCTCAAGAAGGACAAGCGCTACCAGCGGGACGTTTACTGAAGTTGCGGTTTCGGTCCGGATCGACCATGTTTCCGCAAATGAGCGCTCGATGGATTTGGATCGGAGTGGTTGGCGTGTTGTTCGCCGGCTGCGAAAAGGATCAGCAGGAGCCGCCGAAGGCGACGGTCGTGCCGGAGGAGGAAGCTGCTCCCGAGGCGATCGAGCCGGTCATGCCCGAGCCGGTTCAGGCACCGCCCGCGGTCGAGGATGACCGGACGATCGGCGAGCGGGTCGATGGTGCTGTCGGTGCGGCTGGCCATGGGCTCCAGGTTGCCGGAGAAAAGACGAGGGAAGGAGTCGGCATCGCCGCGGAGAAAACCGAGGAGGCGCTCCACACCGCCGGCGAGAAGACCGAGGAAGGCGTGAAGAAGGCGGCGGATGCGACCGGGAGGTTTCTGCAGCGGGTTGGGGAGAAGCTGGAGGATGCGGCGGAGACGAAGCCGGCGGAGCCGTGAGGCGGTTCATGGTTGCCCTCCCGCGGTCGCTTCTGCTGGGATGATGCCCGTGAAACGGGTGGCAAGGTTGTGGCTTTTCGCGGTCGTGCTCGTGTCCGCGACCGGTGCCTCGGAACTGGAGGTGCGATTTGAGGGCGGTGATTGGATCAGGCCCGCTGGGGTGGAGGCGATCACACCCGAAGTCGCCGCGGGTGGTGTGTGCTTCACCGCTCCGGCGGCTCTTCCGCTCATCCAGTTGATCGAGGCCGGGGTGCCGCAGGAACTGGTCACGTTTCCAGTGCGCTTCGCTCTGGCGGGCCAGGAAGGCGCCGGTGCCCGGCTCGACCCGCTGGTTCCCGGCAAGGACCGGGCGACGAATGTCCTGCTGGTGGTCTTTGATGGCGCGGAACTGACAGTGGCCGGGGTGCCGGTGGCGGAGGTGGAGACGCCCACCAATCTCCCGCCGCAGGTCGCATGGATGGATGCCGATCTGAACGGCCTCGGAGAAGTCCTCAACCTGGTGAAGGCCGAGGTAAGGCTGACGGAGAGCCGTGGCGAGGTGCCGCGGGCGGTGTTGATCGGACGTTCTGGAACTTCCTTTGGCCTCGTCGTCCGGACGCTGCAGTTGCTGAGCACGCAGGGTTGTCGGTCAGGGGTGGTGAAGGTCGATGACGCGTTTCCGGATCTATCGTTCGAGGTCTCCCCCGACCCCGGGGTCGCGCCGCCGGTTGGCGACGCGGCTGCCGCCCCGGCCGCAGCGAGGATCGTGGTGAATGTCCTGGAGGATGGAACCACGGAGGCGGCCGACGGGTCCGTGATCGTGGATGACGCGGCGCTTGTGGCCCACCTCAATGCCGAGAAAGTGATGGTGGAGGCTCTCGGCGAAGAACCGGTGTTGTTCCTGCGGGGAGACAAGCAGGCGGTGTTCAAGCATTGCCGTCGGGTGATCCGCATCGGTGCCGGCGTCGGGGTGGATCGCGTGATTTTTGCCACCTATGCCCGGGATGAGGCAACGCCCGAAACCACCGAAGCGCCAACGGTCGGCGAGCGGGTCGATCGCGCGATCGAGGCCACCCGGCATGGCCTTGGCGTGGCGAAGGAGAGTACGAAGGAGGGCTTGGGAACCGCCGCGGAAAAGACCGAGAAAGGCGTGAGAAATTCCGTCGAGGCGACGGGTGGGTTTCTGAAGAAGGTGGGGGAGAAACTGGAGGAAGCGGCGGAGGACGTTGATCGGTGACCGGAGCATCGACATTCCTGTCGATCCACCTTTCACCCGGACCTCTGATCGACAGGAATGTCGATACTCCGGGAAGCACCTTCACGAGAGCCCATCGACGATGATCCTCGCGACCTCGGTGCCTGAGTAGTCGCGGTGGTTGCGCGCCCAGCCCTTCTCCGCGATGGCGACGCGTGAAGTACGATCCGCGGCGTAGTGACGGATCTTCTCGACGAGTTGGTCGATGCCCTCGAAGTAGACGATCTCGTCCTCGGCGTAGAGTTTCTCGAGTCCGGCGCCGCGGGGCGTCAGGGTCAGGATGCCGTTGCCCATGAGCTCGGCGATGCGGGAGGACGAGTAGAGTTCGACGTCGTTGCGGCGCGACAGGTTGAGCGCCATCTTCGACCGGCGGATGACTTGCTCCTTCTCCCAGCCCATGATGAGCGGTTGGTCGAGGCAGCCGTAGTAGCCGAGGTCGAGGTCGGGCAAGCGGTCGCGGAGTTCGGACAGGAAGGCACGACGGTCCGGTTGTCCCTTGTCCCGGCCGAAGAAGAGCAGATCGTGGATCATTTCGTCCTCGGGCGTCTCGAAGGCGCGGTGGCACTCGATCCCGGCATCGACGGCGCTGGGGATGAAGTGTGCCGGGCAGTTCGGCGTGGCGAAGGATTCCAGCAGCGGCCCGCCGGTGGAGCAGAACACCGCGTCGAGCAGCGGCGCCCGCTCGCGGAGGTGGCGGGTCGGCTCCTCGTCCCACAACGGGTCGACGTACCAGAGCCCGATGCGGATACCGGGCAGGATGTCGCGGATCTCGCGCAGGGTGTCGGGCGTGATCCATTGGGCGTGGCCCAGGATGAGCAGGTCGGGGTGGACGTTGCGGCAGGTTTCGACGAGGGCCTTGCGGGCCCGCCCCTTGCCGAGGCTCTTGCTGCCCGTCGGTGAGAACATCCGGGCGCGGTCGTTGATCGAGAAGGGATAGACGAAGTGTCCCAGGCGGACGAGGCCGTGGTGGATCTTCTGGTCCTGGTTCCAAAGATGCGACCCGTCCTTGTCGAACTGGAGATTGCAGGCGTGGACGATGCGCATGGGCGCAGCCTACGGCTGCGAAGTTCCAAGTGAGAAGTGCCAAGTTCCAAGTCGCAGGCACCCCCATCTTGGCACCCGCCTTCGCCAATGCTCCGGCGCGGCAGGCTTGCAACTTGGAACCGGCAACTTGAAGCTCCGCGTTGTGTTCCGGGTGTGTCATGTGCTTGCCAGCGTCGGGGAGAAGGGGGGGCTGGAGAAGAACGTCATCGAGCTGGCGAACCGCCAGGCCTCGCTCGGGCACGAGGTGAGCGCGGTGGCGGACGAGTCGATGCGGCGGCATTTCTCGAAGGATGTCCGCTTCGTCGCGCATCCGATGTCAGCCGGGCGGCTGAATCCGTTCAACCGCACCGCGCTGAGGAAGCGCATCCTTTCGACCCGGGCCCAGATCGTCCACGCCCACGCCAACAAGGCCGGGGCGCTGGTGCGGGCGATCCGCAAGGGGCTCGGGCGCATGAGACGGGTGGCCACGGTGCAGAACATCAAGCGCAGCGCGGCACCCTTCCGCGACTACCACGCGGTCATCACGGCTTCGGCCCAGGTGCGCGACTCGCTCGGGGGGATTCCGGCGACGGTGATCTGGAACTCGATCGACCCCCCGCCTCCGGGAACCAGGGAGAAGGCGCTGGCGACCGCCCCCCCGTTTCTCGATGGCGGCGACCCGGTCTTCTGCACGGTCGGGCGGCTGGTCCCGGCGAAGGGGATGGATCTGTTGCTCGAGGCGACGGCGCGGGTGCCGGGGTTCAAGCTGTGGGTGGTCGGCGAGGGAGTTCAACGGCGGGAACTGGAGGGGCTCATCGAAACCCACGGGCTCGGGGACCGGGTCTGGATGGCGGGACATCGCGACGATGCCGTCGGCCTGATGGGCTGCGCCGCGCTCTTCATCGTCGCCTCGCGCAACGAGGGCGGTCCCTACACCCTGGCCGAAGCGCTGCACATGAAGGTGCCCTGTCTGTCGACGCGGGTTGGCTTCGCGCCGGAATTCCTGCCCGACGAGGCCCTGATGGAGACGCATTCCGTCGATGAACTCGAGCGCGGCCTGCGTTTCGCCCTCGGCGATCTGAAGGGTCTGGGCGAGCGGCTCGCACCGTCCTACGAAATGGTGGCGCGGGAGGTCACGCTGGACGCGATGACGCGCAAGGTGCTCGCCGTCTATGAACGGGTGACCGACTGAGGGCGTCAGATCGCCGACCGCTTCTCCGCATCGAGCCAGGCTTCAAACGCCCCGTGATCGTCGAGCCGGTAGTGATGGGTGCGGAATCCCATCCGGCGCCCGGTTTCCACGTTGGCGGGCAGGTCGTCGATGTAGCGCGTGGTCGCGGGGTCGAGACCGTGGTCGTCGATCACTTGCTGATAGATGGCCGGTTCGGGTTTCATGGACCCGGCTTCGAAGGAGTAGGTGCCCGCCTCGAAATGCCGGAAGACCGGGTAGGCTTCGAGCATCCACGGACAGTGGATCGGATTGGTGTTGGAGAAAAGCAGCAGGCGGTGTTTGTCGGCCGACAGTTCCTCGACCGCGGTCCACATCGGCGGGTTGGGAGTGAAGACGTCCCGCCACGCCGACTCGAAGTCGTCGCGGGTGACCGACGGACCGAGCACGGAAAGGGCGTGACCGAGGTAATCGTCGAGTCCGACGTCTCCCCGTTCGAAGGCGTCCTTGTCATCGAGAACCGCGTCGAGAAGCGCCGGATCGGAGCCCGGGGGGAGCAGGCGCCCGAGCGTCCGTTCGAAGTCGAAATCGAGCAGCACTTTTCCGATGTCGAAGAGGAAGGTCATGAAGGATTCTTGGTGGCGGACAGGGAATCTGTCGATCGATGGTGGTCGATCTGCTCGAGGATGTAGCGGGCGCAGGTGAGGGCGCCGGCGTTGCGTCCGTGGCGGGCGAGGGATTGCTTCATGCGGCGCCACAGCGTGGCGTGGTCGGCGAGCATGTCGGCGGTCTTCCGCCGGATGGCTTCGGGCGAGTCGGCGAGATCGCCGCCGCCGATTCGCTGGAGCAGCTCGAGGTTGCCTTCCTCCTGGCCCGGCACGAGGTGGTGGACCAGCATCGGGCACATCGCGGCGATGGCCTCGTGCACCGTCGCCCCGCCGGCCTTGCCGATGACGAGGTGGTGCTTGCTCAGAAGTTCGGGCACGCGGCGGGTCCAGCCCTTGATCCGGACCCGGCCGGGAAAGCGTTCCTTGATCTCCCGCGCCCTCTGATGGAGCAGGCGGACGTTTTTCCCGAGGACGATGGTGATGCGGGTGTCGGGCGACGCGTTGAGCACCGCCTTCGAGATCCGCCGGACGTGGGGCAGCTTGGCGGTGGCGAAGTACAGCACGTCGAACGGGGCGACTGGTGCGTCGGCACCGAGGGGCTTGAGCCGTGAGAACGCGGGGTGGACGGGAAAGCCGGTCTCGACGACGCGCGCGGCGTCGAGGCCCGCGTCGATCATGTCCCGCCGGGTGTGGGCGTCGGTGACCAGCCATCGCGTGCGCGGTGCCTTCAGCCAGGCGGCGTTGATCTCGATCGAGTCGGTCACCGCGGTGAAGACCGGCAGCGGCCGGCCTGTGCGGGCGAAAATGCGGTCGAGGTAGTAGGGGTAGAGCGGGTAGGTGGAAACGACGGCGTCCGGAGCAAAGTCCTCGATCATGCGGTCGAGCGCGTTCTCCGACCGGCGCATCAGGGGCACACGTTGGCGGGAGAAATCGACGTCGGCGGTGGCCCGGTAGATTCTCGCCCACAGCCGGGGCTGGTGGGTGGTGACGAAGCGGTAGGCCTTGCAGAGGCTCCGGGTCAGCCGTGGCTTGGCCAGCATGCAGGGATCGGCCACCCGGCTTTCTGCGCCCATCTCGTCGAGGGCGAACGAGAGGTTGCGGGCGGCGCTGTTGTGCCCTTCGCCGAAAGCGGCGGTGACGATCAGGATCCGGGCAGGCATGCGGGCGGGGTCGTGGGCTTTTAGGGGCTGGCGGGGGTTGCGTCGAATGGCAAATGGGGTTTTCGTCCTCGCGCGTGAGCGATCCCGGGAAGGAGGCGAAGCTGAAGGTGGTCGAGGAGGATGCCTCGTCCTCCGAGGAAGTGCTTCGTCTCGAAGGTGACGAAGGCGGTGCGGTCGAGGCGAAGGCGGTGGACCGACTGCCGGTCGCGCCGCCTCCCGAAGAGCCCACAAGGCTCGAAACCGGGGAGCGGGACGATGAACGGCGTACCCACGAGCCCGACATCGACGTCATCATCGAGGGGCGTGAGGAGTCATCGGATCCCGAGGAGCAATGGACCGCGTCCCGCCGACCCGTGCCCTACGGATGGTTCGCCTTGATCGCCCTGGTGGTCGTGGCGGCGGTGGTCGTCTCGACCATGGTCGGGCAGCCGGATGGTCCGACGGAAAGCGAGGTGGCCCGGGAGGCGGCGAACGAGCGCGACATGGCCGACGAGGAAGCCGAGCGGGAGGCGAGGGAATTGGTCGAGGCGGTCGAGCAACGCATCACGGACTTCCTGGCGGCGGAGAAGGTCGAGGATCTGCTGCCTCACGTGAGGCACCTGGACCGGGTGCGGCCCCTGATTGTCGAGTGGTATGAGGATCACGAACTGAGGCCCCGTGAATTCGACGGGATGGTGGTGTTCGAGCCGGTCAATCTCGGCATGAAAAGCTTCTGGAAGGCGGTGGTCACCGTGAAGGACGACGGAGGCGGGAACGAGGAACTCCAGCCGATGCTTCTCGAGCACTTCGACGACGGCTCGGTGCTGGTGGATTGGGAGACGACCGTGTGCCACCAGCCGATGCCGTGGGACGAATATGTCCGGGAACTGCC
>CALGOH010000228.1 GCA_937957985.1 uncultured Verrucomicrobiae bacterium
TCCGAAATAGACCGTTAAGACATCCGGCTGCAACGGGTCGAAGCCCGTGCCGAGGACGATCGAGAGTTGACCCGGATCAGCAGGGAGGCCGACGCTTTCCGTCTCGATATTCAAGCCGACCGCCACTTTGTCCCAACCCGAATTACCGGCGGCATTCGGATCTGTCTCGGCCTTGATGACATATCCTCCAGGTCTGGGATGGGGAATGGTGAAGGTTTCTTGAAACTCGGTGTGCGAATCGACTTCCGTCCAGGGGGCTGCACCTTGGGAGTAGTCGAAATTGATTGATCCGAGCAGGGTGTCATTGGCCGTAAAGTGTATCTTCTGAACCCGGTCCGTGCTGTCTTTCATGACTTCTGACAGACGGTCGGCAGCAGTTCCGCTGACGGTTATTACCAGCCCTTCACCGGTAACTTCTGCGCTCACAAGTTCGACTTTGATTTCTGGACGCGGATTTGAAGGCGCGATCACTTCCTCGGCTGTCGAAACGACGCCAGTATCTGTATCTCTGGTGACAAGCTCAACGGGTAGAAGAACTTTCGTCTCGGACGGCAAAACGTATGAAGGATCGTGGACATGAACGAGCCAGGCACCTGACAAGTTGGCATCGATAGGGAATAGCTCGAGACCATGGTCTTCTACATCGGCGACTCCTTCACATAGGTCCTTGAGCGCGATCAATCTTCCGTCTATCCACATGTGGTGGTCGGCGGTCATGCCTGTGCCGTCGGGTGCGAATCGCAGGATGCCGTGCGTTGAGAGCTTGTCCGCCATGCGCATCGCGGGTGTTGGTCCCTCTCCGGAATCGTCAGGCACGAGAACGATGGAGTTGCCGTCCGATGTCGCGGCGCAGAGTACCGCCGGGCCGCCCTTAATTTCCTCGATGGCGAGCCACGGGCGCCATCCGGCGACGCCGCTGGGAAGCGTCACCTGGCTTCCATCCGCATCCCATAGCAGGGGGCTGAAGGAGGCGGTCGGATCGAAGAATGCGGTGGTCCCGGTGGCAGCGACCCAGCCGCTCCGGGATACATCGGAACCTTCGTGCACGTAAGGCCAGGGTTTCCAGCCTGCGGGGGTCTCGTAGTCGATGGAGGACGTCCCACCACCGGGAGGAAAAACGGTGACTCGGGAAGAATACTCCCACCCGGTTTGCTCATTCCATTCGGACTCCATCTCCAGACAGAATGCCCGCCCGGTGTCGTCGAGTCCGAGGGTCCAGTAGCCGAAGGGATCGGAGTAGGGATCTTCGGTGAAAAGACCGAGGTAGCCCGGACTCTGGGCGGCGGGCCAGAGAATGGTCGCCCCCAGCGGATCGCCGCCCCACGGATCCTGGCATTCGCCGTAGCCAAGCAGGGCTCCGTTCGAGTTGAAATGCTGCCAAGATGACCAGTTGATGGTGTGGGCTTCGCCGAAGAAGATCTCTTCGAAGGGGCTGACCGGTCCCGGCTCGGTCCAGCCGCCGACGGACCAGACCCCGTTCTCGAAAAGGACCTCCCCCTTATCGTTGATTTCCAGTCCGGTCCATTCTGCTAAAGGATGATCAACATCAACGAGGATGTACGACGTCACGGAGGCCGGAGCCCAGGTGACGTCGGGATCGGTGGGGTCGGCGTCCTCAGCGTTGGCGAGCCCGTCGCCGTCGCGGTCCTCGGAGGTGGCGTCAGGGAGAGGTTGTACCCCCGCAAGATAGGCTTCGAGATTGATCAGCGGTCCGCCCTGAAACAATCCCGAAGCATTGTCGGCCAACGGATCGAGCCCGAAGAACACCGCCCACCCATCGGGGATGCCGTCGCCGGAGGTGTCCGGTTTCAGCGGGTTGGTCTGCCAGGTGACGATCTCGATCTGGTTCCCGAGTCCGTCGCCATCCGCATCCCATGCCTCCAGAGTCGTTCCAGATGGGGCGGGATCGTCGGTGTGCCACAAGCGGAAGAATGCCTTGTCGGCACTCGTCACGATCTCATGACTGATCTCGATGCCATTGCCCGATTCGATCAGCGGCATCCAGTCCCACGCCTCCAGCGGGAAATTTGGATCGGAGGCCTGGATGAAATAGGTGCGCCCCGGCTGGCCCTGCCAGCGCAGGAAGCCATCGCCAGCCGGGACCATGACGACCTCGACCTTTTCAGGCGAGGGATTCGCATAGGTACACGGCACGGTCGCGGCGAGGGTTGTAGCCAGCCAAGCGAAGTGTCTTTTCATCGCTCCTCCTCTCCTTCTGCCGTTTCAAGGTAGCGGCTGCCTCGATGGGGTCGCAGGACGATCATGTGGTCGCGCGGTTGCCACGGATTGGCCGCGTCCCATGCCTCCTTCTCGGCCCGAACCCGCTCACGCGCCGCGCGGACCTCCGTCAGACGTTCGCGATTGGCAAAAAGGTATCGGCGAACCGCCGCGAGGAAACCGGATCCGGAAGCCGCATCGGGATTCCCTTTCGTAATGACGAATCGGCCGGACTCAAGGTCAGGAAGATTGGGGACCGGCGTCTCGCTGACTGCTGTATCCCGTCGGTCGAGATCGATCACCAGCGGGGCGAAGATGAGGCTGTAGGCCACCTCGTCGCCGGACACTTCGAACATGGGCGCCAAGAGACTCCAGTCCCAGGCGCACCACGCTTCCAGATCCTCTCTGGTTTCCGGATCACGCCAAAGGACGCGGGTGAAGGGCCGACCGGCGTTCAGGTAGACCGTGGCGGACAGCCCGAGGAAGAACTCGCGTTTCGTCTCGTGGATGGGAAACGACGTTGCCTCGATCTGCCGGGGAGCCGGCGGCGGCGGGATGTCGGGAAGCGTGGAAGGTTCGCCGCGGCCGAGCGTCAACAAATGGGTCGCCTTGCGGACGGATGACCGGATCGCGAGAGGCACGTCCGGTGCAGGCTCGGGCGGGGGCGGGGGAGTGAAGCGGATCTTCGAGGGATCAAGATCGGAAGGCTCGACCTCAAGGAGCGTGGTGCTGGCGGATTCGAGATCCTCTATGTCCTGGGCCGGAGCCAAGCCGCCGAGGAGCGTCGTCGCCATCATGCCCGCGACGAAAGGCAAACGAAATTTCATTTTGTTGGAAGGGATGGGATCCATTCCGGTGGACGGGGAGTTGAGAAGCCGCACTACGTCGGCCGCGATGGCCTTTAGCCACCGCCGAAACGGCCGCCTGGACATCCGCCACCGCCTCCCCGACCTTTGTCGGTTTGGCGGCATCGTTGCGGTCGATGCCGACCGCGCAGTGCGAGGCTTCTCACGGCCCCATCCACCTAAGTGGATGTCGGAGAGGGTGGTTTACCGAAGATTGAAAACAAGCTCAAACAGCTTGAACACTTGGAAAACATTGAAACCAACATTCCTCACCGGCGCACCTCGCTGGCGGACTCGTGCTCCTCCTCGGCGGCTTCGAGTTCGGCGCGCTCGCGGGGGATCACGCGGACGAAACGCCGCAGGTTGTCGTCCCAGTTCTCCAGCAGTTGGCTGGCGAAGGGACTGCCGGTTTTCTCGATGTGGGTTTCGACCAATACCTTCAGTTCATCGATGTCCTCCTGCCGCTTGATCGGCAGGGCGACGACCATCTCGGGATTGACCCTGGAGTAGAAGCGGCCGTCGACGTCGTAGACGTAGGCCGTGCCGCCCGACATGCCGGCGCCGAAGTTTTTCCCGGTCCTGCCGAGAATCACCGCCGTGCCGTTGGTCATGTACTCGCAGCCGTGGTCGCCGACGCCCTCGACGACGGCCGTGGCGCCGGAATTGCGGACGCAGAAGCGCTCGCCGGCACGGCCGTTGAGGAACAGGCTGCCGCCGGTCGCCCCGTAGAGGCAGGTGTTGCCGGCGATGGAGTTCCGGTGGAACTCGAATTTCGCATCGGCGGGCGGACGGACGATGATCTCGCCGGCGGCCATGCCCTTGCCGACGTAGTCGTTCGCTTCCCCGACCAGGTCGATCCGGACGCCGGAGACCAGGAAGCAGCCGAGCGACTGACCGGCGCTGCCCCGGAGCTTGAGCGTGATCGCGGTGTGGCCGTTGAAGCCGCGGTCGCCGTGGATCTCCGCGATCCGGCCGGAAAGGCGGGTGCCGATGTTGCGATCGGTGTTGACGATGTCGTACTGCAGCTCGACCGCGGCGCGATCGGGCAGCAGGCGGATGGCTTCGGTGACCTTCTCGTCGGACGAGCCCTCGCCGTATTCGATTTCCGACGGCGTCGCGTCGGGCTCGACTCCGAGGGCCTTCTTCAGGTCGGCGAGGATCTGCAGGTCCAGCGCGGGCTTCTGGATGCCGTCGTTGCGCTCGGCGGTGCGGATGCGGGAGACTTTCTCCGGATCGACACCGAAGGTCTCGATCAGCTCGGGCACCACGTCCTTGAGCACGGGCGAAAGATCGACGGTGTTCGCCTTCGGGTGATCGGGCACCTCGCGCTGGCGGAGGAATTCGGGGCGGCCGATCAACTCGTCGAGCGTGCGGACGCCGAGCCGGGCCATGATTTCCCGGGCTTCCCCGGCGACGCCGTTGAGGAAATTGACGACCATTTCCGGCGTGCCCTTGAACTTCGACCGCCACTTCGGATCGGTGGTGGCGACCCCCACGGGGCAGTTGTTCAGGTGGCACTTGCGGACGTAGACGCAGCCCATGGCGATCATCGCGATGGTGCCGAAGTTGTACTGCTCGGCGCCGAGGATCGCGGCGATGACGATGTCGCGGCCGTTGCGCAGGCCGCCGTCGGTGCGCAGCACGACGCGGTCGCGCAGGTTGTTGATCAGCAGCGTCTGCTGGGCCTCGGAAAGCCCGAGCTCCCACGGTGAGCCGGCGTGCTTGGTCGAGGAAAGCGGCGAAGCGGCGGTGCCGCCGTCGTGGCCCGAGATGAGGATGTTGTCGGCCGAGGCCTTGGCGACGCCTGCGGCGACGGTGCCGACGCCGGTTTCGGCGACGAGCTTGACGGTGACCCGGGCGCGCGGATTGACCTCCTTGAGGTCGTGGATGAGCTGGGCGAGGTCCTCGATGCTGTAGATGTCGTGGTGGGGCGGGGGGGAGATGAGCTGGACGCCGGGCTGCGTGTTCCGCAGACGGGCGATCAGACCGTTGACCTTGTGGCCGGGAAGCTGTCCGCCCTCGCCGGGCTTCGCGCCCTGCGCCATCTTGATCTCGATCTCGTCGGCATTGACCAGATAGTAGGCCGAGACGCCGAAGCGCCCCGAGGCGACCTGCTTGATGTAGGAGCGGGCGAAGTCACCGTTGGGATAGGGCGCGTAGCGCTTGATGTCCTCGCCGCCCTCGCCGGAGTCCGACTTCGCGCCGATGCGGTTCATCGCGATCGCCAGCGTCTCGTGGGCCTCGGGGGAAAGCGCGCCGAGCGACATGGCGGCCGTGGTGAAGCGGGTGCGGATGGTCTCGATCGGCTCGACCTCGTCGAGCGGGACCGGGCCACCGGGGGAGGGGACGAACTCGAGGAGGTCCTTGATCGCCATCGGATTGGTTTCCAGCGAGGCCTTCACGTAGCCGTCGTAGTCCTCTTTCTTTCCGCTCTTCACATAGGTGTGGAAGTTCTTGATCACCTCGGTGGTCAGCGCGTGGCGTTCGCCGCTCTTGCGGAAGCGGTTGTAGCCCGGGTCGCCGAGGTCGAGCGTCTCGCCATCCGGGACCTCGGCCTGGAAGGCGGCGCGATGGCGGATGAGCGACTCCTCGGCGATCTCGCCGAAGCCCACGCCGCCGATTTTCGACTGCATCCCGGTGAAGGAGAAATCAATGACCTCGCGACCGATCCCGATCGCCTCGAGGATCTGCGCGCCCTGGTAGGCGTTGAGCACCGAGATGCCCATCTTCGACATGATCTTGAGCAGTCCTTTTTCAAGCGCCTTGCGGTAGTGGGTCATCGCCTTCGCGGCGTTGAGCCCTTCGCCCAGCTTGCCCTTGCCCTCGTCGGCGGCGACAAGCTGGCGGACGGTGGCGAAGCCGAGGTACGGGCACACCGCGGTGGCGCCCACCGCGAAGGTGCAGGCGACCTGATGGGTGTCGCGCACCTCGCCGGTCTCGACGACGAGTGAGCACTGCAGCCGCTTGCGGCAGCGGATCAGGTGGTGGTGGACCGTGCCGGTGACAAGCATCGACGGAATCGGCACGCGCTCCACCGAGGTCGCGCGGTCGGAAAGGATGAGGATGTGCGAGCCGGAATCGACGGCGGCGGACGCCTCATCGCAGAGCTCGTCGAGACGCTTGCGCATCCCGTCCGCGCCATCGGCGGCGGACCAGGTCGTGTCGAGCACCGTGCAGGGGAAACCCTCGTCCTCGAGGTGCTTGATCCGCTCGAGCTGGTGCTCGAAGAGGATCGCCGAATCGAGCTGCACGATGCGTGCGTGCTCGGGCGTCTCCGCCAGCCAGTTGCGCTCCGGGCCGAGGCCGGCCTGGAGGCTCATCACCGCCCACTCGCGGATCGGGTCGATCGGCGGATTCGTCACCTGGGCGAAGCGCTGCTTGAAGTAGGTGAAGAGCAGGCGCGGATAGCTGGAAAGGAAGGCGAGGGGAATGTCGTCGCCCATCGAGAAGACCGCCTCCTGGGCGTTCTTGATCATCGGCGGGAACACCATGTCCAGCTCCTCCAGGGAAATCCCGTGGGTGACCTGCTGGCGCGAAAGCTCGAGCGCCTCGAAGTCCTCGACCGGCGCGTGCGCCTCCGGCGACACGAAACGCCTCAGCTCGAGCCGGTGCTGGTCGACCCAGCGGGCGTAGGGCTTCTGCCGCGCCAGCGCCTCCTTGATTTCGCGATCCGTCAGCAGCTTGCCGGTGCGGGTGTCGGCGGAGAGCATCTGACCCGGACCGAGGCGCCCCTTGCTGATGACCCTGGCGTCGTCGATCACCACCGCGCCGGCCTCCGAGCCGATGTAGAGCAGGCCGTCCTCGGTGAGCTTGTAGCGGGACGGCCGCAGGCCGTTGCGGTCGAGCGAGGCGCAGAGCTTGAAACCGTCGGTGTAGACCAGTCCGGCCGGACCGTCCCACGGTTCCGAGAACGAACGGATGAACTGATAGAAGCTCCGGAGGTCCTCGGAAATCTCCTCGTCGTAGGTGAATGCGGGCGGCACCAGCATGCACATCGCGTGTTCGAGTGAGCGGCCGGAAAGCACCAGCACCTCGAGCGCGTGGTCGAGCGAGGCCGAGTCGGACTCGCTGTGGCTCACGAGATTGCGCAGCAGCTCGATGTCCTCGCCCCAGATTTCGGACTCGAAGTAGTCCTCGCGGCTCGCCAACCAGTTGCGGTTGCCCTCCACGGTGTTGATTTCGCCGTTGTGGCACATCATCCGGAAGGGCTGGCCGAGCGGCCAGGCGGGGAAGGTGTTGGTCGAGAAGCGCTGGTGATAGAGGGCGATCGCGGTTTCGAAATCCGAGTCCTGCAGGTCCTTGTAGAAGGCCCGCAGCGCGGCCGGCATGGCGAGCCCCTTGTAGGAGATCAGCCGGCTGGAGAACGAGGGCATGTAGAAGTCGGGAATGCCCTTGGTTTCGATCTCGATGCGGCGACGGCAGAGGAAGAGCTGGCGCTCGAAATGGTCGCCGTCCCAGCCGTCCGGGCGCTTCATCAGAAGTTGCTCGATCACCGGCTGGGTGCGCCTCGCGAGCTTGCCGAGGGCGTCCGGATCGACCGGCACCTCGCGCCAGCCGATGATCCCGATGCCGCGAGCCTTCACCGTCGAAACGGCCAGCTCCTTGATCTGCTCGCGCGCTTTTGCATCCGACTCGGGCAGGAAGAACACGCCGACCGCCAGCTCGTCATCGCTGCCGAGATCGCCACCCAGTGTTTTCACCACCCGCCGGAAGATCGGGTGGGGGATCTGGGAGAGGATGCCGGATCCGTCGCCGGTCTTCATGTCGGCGTCCACCGCGCCCCGGTGGGTCATGTTGCACACCGAGGTCAGCGCGTAGTCGAGCACCTCGTGGCTCCGCTTGCCGTGGATCTGGGCGATCGCGCCCATGCCGCAGTTGTCGCGCTCGTGCGCCAGCGAGTGGAGGCTCCCGGGAATGAGAGGGGTGGTCGAGTGGTAGGGTCGGTTCATCGTCGTTGAGAGATCGTGCGTGAGAGGGCCAGGTGAAGCATCGGCCGGACCAGATCGCCGGCAAGCCATTCCTCTCTCGCGACGGGGCGAACTAAACGAAAACACGCCCGCCGCTGCCAAGCGGGAAAAACGCCGGTCCGGCTCCTCAATCCGGCAGTTCGTCCGGCTCCAGCAGGCCCTGCCCGACCAGAAAACGGTCGGCCGCCTTGAGCGTGAGTTCGTAGTGCAGCTCGGAGACGTTGAAGTTGAAGAACGAGTGCTCGGCCTTCTCGAACTCGAGCAGCTCCGCGTCGTTCCGCCGCCAGCGCAGGGCGCGCACGAACCGCCGGGCGTCGTCGAAGGGCGTCACGCGGTCACTCTTGCCGTGGCAGAGCAGCATCGGCGGCAGCTTCCGGCGGACCTGGCGCAGCGGACTGTGCCGTCGCGCCGTCGCGGAGTCGGGAAACCGCGCGGCGATCGACTTGCGGGTCGTGTCGAGCAGGGGGCTGAAGAGAACGAGCGCCCGGGGGGCGATGGGCGGGGCTGTCTTGGGGAGAGCGGTCTGCAACGCCAGCCACGCTCCTCCCGAGGTCCCGGCGAGCACCAGCCGCCCGGGGTCGATGCCGAAATTCTCCGCATGCTCGGCGAGCCACGCCAGCAGGATGCCCACATCCTCGAGCGCCTCGACCGGACCGGTGCCGTGTACGCCGGCGACGCGGGTCTCGACGCTGATCGCGATCGCCCCGCGCGTCGCGAAGTGCAGGCACTGCGGCACGAACTGGGTCGGCATCGGATTGTCCCAGAAGCCGCCGTGGAAGAAGATCACCGTGGTCCGGCGCTGGCCCGACTCGAAATCGTGCGGCACGAAGAAGTGCGCGTGGAGGGGCCCCTCGGGGGTCTGGAAGTAGGCCAGCGTGGTGGCGGTCTTCATCATCTCACGCTGGCGCGACTGGCCGAGGGGAGGGGTGGGGGAAATGGGGGGCATCGGCTGGAAATCGATTGTTGTTTCCCGGCGCGGCTTGTCCAATCGTTTCGTCCATGTTCCGAGTTTTCGTCTTCGCCGGCATCGCGCTCGCGGGCACCGCCGCGGCCGCCGACCTCGCCGCGCCCCTCACCGATACCTATCAGGCCTGGCGCCAGGCGATCATCGCCAAGGACGTGCGCCAGTGGCAGCGACTCACCGCGCCGCACCGCCAGGCGCAGGTGCGCAACCGCATCGTCTCCG
>CALGOH010000229.1 GCA_937957985.1 uncultured Verrucomicrobiae bacterium
GCCACCGCCGTGCCGGAAACCAGTCCGGTCGCACCTTTCGAGTCCGACCGTTTCCCGACCTCGGGCAGCGAGATCGACCGCCTCGCCTTCGCCGCGATGCGAAATGCCGGGATCGAGCCGGCGCTGCCTTGCTCCGACGAGGTGTTCCTGCGCCGGGTTTATCTCGACGTCGCCGGACGAATTCCGACGCTCGCGGAAACCCGCGAATTCCTCCGCGACCCGGATCAGGACCGCCGCGCGCACCTGATCGACCGCCTACTCGGGAGCGAGGATTACATCGACTACTGGACGATGCGCTGGTGCGACGTGCTGCGGGTGAAATCGGAATTCCCGATCAACCTCTGGCCCGACGCGGTGCAGGCCTACCATCGCTGGATCCGCGAGCAGGTCGCCACCAACCGGCCCTACGATGAAATGGCGACCGAGATGCTGACCGCCAGCGGCAGCAATTTCCGCGACCCGGCCGTGAACTTCTTCCGCGCCGTCCCCGGCGAAGGCCCCGAGCCGATCGCCGCGGCGGTCGCGCTGACCTTCATGGGCAGCCGCATCGAGCATTGGCCGGAGCTGCGTCGCGCCGAACTCGAGGCGCTCTTCGCCCGCCTCGCCTTCAAATCCACCGCCGAATGGAAGGAGGAAATCGTCTGCCCGGATCCCGCGCTCTTCGACGCCTTCGACCTGCGGCTGCCCGACATGAGCGTGGTCCACATCGAGCCGGGAGCCGACGCCCGCGTGGCTTTTGCGGCGTGGCTCACCGCCGACAACAACCCACGCTTCGCCCAGGCCGGGGCCAACCGGGTCTGGGCCTGGGTCTTCGGCCGCGGCATCGTCCACGAGCCCGACGACATCCGCCCCGACAACCCTTCCAGCGTCCCCGGTTTGCTGGAACACCTCGGCCGGACTTTCGTCGCCGACGGCTACGACCACCGCAAGCTGCTGCGCCGCATCCTCAACTCGCGCCTCTATCAGCTCTCGTCCATCCCCCGATCCGACGACCCGCGCGTCGCCGGGCTCTTCGCCGCCTATCCGGTCCGCCGCCTCGAAGCCGAGGTGCTCCTCGATGTCCTGTGTGGTCTGACAGGAACGAAGGAGGGCTACATGAGTCCCATCCCCGAGCCCTTCACCCACGTCCCGCCCTCCGACCGCTCGGTGCGCCTCGCCGACGGCTCGATCACCAGCCCGTTCCTGGAAATGTTCGGCCGCTCGAGTCGCGACAGCGGCCACCTGCTCGAGCGCAACAACGAGACCAGCGACGCCCAGCGGCTCTACCTGCTCAACTCGACCGACCTGCAGCGTCGTTTCGCCACCTCGCCGAAGCTGCGCGCCCTGACCAAGGGCCGCCGGGCGCGCGATGCCCGCGATGTCACCGAGGCGATCTACCTCGCGCTCCTTTCCCGCAAGCCGACCCACCGCGAGATCGTGGCCGCCCTCGGCGACCGCGCCACGGCCCGCGAACCCGGCCCGCCGCCCCAGCAGCAACTCGAGGATCTCGTCTGGGCCCTCGTGAACTCCAAGGAATTCCTCCACCGCCACTGATGCCATGAACCATCCGCTCGGAAACCTGTCCCGCCGCGAACTGCTGGTGCGCGGCGCGTTCGGCACCGCCGGCCTGATGCTCGGCGGTCAGTCGCTCTTCGGGAAAAGTACGCCACCTCCCGTAGTTACCGCCGCCTCCAGGGCGCCGGCGAAGTCGGTGATCCAGATCTGGATGTGGGGAGGGCCGTCGCACCTCGACAGCTTCGACCCGAAGCCCGACGCCGGACGTGACTACTGCGGTCCGTACCAGTCGCCCATCGAAACCAGCGCCGGTGGCGTGCGCATCTGCGAGAAGCTCCCGCTGCTCGCCGAGCAGGCCCGGCACTTCTCGCTGGTCCGCAGCATGACCCACGGCATCAACGCCCATGAGACCGCCTCCTACGCGGTGCAGACCGGCCACGCGCCCGGCCGCCTGCTGTGGCCCTCGCTCGGCGCTCTGGTCTCGCTCTTCAAGGGCTACGACCACGGCTACAAGGACCTCATTCCGCCCTATGTCGTGCTCACCTCGGCCCAGGGACGCTTTTCCGAATGCGGCTTCCTCGGCCCGGCACACAAGCCCTTCGCCACCGGCGGCGATCCGAACCGCGAGCGCTTCGAGGTCGATGGCATCGTCTCCTCGCGCATCACCGACGAACGGCAGAAGTCGCGCCGCGAGCTGCTCGAGGAACTCGACACCTTCGGCCGCGCGTTGCCCGACGACCCCGCGCTCCGGCGCATGGAGGAGAGCGAGAAGAAAGCCTACGAGCTCATCCTCGGCGAGGCCCGCGAGCTCTTCGACCTGTCCACCGAGTCCGAGGGAGTCCGCGACTCCTACGGACGCAGTACTTTCGGCCAGAGCTGCCTGATGGCGCGTCGCCTCGTCGAGCGCGGCGTCCCCTACGTCACGATCAACTACAAGGGCTGGGACACCCACAAGCAGCACTTCCAGACGATGGATCGCAACCTGCCGGAAATGGACGCCGGCCTGGCGACGCTCATCGCCGACCTCGAGAGCCGCGGCCTGCTCGACCAGACCATCGTCTGGTGGGGCGGCGAGTTCGGCCGCACGCCGAAGGTCCAATGGGAGCCGCCGTGGAACGGTGGACGCGGCCACTACGGCGCCTGCTTCTCGGCCCTGCTCGCCGGCGGCGGCTTCCGCGGCGGCCAGGTCGTCGGTGCCAGCGACGCAACCGGCAGCGAGGTCGCCGAGCGACCGGTCTATCCGAATGAATTCCTAGGCAGCATCCTCGAGCGCATGGGCATCGATCCCGAGGGCCCGCTGCCCAACCCGCTCGGCGAGGACCTGAAGGTGATGCCCGCCTTGGTCGATGGCTTTCCGCAGGGCGACGGCCGCCTCGCCGAAATCATGTGAACCCGATGAACCCGCGCCTCCTGCCACTCCTGCTCGCCGCCACGCTGGCGCACGGGCAGTGCGTGTCGGGGGCGCCGGCGGCGGGGCTCGTCTATCCCGCCGGCGCGCGGCAAGGTACGACGACCACCGTATTTGTCGGCGGCCGGGCGCTGCAGTCGGTTCAAGAGGTGCGCGTCTCGGGCGAGGGCGTCGAGACCCGCATCACCGGCAGTTACCGGTCGCTGCGCCAGATGAACGGCGACCAGCGCCAGGTCCTCCGCCATCTGGTCGAATGCCGCCGGGCCGAGCTGCTCGGCGCGAAGCCGCCGAAGAAACCGGAACAGTTGCTGCCCGGCGAGGACGGCAAGCCGAAGCCGGAGTCCAAGCCGCCCGAGCACCCGCTCGTCGAGCTGCTGCCCACGCTTTCCCTCCCCGAGCTGCGGCACTGGGAAGAGTTCATGAAGCGCGGCGACAACCTCCAGCCGGCCCGCCACCTCGAGGAAACCGTGGCCGTCGAGGTGAAGGTCGGCGACCAGGCCGCGCCCGGCACCCGCGAGCTGCGTCTGCTCGGCAACAACGGCCTGTCGAACCCGCTGCGCTTCCAGATCGGCACGCTGCCGGAGCACCGCGAGCTGGAGCCGAACGAAGCGCCGGAGACGCCACCGCTCGAACTCCCCTGCGTGGTCAACGGCCAGGTCCAGCCCGGCGACATCGACCGCATCCGCTTCCATGCCACCCGCGGCCAGAAGCTCGTCGTCCACGGCGCCGCCCGCGCGCTCATTCCCTACCTTGCCGACGCCGTGCCCGGCTGGTTTCAGATGGGCCTCGTGGTGCAGGATGAAAATGGCCGCGAACTCGCCTACGCCGACCATTTCCGCCACGACCCCGACCCGGTGCTCGCGCTCGAGGTGCCCGAGGACGGGATCTACACGCTGGAGGTGCGCGACTCGATCTACCGCGGCCGCGACGACTTCGTCTATCGCGTCGCCATCGGCGAGCTGCCGCTCATCGGATCGTTCTTTCCGCTCGGTGGACCCGCCGGTCAGCCGCTCGAGGTCGAGCTGCGCGGGTGGAACCTCACGCGCCCGAATCTCGTGCTCGACGCCGCCGCCGCCGGGCCGTCCATCCGCGAGTTCACCCTGCCCGACACCCGTGGCTTCCGCTACGAGGTCGGCACCCTGCCCGAGATCCTCGAAGGCGAGCCGAACAATGACCACGAGACCGCCCGGGCGATGACGATCCCCGTCGTCGCCAATGGCCGCATCGACGAGCCCGGCGACATCGACATCTACCGCGTCGATGCCGAGGCCGGCCAGTCGCTCGCCATCGAGGTCGTCGCCCGCCGCCTCGGATCGCCGCTCGATGCCGTCGTCCACGTCGCCGCCGCCGACGGCCAGGTGATCGGCTGGAACGACGACCGCATGAGCAAGGACGGCCATTTGCACCTCGACGACGGTCTGCTCACCCACCATGCCGACCCTGGCCTCACCGTCGAGCCGGTCACCGACGGCCCGCTGTGGATCCGCGTCGCCGACACCCGCCACGCCGGCGGACCGGCCTACGGCTACCGCCTGCGGGTCACCCCGCTCGAGCCCGACTTCGAGCTGCGCCTCAGCCCCTCGGGGCTCACCACCGCCGCCGGCCGCAACACACCCTTCGCGGTCCACGTCCGCCGCCGCCACGGCTTCGACGGCGAGATCCGCCTCGCGCTGGCCGACGGACCGCAGGGGGCGAAGCTCTCCGGCGGCCTCATCCCCGCCGGTGCCGACGGCTGCCGCCTGACCCTCGACATGCCGCCCAAGCTCAAGTCCGGGATCTTCCATCCGAAGCTCACCGGCACCGCCACGCTCGACGGGAAAACCATCACCCGCGAGGCGTTGCCGACCGACGACCGGATGCAGGCCTTCCTCTGGCGGCACCTTGTTCCGGCCGAGGAATGGATCGTGCAGTCGCGCGGCCAGTCTTCCCCGATCCAGCGGGCCGGCGAGGGGCCGATCCGGCTGGCTACCGGAGGCTCGGCGGTCGTCCGTTTCAAGGCATGGAAGGACCTGGCCCAGCGCATTTCCACCGAAACCAGTGCCGCCCCGGTCGGCTTCACGGTCTCGCAGCCGCGTCGCACCGAGGATGGCTTTTCCATCGAAATCAACGCGCCGCCCGAGATCGCCGCCGGCGAGCGCTTCAACCTCATCGTCGATCTCTATCCGGCCAGGAACGGGCACCGCGTCGCGTCCGCGAAATTTCCGCAAAGCTCGCTGCCTGCCCTGCCGATTCTCATCACCCCGACCCGCACCCCGTGAAGACCGCCACCACCTTCCCTGCCTGCGAAGCCGCCGTTGAATGGCTCACCGTCGATGCGCCCGACCTGCCCGCCAAGATCGGCCTGTCCCGATTCCGGGGTGCCGGCGGGACGATCGAGCACCACGTGACCGTCCAACTCCAGGGCGATCCGCCCGATCCCGTCGCCATGCTCGAGGCAGCCTACCGCCGCGCCCTCGACCGCGCCGGCGTTGCCCGTGGGGGTGCCGTGTTCCGCCGCATCTTCTGCAGCGACGTGCTCAACCAGCGGTCCATGTTCGACGGGCCGGAATGGCAGCCGCTTTCCATCGTCGGCCAGCCGCCCGCCCCCGCCGCCAAGTTCGCGCTGTGGGCCTGGCACGTCGACACGCCCGATGGCCCGACCGAACTCACCCGCTCGGGCGCCGACTGCTCGTGGACCCGCGACGGACTCACGCACCACTGGAGCAGCGGCCTCTCCGCCCATGGCCCGGCCGACTCGCACACCCAGAGCCGGCGCGTGCTGGTCGACTACGACCACTGGCTGGAAAGCCACGGCCTGAGCCTCGCCGACCACGTCGTGCGGACCTGGTGGTTCGTCGGTGCCATCGATGCCGACTACCAGGGCCTCGTCGATGCCCGCCGCGAGTACTTCGAAACCCGCGGCCTCACCGCCGACACCCACTACATCTCCAGTACCGGGATCCAGGGCGGCCTTCCCGAGCGGGACGCCAAGGTGGGCATGGACGCGTACACCATCGCCGGCCTGCGGCCGGATCAGATCCGGTTTCTCACCGCCACCGACCACCTGTGCCCCACGGCCGACTACGGCGTCACCTTCGAGCGCGGAACCGCCATCGACTACGCCGACCGCCGGCATCTTTTCATTTCCGGCACCGCCAGCATCGATGACCATGGCGAGATCCTCCACCGCGGCGACGTCGCCGCGCAGTTCGAGCGTGCGGTGGAGAACGTCGAGGCGCTCCTCATCGATGGCGGTGCCGGCCTGCACGACCTCGCCTCGCTGATCGTCTATCTGCGGGACCCCGCCGACGCCCGCCGCATCGATACCCTCGTG
>CALGOH010000230.1 GCA_937957985.1 uncultured Verrucomicrobiae bacterium
GGCGGCCGGCATACACCGCGCCCATCCCACCCTGGGCGATGAACGCCGCGATCTCATACTGCGGAAGCAACTCGGCAAGCTGCTCCGGGCTGGGAGCCTCGAAGGATGAGTCGCTCATTTTTGCCAAAGGGAAACGCTGCTGGCTATCATTACACAGGTGAAACCACAACTCTTTTGACGACACCGCCTCCTGCGGAGTCATGGATCCCTCGAGATCAACCCGCCAAGGTGAAGATACGACGCCGGCAGCGTGATGTTAGGAGGCTCCGGAGCCGCCCTGTCAAAACTCAGCCGAGGAAAGCCTCCCAGATCTCCCGCTTCTCCAGCGACTCGACCACCTGGTCCGCCTCCACCAGGCCGTCCGCAGGAATCGTGCCGGTCGCCACCGCGAGACAACGCGCCCCGAGAGCCCGCGCGCAGGCGATGTCCTTGGGCGTGTCGCCGATGATCAGGGTTTCCTCCGGCGAAAAACTCCGTCCGGCATGCCTCGCGGCCCGCTCGATCGCGAGCGGGCCAAGCTGGTTGCGGTCATGATGATCGCAGCCGTAGGCTCCGAAGGCGAAGTGATGGTCGAGCCCGTAGTGCACCATCTTGGCCCGGGCTCCGCCCTCGATGTTGCCGGTGAGCAGGCCAAGGGTAATCTCCTCCCGCTCCGACAGCACGCCGAGCATCTCGACGACCCCCGGCAGCACTTTTCCCGAAAACACCCCACCTGCCAGGTGCTCCCCGAGACGCGTCAGATAGGTCGCGTAGAACGCGGCCACCCCCTGGTCGTCGGGTTCGCGCGCAAAGTGACGGAACACCTCCATCACCACCCCCGAATCGGTGCTGCCCGCGAGATCCAGTTCCGGCCCCTCGGCGCCGAAGCACTCGCGGGCGGCGTCCCTGAGAGCCTGCATGCCGGCGCCGCCGGTGTCCACCAGCGTGCCGTCGATATCGAAGAGCCACAGCCTCGCCGGAGCGCTCACGCCTTGGCCTCGTCGGCCGATTCCTCCGTCGCGTCGTCCTTGGACGAGGCCTCCTGCTGCGACGCGTCCTCCTCTTCCTCCTCGAAGTCGTCTTCGTCGATCAGTTCGCCGTGGAACATCTGGAAGTTGCGCTTCTGCTTGGCCTTCGGCAGCGGCGAGAGGGTCATCCCGAGCGCCCGACCGGTGAGCCGCGGCGGCTGGTCGACGTTGGCCATCGTCTTGAGGTCGCCGATGATGCGCTCGAGCTTCTCGAAGCCAAGCTCGCGGTGGGCGTTCTCACGACCGCGGAACTGGAGCACCACGCGCACCTTGTGACCCTCCTCGAGGAAGTTCTCGATGCGGTTGAGCTTGATGTTGTAGTCGTGCTGCTCGGTCCGGACGCGGAACTTGATCTCCTTCATCCGGGAGGCGTTCTTCGCGCTCTTCTCCTGCTTCTTGAGCTTCGCCTGCTCGTACTTGTACTTGCCGTAATCGATGATCCGGCAGACCGGAGGATCGGCATTGGCGGCGATCTCGACCAGATCCAGTCCGACCAACTTCGCCTTCTCGAGGGCTTCCTTGGAACTCATGATCCCGAGTTGGCGGCCATCGGGCAGGGTCACGCGGACTTTCGGGGCGCGGATGCGTTCGTTGACCCGCGTCATGTCGCGCGGCGCCCTTTTGAATTTCTTCTTTTTCTTAGCTATGGCTCTGGTCGGTGTGGGTTCGATGCGACGCGCGGATTCCCGGAGATATCCGGATGGTCCCCGCGAAGAGGGTGCTGGAACGTCGGTGCAGGAGTCCCGTCATGAGGGATGCATCAGCGTGGCCACCGGTTCTCAAAGCGACCGGTGTTCGATTTCCTCGCGTATCGTTCCAATGAAAGCATCTAAAGATTGGGCACCAAGGTCGTCCCGGTCTCGGTGGCGGACGGATACCGTCCCTTCCTCGACCTCGCGGGCGCCTAGGACCAGCATATACGGGACGCGATCCAGACGGGCAAGGCGAATCTTGGCACCAACCTTGTCACCTCCGCGGTCGAGAGTGACCCGCACGCCCGCGTCCGCGAGCTTCGCGGTGACCTCCTCGGCGGCGTCGAGGAATTTTTCAGAGATGGGTAGCACACGCACCTGCTCCGGTGCCAGCCAGGTCGGGAACTTGCCGGCGAAGTGCTCGATCAACAGGCCGGTGAAGCGCTCCAGCGAGCCGAAGGGCGCGCGGTGGATCATCACCGGACGGTGCGTCTTGTTGTCGGCGCCGACATATTCGAGTTCGAAGCGCTCCGGCAGGTTGTAATCGACCTGCACGGTGCCGAGCTGCCAGTCCCGGCCGATCACGTCCTTCACGACGAAGTCGATCTTCGGTCC
Organism: uncultured Verrucomicrobiae bacterium; assembly: GCA_937957985.1. GTDB lineage: Bacteria > Verrucomicrobiota > Verrucomicrobiia > Verrucomicrobiales > Akkermansiaceae > Haloferula. The sequence goes on from CALGOH010000230.1 coordinate 2,315, forward strand.
GTAGAAGGCCGCCTCGCCGATCTCCTCGGTGTAGTCGACACCGATCTCCTGCACTGCCTCGCGCAGTGCCGCCTCGGCCTTGTCCCAGTTCTCTGGCGAGCCGACGTACTTGTCGCTGTCCGGATCACGCAGCGAGAGCCGCACCGTGTAGTCATCCATGCCGAGCGTGCTCAGCACCTTCTTCACCAGGCCCAGGCAGCCCTGGATTTCCGCCGCGACCTGGTCGGGCGTGCAGAACAGGTGGGCGTCGTCTTGGGTGAAGCCGCGGACGCGGGTCATGCCGCCCAGCTCGCCGCTCTGCTCCCAGCGATAGACCGTGCCGAACTCGGCCAACCGCACCGGCAGGTCGCGGTACGAGCGGTGCTCGCTGGCGAAGATCTTGATGTGGTGCGGGCAGTTCATCGGCTTGAGCAGGTAGCCCTCGCACTGCCCCTGCTCGAGGCCGTTGATCAATTGGTCGCAGCTCGCGTTCTCGTCGGCCAGCCTCTCCAGCGTGTCGCGCTCGGGGATCGGCGCATACTGGCTTTCCTGATAGTAGGGAAAGTGCCCGCTGGTGCGGTACAGGTCGAGCTTGCCGATGTGCGGGGTGAAGACCTGCGAGTAGCCCTGCTTGTCGAGCTCCGCGGTGATGAAGTCCTGAAGCTGACGCCGCACCAGCCCACCCTTCGGCTTCCACAGGATCAGGCCCTGGCCGACCGCCTCGTCGATGTGGAACAGCCCCATCTCGCGGCCGAGCTTGCGGTGGTCGCGCTTCTTCGCCTCCTCGAGCCGTTCGAGGTGCGTCATCAGTTCGTCCTTGGTCGGAAACGCCGTGCCGTAGACGCGCTGGAGCTGACCCTTGTCCTTGTCGCCCATGTAGAAGGACGACGACACCGCCATCAGCTTCGCGTGCTTGGTCTTCGCCGTCGATCCGACATGCGGACCGGCGCAGAGGTCGATGAAGTCGCCGTTTTGGAAACAGGAGATCTCCTCGCCCTCGGGAATCTTGTCGATCAGGTCGAGCTTGAAGCGGCTCGGATTTCCCGGGCGCTCCGAGAGGCCGCCGAGACGTCCGCTTTCCGCCATCGCCTTCGCCTCGTCGCGGGAAATGACGATCCGCTCGAAGCGCTGGTTCTCCTTCGCCACCTTGCGCATCTCCGCCTCGATCTTCTCGAAGTCCTCCGGCGACAGCCGGTGCTCCATGTCGAGGTCGTAGTAGAAGCCGTTCTCCACCGGGGGGCCGTAGGCGAACTGCGCGTCGGGCCAGATCCGCAGGATCGCGGTCGCCATCACGTGGGCACACGAGTGCCTCAGGCGTTCCAGATCCGTCATCTGCTCCCGTTCTTCCAGCGTCTTGCGTTCGGCCATGCCGACCCGGAAAAAGCAAACCCACGCCCGACTGACAACCGCGAATCGACCCATCCATGCCCTGACCGCGCCCGTCGGCCCGGAACTTGGAACTTCTCACTTGGAACTTCGAGGCGCAGCCTCGCTCCACGCCCATGGCGGATCCCTTCCACCTCACCTTTCTCGGCACCGGCACATCCGTCGGCGTGCCGGTGATCGGATGTGCCTGCGCGGTCTGCACGTCCGGCGACTCCCGCAACCGCCGCACCCGATCATCGATCCACCTCGAGGCCGGCGACCACAGCGTGCTGGTCGATTCCGGCCCCGACCTGCGCGAGCAGGCGCTGCGCGAGGGCCTCACCCGTGTCGATGCGGTACTCTACACCCACGCCCACCTCGACCATGTCGTCGGCTTCGATGAACTCCGCGCCTTCTGCTGGAAACGCGACACCCCGCTGCCGATGTACGGCGGACGCGAGACGCTCGACTCCCTCCGCCAGATGTTTCCGTGGGCCTTTTCCCCCGACAACGTCTACAAGGGCTACGTCAAACCCGATCCCGTCCCGCTCGACGGGCCCTTCTCCCTCGGTGAACTCGCGATCACCCCGCTGCCCGTCCTCCACGGCCGCATGGAAACCCACGGCTTTCTTTTCGATCACCCCGGTCACCCGCCCGTCGCCTACCTCCCGGATGTGAAGGAAATCCCGCCGGCCACCCGCGCCATGCTCCGCAACGTCGACATCCTCATCCTCGACTCGCTGCGCCCCGAGCCCCACCCGACCCACCTGTCGATCACCGAGGCGCTGTCGATGATCGAGGAGATCGAGGCCGCGCAAGCCTGGCTGACCCACCTCGGCCACGAGAACGACCACGCCACCCTCGCCGCCGGCCTGCCGCCGAACATCCACGTCGCCTACGACGGGCTGCGGCTGCCGGCTTTTTAGATTCCATCCCGGCGCGGGAAATTCTCCCATCGGCGCATGATTCGCGTCCTTCTCCTACCCGCGGTGCTCCTCGCCGCCCTTCGCGGCGAGCCGCCCGAGCCGCCCCGACCCGCCACCGTGGCGGTCGTTTACAACGACAGTCTGGAGGAATCCGGGAAGCTCGCCCGATTCTACGCCGAGAAGCGCGGCATCCCCGCCGAGCACCTCATCGGCCTGCCGCTCCCCGACAAGGAGGCGATCACTCGCGAGGAATACGACACCCTGATCCGCCAACCGCTCGCCAACACGTTCGACGAG
>CALGOH010000231.1 GCA_937957985.1 uncultured Verrucomicrobiae bacterium
CCAAATCGCTCCGAGCATCCATTTCCCGGGGCTGGATCGGAGCTACATCGCGGATCATCTCTGGCCCTTCTTCACCCTGCGGATCCCCAGCCCCCAGCAACCCAAGGTGAAGCGTTATCTGGAGGCTCGCAGGAAGCCCACCGCCGACGCTGTGGAGCTGCTGGAGAACTTCGGGCGACACTCTTCGGCTAATCCCTTCGTGCTCGAACCGGCTTCCCGGTGAGCGCCCAGGGGAGTCTCCAGTTCCTTTCCCGGACTCCCGTCCACCGGGCGAGGTGAAGAGCGATTCCGCGCAGCGACACGATGTCTCACGAAGCCGCCAGCGATCTCGACCATTCGGGCGCCGGCGCCTCGAAGCGCACCCTGCCCCCGTGGATCGGATGGCGCAGCTCGATGCGCCATGAATGCAGGCACATCGGCGGTTCCTCCGGCCGCAGCGTCTGGCTTTCGCCGATGCCGCCGTCCGCCAGGTAGGTCGGATCACCGACGATCGGGTGTCCCGCGTTCCAGAGGTGGGCGCGGATCTGGTTCGTCCTCCCGGTCCGGGGACGCACCCGGAGCAGGCTGGTTCCGTCACCGGGACGGTCGACGACCTCGACCTCGGTCACCGCGGGCAGGCCGTCCACCGGATCGATGCCGCGCGCACCGAGCCGACCCGGCGTCGCGGCGATCGGCATGTCGAGCGTGAATCGATCCCGCTCCGGCTCTCCGACGACACGGGCGAGGTATTCCTTCACGATCCCCTCCCCGGCGAACTGCGGCTGGATGAGCTTGGCGAAATGACGCGTCCGCGCGCAGATCACCAGGCCGCTGGTGTTGGCATCCAGCCGGTGCGCCGGGCGCGGCACCTCGGGTGCCCAGGCGGACCTGAGGAAATGCTCGAGGGTGTTGCGACGAAAGCGCCCGCAGGGGTGCATCGGCAGCGGAGCGGGCTTGTCGATCACGATCAGCGCCTCGTCCTCGTCGAGCAAGCGCACGCGGCCGTTGACCTCCGGTTCCACGTCACGATGGATCACGCGAACGTATTCCTCACCCGCCCGCACCCGGCGCTCCGCCGTGACCGCGGCACCATCGGGACCGAGCAGACGACCCGCGCGGATCATGCCGAGCCACTCGCCGTCCGCGGCATGGGGAAACATCGTTTCAAGGGCCTCGGAGAGCCTCATCCCGTCGCAGGCTCCGGGAATCCGGACCGGCTTGTGATTGTCCTCCGGGAACGAACCCGGACAGGCCGCCGCCAGGCGATCGAGCCGCTCCTGCCGCACTTCGATCCGATCGCGGCGGCGGCGTTCGTCGGTTTTGTAGCAGTAGGGACAGGACTCCCCGGCCACATGGCGGGGATCCTCCGTCTCCTCCGCGGTCAGCGGCGTCTGGCACGCGTAGCACACGGCCGAACCGGTCTCGCGCAGGGCGGGATCGAGGCCGACGCGATGGTCGAAGACGAAGCACTCGCCGTGGTAGTGGTCGCCGCCGACCTCCTCGAAATACTTCAGGATGCCGCCGTCGAGCTGATAGACCTCCCGGAACCCGAGCCTTTCCATCAGCGGCGCCGCCTTCTCGCAGCGGATGCCGCCGGTGCAGAAGGTGACCACCGGCTTGTTGCGGAGTTCGTCGGGCAGCGCCGCGGCCGCCTCCGGGAAATCGCGGAAATGCCGGATGCCGATCGGCTTCGCCCCGTCGAAGGAGCCGAGCTTCACCTCGTAGTCGTTGCGCGTGTCGAGCAGCACGATATCCCTGCCCTCGTCGAGCCAGCGCTTCAGCTCGTGCGGTTTGAGGCGCGGCGAGGTGTGCTTCGCCGGATCGATTCCCTCGACGCCGAAGGCGATGATCTCCTTCTTGATCCTCACCAGCATCCGGGTGAAGGGCTGCTCGTCGCTCTCGCTGTATTTCGGCATCAGATCGCCGAGGCCGGGCAGCGACCGGATCTCGTAGACGAACTCCTCGACCGCGAGGTGGCGGCCCGCCACGAACAGGTTGATCCCCTCCGGCGCCAGCAGGACGGTCCCCTTCAGGTCGTGGGCCCTGCAGAACCTGAGAAGGTGCGCCTTCAGCGACCTCAGGTCCTCCAGCGGCGCGAAACGGTAGGCTGAGATGTTGCTGATCCTGTGCACGGCGGGCGCGAAAGATGCCCGTCTTCCCCACCGATGCCAAGTCACGGGATGACGTGATCGGCAGAACCCGCGGAATCACGGACATGAAAGCCCCCAAAAAAAGAACCGCCCGGATGAGGGCGGCATGTTGAGGAAAAAGTGGCGGAGCGGACGGGACTCGAACCCGCGACCTCTGCCGTGACAGGGCAGCGTTCTAACCAACTGAACTACCGCTCCATCGGTAGTCGGCCTTGCGGCGTGGGCGGACGCTAGGAACCCGCCCCGCCCCGTGCAACATCAATTTCGGGAAAATTTGGCGTCGAGTGAGCAGGGCGATCAAGCCAGGGAGAGAATCGGGCGGAGGGTCGGGATTGGGGGAGCATGATGGACTTGATGGACAGGATGAAGGGGATCTTTTTCCCGGTTTCCGGCATCCCGTCGGAGCATCCGTGCTCCCTCGGAGCTACGGATTTCAAAACTCATCATGTGCATCCTTGGAATCCTCTTCATCAAGCAACTCATTCCTCCCTGGCTTGATTACCCTGGTCGCGTGAGCCCCGAAACCGCCGCGCCCGGATCGGTTTGGCTTGCCCGGGCCACCGGTCCGTTCACCCTTCCGGTCATGAGCCTGTTCATCCTGAAAGCGCTTCACGTCCTGGCCGCCTTCGGCGCCTTCACCGCCCTCGGCGCGATCTGCCTCGGTGCGTCGGAACGGCACCGGAAAGCCGCCGTCGTCCTCCACGGAATCTCGCTGGGCCTCCTGCTTCTGCTTGGCTTCGCCCTGCTCAAGAAGCCCCCGATGGGAGAATTCTGGTGGATCGCCAAGATCGTGATCTGGCTGTTTCTCGGTGCCGCGCCCGCCCTGGCGCGCCGCAAGATCATGCCCGTCGGCGCGCTCCTGGGAATCTGTCTCGGTCTCGGCGCGTTCGCGGCGCTGCTGGGACTGGCGAAGTCCGCGATTTTCTGACCCATCCGCACCCTGACCGGAAATCCATGCATTTCCGCGCACCAGCGGACTCTCCCCTTGCGCCTTGCGCATGCGCTTCCTAGGTATTCGCGCGCACGGTTCACGATCCATCGCCCCTGCCCATGAGTTCCATCGCTTCACGCTGTCAGATCCTCGACCGACTTTGGAAATCGACGATCGGTCGCAAGTACCTCGTCGCCGTGACGGGGGTCCTGCTGACGCTCTTCCTCGCCGGCCACCTCACCGGCAACCTGCTGGTCTTTGTCGGAGCGGAAGCTTTCGACGAGTACGCCCATTTCCTCCACCACATGCTGCACGGCGCGGGCATCTGGATCTTCCGCATCGTCATGCTGGCGGCCGTCGTGATCCACATCGCGGCCACCATCTCGCTGACCCGCCAGAACCGGGCCGCCCGGCAGCAGTACGAATGCAAGGGCACGATCCAGGCGAAGAAGTCGTCGCTGGTGATGGTCTGGTCCGGCCTGACCATTCTCGCGTTCGTGATCTTCCACATCCTGCACTTCACCGTGAGGATCGATTCGGACCTGGCCAGGATCGCCGCGGAGAGTCCCCACGCGATGGTGATCGCCGGCTTCCAGAACTGGCTCGTGGTCCTCTTCTACATCATCGCGATGTCCCTGCTGTGCTCCCACCTTTCACACGGGGTCCAGTCGATGTTCCAGACGCTCGGCCTCCGTTCCCGCAAGACCGCGGGTTTCCTCGACGTGCTCAGCGTCGGCTACGCGGCCGTGATCTGGATCGGCTTCGTCTCCATTCCGATCGCGATCAAGATCTTCAACTTCGGCTCCTAAGATTCCATGTCCTCCGTCCTCGACAGCAAAATCCCCACCGGCCCGATCGACCAGAAATGGTCGAAGCACAAGCAGGACTCGAAGCTGATCAATCCGGCCAACAAACGGAAGTTCACCGTGATCGTGGTCGGCTCGGGCCTGGCCGGGGGCGCGGCGGCCGCCACGCTTTCCGAACTCGGCTACAAGGTGAAGTGCTTCTGCTACCAGGACAGCGCCCGCCGCGCCCACTCGATCGCCGCGCAGGGCGGCATCAACGCCGCGAAGAACTACCAGAACGACGGCGATTCGGTCTACCGGCTGTTCTACGACACGATCAAGGGCGGCGACTTCCGCTCCCGCGAGGCGAACGTCTACCGGCTCGCCGAGGTCTCGAACGAGATCATCGACCAGTGCGTGGCCCAGGGCGTCCCCTTCGCCCGTGAGTATGGCGGGCTGCTCGACAACCGCTCGTTCGGCGGCGCCCAGGTCAAGCGCACCTTCTATGCGGCCGGCCAGACGGGACAACAACTGCTGATCGGCTGCTACCAGGCGCTCAACAAGGAGATCGCCAACGGCGGCGTGGAGATGTTCCCCCGCACCGAAATGCTCGACCTCGTCGTCGTGGACGGTCACGCCAAGGGAATCGTCGTCCGCGACATGGTCACCGGCGAGATCTCCTCCCACGCGGCCGACACGGTGCTGCTGGCGACCGGCGGCTACGGCAACGTCTTCTTCCTCTCCACCAACGCCAAGGGCTGCAACGTCACCGCCGCGTGGCGCGCGGCGAAGAAGGGGGCGCTCTTCGCCAACCCCTGCTACACCCAGATCCACCCGACCTGCATCCCGGTCAGCGGCGACTACCAGTCGAAGCTCACCCTCATGTCCGAGTCGTTGCGCAACGACGGCCGGATCTGGGTTCCCAAGTCGCCGCAGACGGCGGAAAAGCTCCGCAAGGGGGAGATCCGTCCCGCCGACGTGCCCGACGAGGATCGCGACTACTACCTCGAGCGGAAATATCCGTCCTTCGGCAACCTGTCGCCGCGTGACATTTCCTCGCGCTCCGCCAAGGAGGTCTGCGACGAGGGCCGCGGCGTCGCTCCGACCGGACTCGGCGTGTATCTCGATTTCCGCGACGCGATCGGCCGGCTCGGCGAGGATGCGATCCGCGCCCGCTACGGCAACCTCTTCCAGATGTACGAGAAGATCGCCGGCGAGAACCCCTACCAGACGCCGATGCAGATCTTCCCCGCCGTCCACTACACGATGGGCGGGCTGTGGGTGGACTACAACCTGATGTCGAACCTCCCCGGCCTGCATGTCCTCGGCGAGGCGAACTTCTCCGACCACGGCGCGAACCGGCTCGGTGCCTCGGCGCTGATGCAGGGGCTGGCCGACGGCTACTTCGTCATCCCCTCGACCATCGCCGTCTATCTCGCGACCCAGTCGCCCGGCTCGGTGACCACCGACCACCCGGAATTCAGGAAGGTCACCGAAGAGGTGACCGAGCGGACGAAGCGCCTGGTCGGCATCGAGGGCAAGCGCTCGGTCGATTCCTTCCACCGCGAGCTCGGGCTGCTGGTGTGGGACAAGTGCGGCATGTCGCGCACGCGCGAGGGCCTGAACGAGGCGCTCGAGAAGATCCCCGCCATCCGCGAGGAATTCTGGGAGAACGTACGGGTGACCGGTTCGTCCAACAGCCTCAACATGGAACTCGAGAAGGCCGGCCGGGTCGCCGACTTCCTCGAGTTCGCCGAAATGATGTGCCTCGACGCCCGCGAGCGCGAGGAGTCATGCGGCGGCCATTTCCGGGAGGAGCACCAGTACCGCGAGGAGGACGAGGTGGTGAAGTCCGGCTACCTTGCCGCGGGCGAGGCGAAACGCGACGACGAACAGTTCTGCCACGTTTCCGCCTGGGAATTCAAAGGCGTCGGCCAGGCCCCCACGCTCCACAAGGAGGAGCTCACGTGGGAAACGGTCCAGCCTTCGGTGCGCTCCTACAAGTAGCCGGCGTTCGGGCTCCTCAGGCCCCGTCCATCGGTTCATCCATCGCCGGGTCGGCGTCGCGAGGTCCCCCGGGCTGGCGATCTCCGTCCCGTGGGCCCGGTCCCCTGCGACGATCGTCGTCGTCACGCCGTCCGGGAGGTCCGTCCTTCTTCGGCCCGGCCATCTCGCCGCGGTCCAGCTTCAGGTCCCCGTTCTTGTCGAGCTTCTCGAAACGGTCCTCCTGCGCGTCTTCGCCCAGCCGTTCGATCCAGGGCGCTTTTCGGAACTCCGCGAAATCGAGAAATCCGTCGTTGTTCTGATCGAGTCGGGAGAAGAGCGCCTCGGGGTCCGGGTGCTCCGGGCGACGACCGTCGCGCGGACCTCCGCCCTTGGGCCGGTCCTCCGGAGACAACCGGCCGTCGCCGTTCCGGTCGAGACGATCGAAGAAGGGGCGCCTCCGCTCCTCCGGCAATCGTTGGGCGAAAGGACCCTTGAGAAACTCGTCGAAATCCACCGATCCGTCGCCGTTGGTGTCGAGCTGCCCGAGGCCGAACGGCCCCCGCTCGCCTCCGTCCCTCGGCGGCTTGGGCAGCTCCTCTTTGCGTATCAGCCCGTCACCGTCCTTGTCGAGACGCTCGAAAATCTGGCGGCGCTTCTCCTCCGGCAGCCTCGAGATCCGCTCCAGCGACGAGAACTCCCCACGCGAGACCGCTCCGTCGCCATCCTTGTCCGCCGTGCGCAGGAACGCACCCGGACCACCTCCGTGCCGCGGGCGTTCGCGATCCCCTTCCTCGGCGGAGGCGACGGTCGTGAGCAAACCGATCAAGAATACTGGCAGTTTCATGACTCAAGGAGCACCGGACCCACCGGTCTCAAGGAAAAACCCGCCGTCCCACCGATGGTTGCGCCCGCGGCGTGAATTTTTGTTCGCGGAAGGCTCCGTGGCCTGTTCACCCTTTGCCCAGCCACTTCATGCACATTTCGGACATCCTCAGCAACCGCCGCCCGTCGTTTTCCTTCGAGTTCTTCCCGCCTCGCTCCGAGTCGGCATGGGAGGGACTCTACCAGACCATCGTCGATCTCGAAAGCTACGACCCCTCCTTCGTTTCCGTGACCTACGGAGCGGGCGGCACCACGCGCGACGCGACCCACGACCTGGTCGTCCGGATCAAGGAGACCACCAACATCCCGCCCATCCCCCACCTGACCTGTGTCGGCCACAGCGAAGCCGAGATCCAGGCGATCCTGGAACGCTATGCCGACGCCGGAGTCTCGAACATCCTGGCGCTGCGCGGCGATCCGCCGAAGGACCGGCCCGACTACGACTGGTCCGACTCCGACTTCCGCTACGCCTCGGACCTGGTGCGTTTCATCCGCCGCTTCAACGAAAGCGGACGCCATCCCGATCCCAAGGGCTTCGGCATCGGCGTCGCCGGCTTCCCCGAGGGCCATCCGGCCACGCCGAACCGGCTGGTGGAGCTCGACCACCTGAGGGCGAAGATCGACGAGGGCGCGGACTACATCTGCACGCAGCTCTTCTTCGACAACAACGACTTCTTCGACTTCCGCGACCGCTGCGCCCACATCGGCATCAAGGTTCCGATCATCGCCGGGCTCATGCCGGTGACGAGCACCAAGGGGATGACGAAGATGGCCGACCTCGCCGCCGGCTCGCGCTTTCCCATGCGGTTGCTGAGGGCCCTCGACCGGGCCGGTGACGACCCGGGGGCGGTCGAGCGTGTGGGGATTCACTACGCGGCGGAGCAGGCGGCCGGTTTGCTTCACGGGGATGTGGACGGGATCCACTTCTACACGCTCAACAAGAGCGCGGCGACCCGGGAGATCTACGCCAGTCTCGGACTCACCCCGCAGGCGGGCGCATCCTGAAGAACGGTCAGTCGCTCGCGCCGCGACTGAGAATCTCCTCGGCAAGATCGAGGGTGATGCTGCCCAGCGTCCCCTGAAGCGGGACGTCGATGCCGATCCGCCCGCTGGCCTGGTCGACCGGGAAGCGCTCGCGCAGCTCCCGTGACCGTTCGAAGGCGTCTCCGCGGATCATGATCCGCACCCCTCCGTCGAACACGAAAAGATTGCGGGCCCGGTCCATCGCATCGCGACGAAGCCTTCTCTCGTCGGCGATGTTGTCGAAAAACTTCACATCCTCCGGATTGACCGCTTCGGTTTCCTGATCCCCGTCCTTCGCGGCCTCACCGGCCTTCTTGAGGCTCATGCGGAGTTCCTTCTCCTGCTCGGCTGCCAGTCCGCCCGCGATGCCGTCGGCCGACGAGGCGACCCCGAAGAGCCGCTCAAGCTCCTCATCCTCGGGACGGCGCACGGTGATCCGTCCCTGGATCTCCATCAGGTCGCGGGCGACGAGGTTGATCTGGGAAAGGACGAGCGTGCCGGCCTGGGTCGAGAGCTGGAAACTTCCCTGATCGAAATCGACCCGCTTGTAGCTGTTGAAGACATCGACGACATCGAGCGCCTCGAAGAGGTGGAGTTCGCTGCGGATCGAGATCGACTCGGGGCCGTCGAGATTCGCCGATCCGGTCAGCGTGACCCCCTCCGCCGAATTGGTCGATCCCCCGATCTCGAACTCCCCGGAGAAGGAGCCCTCGATCATGTCGTGAAGGTTCGACGGCAGCACCACGCTCAGCGGAACCCTCTCGAAAACCAGCGTTCCCGACGGCTCGGGCAGCACCCCCGTGCCTCCCACCTTCACATTCTCGAAGCGCACCGTTCCCTCGCCCGCCTTCAGCAGGCCCTCCTCGACGACCAGCCCGTCCGGCCCGCAGAAGACGACCAGTTCGTCGATCTCGAAGCGCTGGATCCAGTTCTGCGAAAAATATCCGCCGCGGAAACGGAGGCGCCACCCTCCCGCCGTCCGGGTCGCGACCATCCGACTGTCGTTGATCCCGCCGTAGGCACGCTCGAAGTATCCCCACGAGAGGCGCGTATCGGTGACCTCGAGCCCCTGCACCACGAAGTCCGGGTGACGGGCGAACACGCTGTCCAACGCCGCGGCCGCCGACTCCGCGGAATTCGAGCCCGCGCGGAGTTCCGCATCGAGCCAGTTCATCTTGATCACGCCCGCCTCCCAGGCCTGCGTCACCCCGTCGAGGAACCCCATGTCGAACTGCAGGTTCCCCGCCTCGAGCGATTGGAAGAAGGAGTCCTCGGTGCCCGTCGCCCCGACCCGCCGGACCATCGCCTGGCCCTGGATCCGGCGAAACCCCGAAATCTTCGCATCCGACGCGTTCAGCGACTCCTTGAACTCCGTCCGGATGGTGTTGCGGAACTTTCCGGAATCGACCCGCTTGAGAAGGTAGTAACCGACACCGAGCGCGACGAGCACCGCCGCGATCCCGACCCGGAACAGCAGCCGCAGAAGGTGGAACAGGGTCGCCGACCATCCGCCGCCGCTCGACATCGAGTGACGCAGTTGGAACCAGAACCCCTGGCTGGCGATCCACTGGTTCAGGCGCTGGTTGAAATCCTGGGGATTCTCGGCTTCCATGGAAATGACGGCGCGCGGATTAGAGCGGTCGCACCGGTTGCAGGCGAGGTCAAATTTCCCCTAGCGCCCGGCACCCCGATCCCGTAGCTCTCTCGGCGTGGAAGGCAATGACTACAAGGTCCGGCTCGACATCTTCGAAGGACCGCTCGACCTGCTCCTCTACCTGATCAAGAAGGACGAGGTCGACATCCAGGACATCTCGATCGCACGGATCACCCGCCAGTACCTCGACTACATCGACACCTTCCGGATGCTCAACATCGATCTCGCGGCGGAGTTCATCGTGATGGCCGCGAACCTGATGTATCTGAAAAGCCGCACCCTCCTGCCGCGCCAGGAGCAGCCCCCCGACGAGGAGGCCGAGGAGGACGATCCGCGCTGGGAACTCATCCGGCAGTTGATCGAGTACAAGAAGTTCAAGGACGCCGCCAGCGTGCTCAGCCAGCGGGAAATCGAGCAGGACGACCGGTTCGCGCTGCAGCCGGCGAAGGCCGAGTCGGACACCGGGCCGCCACCGCTGGCCGAGGGCTCGATCTTCGATCTCATCCGGGCGTTCCAGAACGTCCTCAAGCGCTTCGAGGAGTCCCACGAGCTGGGAGACATCATCGACGACCGGTTCACGGTCGCCGACAAGATCGAGATGCTGCTCGACCGGTTCGCGTCCGGGCAGGCCTGCCGCTTCGACCTGCTTTTCGAGGACGCCTCGACCAAGGCGGAGGTCATCGTCACCTTCCTCGCCGTGCTCGAGCTGATGAAGATGAACCAGTTCGTGCTCCGCCAGCGGGGAGTCTTCGGCGAGATCGAGATCGAACGCCGCGGGCACGCGCCGGCGGCGGAGGCGTTGGAGGCCTTCACCGAGGCCGGTGCCTGACGCACCGGGCCCGGGGACAATTCAGCCGAGCCGGTAGGTGATCCGGGCCTTGGTCACGTCGTAGGGCGACATCTCCATCTTCACCCGGTCGCCGACCACGAGTCGGATGAACCGCTTGCGCATCTTGCCCGAGATGTGGGCCAGCACCTCGTGACCGCTCTGGAGTTCGACACGGAACTGCGTTCCCGCGAGCACCGAGGTGATGACGCCCTCCACCTCGACGGCCTTCTCCTCCCCGTCCTCACCGCTTGACTTGCGGCGGCGGTCTCCGTCGTCGCGCCTCCGCCGTCTTCCGCCGGGGCGCCCTCCTCTCCTTCGTCCTCGATTACTCATGAATTGCTCGCGCACAGTCGCCACCGGCGCCCTGCGCGCCGACAGGCTTGCGGATCGCCCGGAGTCGATCAATGGGAAAACACCGGGAATCCGAGGAAACCACCAAGCCGGACGACGCCCGAAAATCGGAGGTTTCGCCGTCGGATTTCCGATTGACACCCGGAAACCGGCTCCCTAGCGTGCCCGCCCTCTCGCGCGGGGCCCTGACAGCCCTTCCAGCGACCCCGGGTCACGAACCGAACACCATGAAGACTTTCTCCGCCAAACCTTCCGACGTCGAGCGCACCTGGCATGTGATCGATGCCGAAAACAAGATCCTCGGCAAGGTCGCCGTCGAGGCCGCACGACTCCTCCGCGGCAAGCACAAGGCGATCTTCACGCCCCACATCGACACCGGTGACTTCGTGATCGTGATCAACGCCGACAAGGTGCGCCTGAGCGGCAACAAGGAGCGCGAGAAGATCTACACCAGCTTCAGCGGCTACGTCGGCGGCCAGAAGGTCGAAACCCCGCGCATGGTCCGCAAGCGCCGTCCGGTGCTGCTCGTCGAGCGCGCCGTCAAGGGCATGATTCCCAAGACCCGCCTCGGCCGTGCCCAGTGCGGCAAGCTGAAGGTTTACGCCGGTCCCGAGCATCCGCACGAAGCCCAGCAACCCCAGGTTTACGAGGTCGCCTGATCCGGCTCCCGATTCCTTCTTTCCCCGACTTTTTCGAAATGAGCGCTGCAGCCACCCAAACCATCACCGCCACCGGGCGTCGCAAGACCGCCGTCGCCCACGCCCGCCTCACCGAAGGCGGCGGCAAGATCACCATCAACGGTCGCGGATTCGAGGACTACCTTCCCACGCTGCCGCTCCAGAGCACCGTGCTGGCTCCGTTCCAGACCGCCAACCAGCTCAACCGCTTCGACATGAACGTCACGGTCAAGGGCGGCGGACTCCACGCCCAGGCCGGCGCGATCCGCCACGCCGTGGCCCGCGCGCTCACCGCCTTCGAGCCGGAACTGCGCAAGGAACTCAAGCCGCACGGCTTCCTCCGCCGCGACCCGCGCATGAAGGAACGCAAGAAGGCCGGCCGCCCCGGCGCCCGCAAGCGCTTCCAGTTCTCCAAGCGTTGATCGACGCGGAGACCTCCCTCCCGACAAGCCGCGCCGCCCGCAGGGTCGCGCGGCTTGTCATTTTCCCCTCCTGACCCTCCATCCGATGAAACTCGTCTCCTGGAACGTCAACGGCATCCGGGCCTGCCTCGGCAAGGGCCTCGGGGACTTCGTCGCAGACGCCCGGCCCGACGTGCTCTGTCTCCAGGAAACCAAGGCCCGTCCCGAACAGGTCCAGCTTCCGCTCGAGTTCGGCGGTTACCATGCCTTCTGGAATGCCGCGCAGAAGCCCGGCTACTCCGGCGTGGCGGTCTTCTCGCGGCGGGAACCGCTCTCGGTCGAGGCCGGGATCGGCCGGCCCGGGCACGACACCGAAGGCCGGGTGCTCACCCTGGAGTTCGAGGACTTCCGCCTCGTCAACGTCTACACCCCCAACGCCCAGGACGGACTCCGCCGCCTTCCCTACCGAATGGAATGGGACGCCGCCTTCCGCGAGCACCTCCTCGCACTGCGGAAGAAGGGCAAGCCGGTGATCTTCTGCGGTGACCTGAACGTCGCCCACGAGGAAATCGACCTCGCCCGGCCGAAGCAGAACCGCCAGAGCGCCGGCTTCTCGGACGAGGAACGCGAGGGTTTCGGCAGGCTCCTCGACTCGGGCTTCATCGACAGTTTCCGGCATTTCCATCCCGGCCTCGAGGGAGCCTACTCCTGGTGGAGCTACCGCGGCGGCGCCCGCTCGCGGAACGTCGGCTGGCGGATTGACTACTTCGGCGTGGACGAGGACATGGACGGATCGATGAAGTCCGCCTCGATCCTCGCCGACGTGACGGGTTCCGACCACTGTCCGGTGGCGCTGACGCTTCGGTGAGACCGGATCAGAGCTCCGCGATGGCACCCATGATGCGGTCCGCCATCCTGGCGTAGCCGTCCTTGCCGGAATACTCGCGCAGGTCGTCCCGGGTCAACCGGATCGGCTCGCCGACGTGGACCTCGATCCTTGCCAGCCGGATCCACGCGCTTCCGCGGGGCAACGCGCGTCGCGCTCCCCGGATCCGCACCGGCTGGATCGGCACCCCGGCCTTCACCGCGATCAGACCGACACCCGGCTGGGCGGAACCCAGCGAGCCGTCCATGGTGCGCGCCCCCTCGGGGAAAACCAGCACCCGGTTGCCGTCCTTGAGCCGCCGGATGATGGTCTTCAGGCTGCTCATGTCCGGCTTTTCCTGGTCGACCGGAATCGAGTTCCACTGCGCGTAGAGCCACTTGAAGAAGCCCCTGAAGAGCGTCTTGCGGGCCAGGAAGTGCATCTCGGTCCGGTAGAGCGTGCCGACCAGCGGAGGATCGAGAAAGCTCTGGTGGTTGGCCACCACGAGCACCGGGCCGTCCTCGATGAGCCGGTCCGCCCCGCGGACGCGGAGTCCGAACAGCGAGCGGAACGCGCTGCGGAAGATCAACCAGCCCGACCAATAGATCCAACGCATCATCCCTGTTCGCCGAGATCGAGTCCCTGTTGCCTGAGAAGATCGATCGCCGCCTCCACGCCGCTCTCGATGGTGTGCTCCGAGGTATCGAGCACGGCCGCCCCGTCGGCGATCCTCAGGGGAGCCGTCTTGCGGGAGCTGTCCTCGCGGTCCCGGTCGTGCACCGCGTCCACCTCGCCCATTTCCACCCGGCGCCGGGCACGCACCCCGGCATCGGCATCGATGTAGATCTTGTAGGGCGTGTCGGGAAACACCACCGAACCGATGTCCCGGCCCTCCATCACCACGTCGGTGAATGCGAGGTAGTCCCGCTGCAGGTCGACCAGCCGCCGCCTCACCTCCGGCACGGCCGACACGGTGGAAACCGCCCGGTTGACCGCCTCGGTCCGAAGCTCCGGACCGGGGCGCACGCCATCCACCGCGATCGTCGACATCCGGCCTTCCACCCCGCAGTCGAGGTCCATGGCGTCGAGGGCTTCGACCACCGCCGCGGTGTCCGTCGGGTCGATGCCGAGCTGGAGCACCTTCCAGGTCACCGCGCGATACATCTCGCCGGAGTTCACCATCGTCAGCCCCAGGCGCTCCGAGAGCTGGCGCGCCAGGGTGCTTTTGCCCGAGGCGGCGGGACCGTCGATGGCGATCGCGATGTGGGGTTTCATGAAGCGACGGGGGTGATGGGCAGTGCGAAGGCTTCCGCCCCGCTGCGCCCGGCCTGCACCGCGGAGAGCTGATGGAAGAAGCCGGGATAGGAGGTCCGCACGCAGTCGGTCCCGAGCACGCGGGTTTCGCCATCGGCGGACAGCCCGGCGATCGCGAAGGCCATCGCGATCCGGTGGTCGCCGTGGCTCTTCACCTCGGCGCCGTGCATCGCGCTCCCGTCGATCTCCATGCCATCCTCGAACTCCTCGACGCGGACACCCATCGCCCTCAGGTTCTCCACCGTCGTCGCGATGCGGTCGGTCTCCTTCACCCGCAGCTCGCGGGCGTTGCGAATTCTCGTCCGGCCCTCGGCCAGCGCCGCGGCCACCGCGATCACCGGGATCTCGTCGATCAGGTTCGGAATCTCCTCGGGCCGAAGGTCGGTCCCCTGGAGCCGCGTGCCGTGGACCTCGACGTCTCCGAAAAGCTCACCCACCGCGTCGTCCGCCGGCTTCCGGATCACCGTCGCCCCCATCCTTTCGATCACGTCGAGCACCGCCGTCCGGGTCGGATTCAGTCCGACGCGACGGACGGTGAGCTTCGCCCCCGGACGCACCGCCGCGGCGACCACCCAGAAGGCGGCGCTGGAGATGTCGCCCGGCACGTGGAAATCCCGCGCCTCCGGGACCTGTCCGCCGGTGATCGAAACCGCATGGCCTTCCTCCGTGAGCTCGATCCCGAAGGCCTCGAACATCCGCTCGGTGTGGTCCCGCGTGGTCGCCGGCTGCACCGTGGTCGTGACCCCGTCGCAGAACAGCCCCGCCAGCAGCACCGCGCTCTTCACCTGGGCGCTGGCGACCGGAAGCTCGTAGCGGATCGGGCTCAGTTTCGCCGGATGAATCCTCAGCGGCGCGCAGCCCTCCGTTTCCCCGAGCGCCTCGATGCGCGCGCCCATTGCACCCAGAGGCGTCATGATCCGGCCCATCGGCCGACCCGACAACGATGCGTCGCCGAACAACTCGGACCCGAACGACTGTCCGGCCAGCAATCCGGCCAGCAGGCGCATGCCCGTCCCCGAATTGCCACAGTCGATCGGTGACGACGGAGCCCGGAGTTCCATCGCCCGCCCCTCGATCCGCAGCGAAACCGGGCCGAAGCCGCTCATTTCCGCCAGCACCTCGTAGCCGACCCCGCAGGAGTGCATCGCCGCGAGGGTGTTCAGGCAGTCCTCGCTCGGCAGGAAACCGGTGATCGTCGAGCGCCCCCGGGCCAGACCGGCGATCATCGCCGCCCGGTGCGAGATGCTCTTGTCGCCGGGCACCTCCAGATCGACGTCGAAGCGGTCGATCGGCCGGGTCCGGAATTCCTCTCCCTCAGTCATCTCGTTGATTCTCGCGGATGGCGCAGCCTTCGGCATGCAGGGCGCGGGCGCGCTCCAGCCAAAGACGGAGCGCTTGATGGTCTCCACGCTCGATCATGGCAAGCATTTCACTCAGCTCATCGCGGGCCTCGCGCAGCGGACCGACCAGGGCGCCCGCGTTCTCCATCAGGATCTCGGCCCACATCGCAGGGTCGCCGCCGGCGACCCGGGTCGTGTCGCGCAGCCCGCCGCCGCCGAATCGCGCCAGCTCCGGCGGGTTCATCGCCACCCGCGCCGCCGCCGCCGCCATCACATGGGGCAGATGGCTGATCCTGGCGACAAGCGCGTCGTGCGACCCCGCATCCATCCAGCTCACGCGGCACCCCAGCGATTCCCAGAACTCCTGCAAACCGGTGGTCGCCGGATCGCCGACGCTCTCGTCATCCGTCAACAGGCACACCGAACCATCGAACAGGTCCCCGCGGGCGGCCTCGAAACCGGTCCGCTCCGAACCCGCCATCGGGTGCCCGCCGATGAAGGACAACCCGCTTTCGCGGACCAGCGGCCCGAGTTCGCCGTGGACGGCAGCCTTCACGCTTCCCACATCGGTCACCAGCGTGCCGGGTGCGATCCCGGCCCCGATCGCCTGGCGCAGCAGTCCCGGCATCGCCCCGACCGGCACGGCGAGGATCACCAGATCGGCTCCATCGAGCGCCTGCCCGAGGTCGGACGTCGCACTCGATACGCCTGCCGCCCTTGCTTCGTCGATCGTTTCGGCCCGGCGCGCCCACAAGGCGCATGCGATCCGGTCGCGCAGGGCCAGGGCGAGCGAGCCACCGAGCAACCCGCCACCAAGCACGGCAACCTTGGAAAACTCCATCTGCTTCTGCGGAAAAGACGCGAGCCGGACGCTCCGGTCCGGCTCGCGAGTGAATCTGGACCGGAAGGGCCCCGCTCAGGGAACCCGGAAATACTTCTTCTCGGACGCCGGATAGGTCGGATCGGCCACCAGGGTGCCGCTCGGGATATCCTTCACGTCGATGATCTTGTTGTTGAAGGGGCTGAAAACAAAGCCCGGCTTGCCAGGGACCGGACGGGCCACCGGCGTCGACGGCTTGGTCGCCGGCTTGCTGGCCTCGGGATCCTCGATCTTCTCGGTGATCTGCGGCCCTTCCTCGGGCTTCTTCTTCTCCTCGCTCGTCGAGCGCTCGTTCTCCGCCGCCTGTTCCATGCCGTCGGCCGGCTTCTGGGGCCCGTTCTGCGCGACATCCGCGGGCGGGGTCGGCGGCGGCTCCTCGGGATAGGGAGTGCAGGCGGTCGGGAGCAACGCGGCGGTGATGGCGCACAGCGAAGTGAGCAGAAGGTATTTCATGATTCGGTCGGTGGGGTTCCAGTCAACCCAGCGTTGCCAGGCCGCGGAAATGTTCAACACAGCTCCCGGACAGGTCAAGCCAAGGCCTCGGCTTGCCTCGAGACGCTTTCCTGCCAAGGCTCGGGCCGTGTACGAAGCCCCGATCGAAGCCGTTGCGACCATTGTCGGGATCCGGAAACCCGGCGTTTTCGACGCCCGCCTGCCCAACGGAAAGACCACCTGCGCCCATCTCGCGAAATCGCTGGCGCCCGAGGCGGAGGAATTCCGGGCCGGCGACCGCGTGATCGTCGAACTCACTCCCTTCGACTTCGACACCGCCCGCATCGCGCGCCGCTGCGACGACACCCCTCAAAAATGAAGCGGCCCGATCGATGATCCCCGGGAAAAACCCAAAAACCCAAGGGAGACTCAATCGGGCCGCCTGCTGTTGTCGCGACGGCAGGAACGTTGCGCGAGTGCGACCCCGCGTCAAGCGGATTTGAACGAGATTCAGCGGCCGGGTTTCCGACCGTTCACGATTCCCCTTGGCCGCCGCTGAATCCTGCGTCTAGGAAGGGGGCAGCATGAGTACCGACAAGTTGATGGCCGCCAACCGCGGCGAGATCGCGATCCGTATCTTCCGCGCCGCCACCGAACTCGGCCTCCGCACGGTCTCCATCTACGCCCAGGAGGACCGCTTCTCCCGCCATCGCTTCAAGGCCGACGAGGCCTACAAGCTCGATGAGGACAAGGGCCCTGTCGGTGCCTACCTCGACTACGAGGGCATCGTCTCCCTGGCGAAATCGAAGGGGGTGACACTCGTCCACCCGGGATACGGGTTTCTCTCGGAGAATCCCGCCTTCGCCCGCGCCTGCGCCCGCGAAGGCATCACCTTCGTCGGTCCCTCGCCCGAACTGCTCGAGCAGATGGGCGACAAGACCGCCGCCCGCGAACTGGCCAAGCGTTTCGACGTGCCCGTGCTGCCCGGCACCGAGGAACCCGTGACCGACCCGGCCGAAGCGGCGAAGATCGCCGCCGAGATCGGCTTTCCGCTCATCATCAAGGCGGCCTTCGGCGGCGGCGGCCGCGGCATGCGGGTGGTGAACAAGGCCGGCGACCTGCCCGGGCTTCTCGGCGAGGCCCAGGGCGAGGCCGAGAAGGCCTTCGGCAACCCGGCGGTCTTCCTCGAGCGCTACATCTCCCGCGCCAAACACATCGAGGTCCAGATCCTCGGCGACCGCCACGGCAACGTCGTCCACCTCCACGAGCGCGACTGCTCGGTCCAGCGCCGCTACCAGAAGGTCGTCGAGATCGCCCCCTCGGTCGAGCTCGACCCGGTCGTCCGCGGCGAACTCTGCGACGCCGCCGTGCGGCTCGCCAAGGGCATCGGCTACAACAACGCCGGCACCGTCGAGTTCCTCTACGACATGGACCGCGAGGACTGGTTCTTCATCGAGATGAACCCCCGCATCCAGGTCGAGCACACCGTCACCGAGTGCGTCACCGGCATCGACCTCGTGCGCTCGCAGATCCTCGTCGCCGAGGGACACGACCTCCACGGCGACGAGATCGCCATTCCCCGCCAGGAGAACATTCCGTGCAACGGCTACGCCATCCAGTCGCGCATCACCACCGAGGACCCCGAGCGCAACTTCGCGCCGGACTACGGCCGCATCATCAACTACCGCTCCGCCGCCGGCTTCGGCGTGCGGCTCGACGCCGGCTCGGGCGACGCCGGCGCCGAGATCACGCCGTTCTACGACTCGATGCTGGTCAAGCTGACCACCATGGGCCGCAACTTCGAGACCGCCTGCCAGCGCATGGACCGCGCCCTGCGCGAGTTCCGCATCCGCGGCGTGAAGACGAACATTCCGTTTCTCGAAAACGTCATCGCCGACCCGACCTTCCGCTCCGGCCAGGCGCACACCAAGCTGATCGACTCGAAGCCGGAGCTGATGCGCTTCAAGCCGCGCCGCGACCGCGCCACCAAGCTGCTCAACTACCTCTCGGACGTCACCATCAACGGCAACCCCACCGCCAAGGGCTGGAAGCCGAAGGATCCCATCCACCTCCCGCGCATCCCCCACCCGCATCCCGACAAGTCCTTCACCGGACCCTCGTCCCGCGAGCTGCTGCTCGAAATGGGCCCCGATGCGTTCTGCAGGTGGGTGCTGGATCAGAAGCGCCTGCTCATCACCGACACCTCGATGCGCGACGCCCACCAGTCGCTCATCGCCACCCGCATGCGCACCCGCGACATGCTCAACGTCGCCGACGCCTACGCCACCGGCCTGCCCGCGCTGTTCTCGATCGAGATGTGGGGCGGCGCGACCTTCGACACCGCCATGCGCTTCCTCAAGGAATGCCCGTGGCAGCGTCTCCGCGAGCTCCGCGGGCGCATCCCGAACATCCTCTTCCAGATGCTCTTCCGCGGTTCGAACGCCGTCGGTTACTCGAACTATCCCGACAACGTGGTCGCCGGCTTCGTCAGGCACGCCGCCGACTCGGGGATGGACATCTTCCGCATCTTCGACTCACTCAACTACCTGCCCAACATGCAGGTCGCCATGGAGGCCGCCCGCGAGCACGGCAAGGTGCTGTGCGAGGCCGCCGTCTGCTACACCGGCGACATCCTCGACGACAAGCGCACGAAGTACTCTCTCGACTACTACATCGCCAAGGCGAAGGAGCTTGAAAAGATGGGGGCCCACATCCTCGCCATCAAGGACATGGCCGGACTGTGCAAACCGCAGGCCGCCTACAACCTCGTCCACGCCCTCAAGCAGGAGATCGGCATTCCGATCCACTTCCACACCCACGACACCTCGGGCCTCAATGCCGCCTCGGTGATCGCCGCCGCCCGCGCCGGCTGCGACATCGTCGATCTCGCCATGGCCGCGATGTCCGGCTCGACCTCGCAGCCGAACCTCAACTCGGTGTGCTCGGCCCTGGCCAACTCCGACCTCGATCCCGGCCTCGACTTCGACACGCTCAACGACATCTCCGACTACTGGGAGGAGACGCTGCTCCAGTACGAACCCTTCGACTCCGCGCCCCGCGCCGGCACCGCCGAGGTCTACGAGCACGAAATGCCCGGCGGCCAGTACACCAACCTCCGCGAGCAGGCCAACGCCATGGGCCTCGGTCACCGCTGGCGCGAGATCGCCCGCACCTACGCCGAGGTCAACCAGCTCTTCGGCGACATCGTCAAGGTCACCCCGTCCTCGAAGGTCGTCGGCGACATGGCGATGTTCCTCATCACCCGCGGCATCAAGCCCGCCGACGTGCCGAAGTTGAAGCCCGGTTCGATCGACTGGCCGGAAAGCGTGATCGACATGCTCGCCGGCGGACTCGGCCAGCCCGACGGTGGATGGCCGGCCGACGTGCAGAAGGTCATCCTCCACAACAAGCCCGCGACCACCGAGCGTCCTGGCGACCTCGCCAAGCCGGTCGACCTCGACCAGGTCCGCCAGGAATTGTCCGGCAATCCGAAATCCGCGATCCAAAATCCGCCATCGGACGACGCCCTCTATTCCCACCTCATGTATCCCAAGGTCTACGAGGACTTCTGCAAGACGCGCGACACCTACTACGACCTGAGCGGACTTCCCACGCCGGCCTTCTTCTACGGCCTCACGCCCGGCGAGGAGATCGAGGTGGAGATCGACCACGGCAAGACGCTCTTCATCAAGCTGGTCTCCATCAGCGAGGCCGACTCCCACGGCAACCGCACCCTGTTCTACGAACTCAACGGCATGCCGCGCGAATCCTCGATCGCCGACCGCTCGCTCTCATCCCAGGCCGGCCCCGCCCGCAGCAAGGGCAACCCCTCCAAGCCGGAACACGCCTGCGCGCCGATGCCCGGCATGGTCACCGAAATCGCCGTCTCGCCGGGTCAGGTCGTCGCCGCCGGCGAGAAGCTCGTCGTCCTCGAGGCGATGAAGATGCTCACCACCGTCAGCGCCGGCAAGGATGGCACCGTGAAGGAAGTCCACGTCACCAAGGGCGACCAGGTCGACAGCGACGACCTGCTGGTGACGCTGGAGTGAGCGTCTTGGGAATGGCGACAACGGGAACCGATAGCGGTGTTCCACCCTTCGCTGTCGGCACACAATCACCAGACCCAAATCCCGACAAGGCCGCTGATAGCTGTTGGCCATCTCCGTCCTGTTGGCATTCGAATCTATTCACCGAGGTCGCCATTCCACCTGGCTTCAAACGTCGTCTGCACGTCATCGCCACCGCCCCTCTCATCCACCCCATTCAGACCAACCGAGTAGACAGTCAATTCGTAGCCGTTCCGGAGAAGTAGGTAGGACTGTCCACGAAAGTCCTTCGTTGGCGCGTTGGATGAGTCGGCCTCCAACATGCTATAAACCTTCTCGATCGGGAGAGGCTCGCCATTGGGGAGATCCGCGAGAAAGTCCCTGTAGCCGTATTTGATGGTGAGCGGAACATCAACCTCGAACCATCGGAAGTCTTTGAGCGCACGCGCCCTAAGTCTCTCGCCTGCATCGTGGCCGCTGTTGCACCCATTGTGTATGAATGCTCCAACGATCATCATTAGGAACAACCGTGGTATCCGCATCCTATTCGTGCCCAACAGTGAGTTGCATCGATTCGTGGTTTCCGGACGATAGCTGCGACCGGGGAATGGTCAATCCACGGAGGGTGCCATTGAAAGTGACGAACGTGCCTACAACGCTGGGAATGACCGGCAGGGCCAACGGCCCGAAACATACCAGCCCCGGGCGGCTTGTCGCGCCGGAGCCCGGAGGGCGAAGGCGGAAGCCCGGGGTCGCCGAGCCAAGAGGACCCGAGGGCTGAAAGCCCGACACATGGAGAGCGGCTGAATCTTGCTCCTCACGGCATGTGCCGGGCCTTCAGCGAATGGCATTCCCTTAAGTGCGATGATCGCGATCCCAGCCAGGGAAATGCCCGGATCATCCGTGGCTTCTTGAGGGTGATCCGGACTTCGTGGACCATCCCGGCGGGATGGCAGCCATTAGCCCGGCGGTCGCAGACCCCGGGGAACCGTGTGTGGGCAGAGATCAGCATCCTAGAGGGATCCCAGCCGCCTCTGGGCCG
>CALGOH010000232.1 GCA_937957985.1 uncultured Verrucomicrobiae bacterium
CGTTCTGGCCATCTACCCCGGAGTTCCGGTAGATTTCACGCGTGGCCCAACTGACGATTCTCACCGCCGCCGAGCAGGTGGCGGCGCATCTCAAGGGCGAGTTGTTGGCGGGTGCCTGGAGCGGGCGGATGCCGGGTGGGGACCGTCTCGCGGCGGAGCTGGGGGTGGGAAAGGATACGGTGGAGGCGGCGCTGAGAAAGCTGGAGACCGAGGGGCTGCTGGAGAACCAGGGGCGACGGCGCGGACGGCGGATCCATCCCGCCGTGGAGGCATCGGCGGAGAAGCGGTTGCGGATCGGGGTGCTGCTGGGAGAAGCGGCGGACCGGCGCATGGATTACGTGATCGAGACCCGCCAGAAGCTGACCGAGGCCGGGCACCGGGTGTTCTACCCGCGGGAATCGCTGGTCGACCTGCAGATGGACGTCGGCCGCGTGGCACGGCTGGTGGAAAGGTCCGCGGCGGATGCCTGGGTGGTGATGGACGGCTCCCGCGACGTGCTGGAGTGGTTCGCGGCGCGGCCGACTCCGATTTTCGCCTTGGTCGGCCGGCGTCTCGGGCTGCCGATACCGGGCATCGGTCCCGACAAGCAGTCGGCGATGGTCGCCGCCACCCGGGCATTGGTCGGACTGGGTCACCGCCGGATCGTCCTGATGGCCCGTGCGGCAAGGCGCCGGCCCGAGCCGGGACCGCCCGAGCAGGCCTTTCTCGACGAGCTGGCCGCAAGCGGGATCGAGCCAAGCTCCTACCACCTGCCGGACTGGCACGAGAGTGCCAAGGGATTCCATTCGCGTCTCGAGACCCTGTTTCGCGTCACCCCTCCGACGGCGCTGATCCTCGACGAGGAGCCGTTTCTGGTCACGGCGCTCGAATTCTGTGCCAACCGCGGGATCCGGATGCCGCGGGATCTCTCGATCATCTGCGCCGATGCCGCACCGTCCTTTGCCTGGTATCGGCCGCCCATCGCCCACATCCTCTGGGAAAGTGCGCCGGTGGCGCGGCGCATCGCGCGCTGGGCGGCCAATGTGGCCCGGGGGAAAAGGGATATCCGGCAGACGACCACCGATGCCCAGTTCGTCGAGGGCGGGACGATCGCGCCGGCCGCCGACAGGGCGTGAGGACGGCGATGGAGCGCCACCTTCCTGCTTCCGCTCGAAGTCGAAGGGTGAGCGGCTGGCGATTTCACCCGTCGCATGAGTTTCGATTTGCATCATGATGCCGAGAACATCATGATGCTTTTGATGAGAACGACGGTGGATATTCCGGAGGGATTGTTGCGGCGGGTGCGGGCGCAGGCAGCGTTGGATGGCCGGAAGATGAAGGATGTGGTCAATGAAGCGCTGCGTCGGCATCTGGGGATGGTGGGGGACGGGGAGGATGGGGGGGGAGATCGGGCATTGCCCGAGACAGTGCGAATGGTGCGGGCGGGGCGCTTCCGGCTGCCCGTGGTTGGCTCTTCGCGGGCGGGTGAGGTGACCGTTTCGCCCGAGCGGCTGAGGGAGTTGGAGGCGGCGGAAGACGCGCAGCGCCATGGCACAATTTTTGGACGTTAACGTGTGGCTCCCGCTGGTGTGGGACGGTCACGCGGCCGCGGTGACGGCGCGGGACTGGGTGGCGACCCGGGAAGAGAACCTGGTGCTGTGCCGGGTGACGCAATTGGCGCTGCTCCGGCACCTGACCAATCCCGCCATCATGGGTGGCGATGTGCTGACCAACCGCGCGGCTGCGGAGGTGGAACAGCACCTGCGGGGCCAGGAGGGGATCCTGTTCGAGCCGGAGCCGGCGCGATTGGCGGAACTTTTCCCCGCCGTGGGCGAATCAGAGGAACCGCACAGCCAATGGTGGACGGATGCGTATCTGGCGGCGTTCGCGATCGCCGCGAACCATGAACTGGCCACGTTCGATCATGGATTCGCCCGCTACGAGGCGCAGGGTCTGCGCTGGAATCTGTTGGAGCTTGGTGGTGGTGCTGTTCCCCGAAACGCATGAATCCGGCTTTGTCTGCCAGCTTTGTCTGCCAGGCAAAAAGTCGTGTGGATTTCTGCAAACCTCTGAAGCAGAGCGGTTGAGGCTCTTCGCTTCCGACGCGGCGCGGGGCGGGAGCGCTCTCGGGTGGCAGTGATCCCGATGGACCGGGTGCAACTGAAGGCGGTGGGCGGATTCCTCAAGAGGGCCAACGGTCCGTGAAATCCCAGCCCGGCCCGCAGTTCGGGAGGAGACCCGATTCGAGGGCTGCAGCCCTGAAACATGCCCGGAACGCATCTCTTTCGCCTCCCCAGCATGTGCCGGGCCTTCAGCCCTCAGGGGCTCCCGGGCGGGATTTCCGGGGCGTCTCCCCGGGCTGGTATCTGGCGGGCCGTTGGCCCTCTGGACGAGTCTGCCTGTCAGCGTCGGGCCGTCCCAATGGGAAGGGCTGTTCGAACGAAGACGGGGCTCTCCGCCTTGTTCCCACCACCCGCTCGCAGCCCGGTCGCCCGCCCCTGCGGGCATTTCATCCAAGGCCGCGAGGATGGACGCTCCGGTGGCATCCGCCGGCCCGAAGTGGACCGCCGAGAAGGATTCGCCGGCCCGCTTGGCGCCCTACTCCCACTCGAAGGCGAGGACCTCCGGGTTGCCGCGGGTCATGGCGGCGGGGATGGTGATGTCGAGCATCTCGTCGCTGCGCTGGATCCGGGCGTCGGGGGCCTTTTCGGATGCGCCCTCCTTGAGGAAGGACTCTCCCCAGTTCCGGCCGAGATCGAGCCCGCCTTCCATCTTGCCGACGCTCGCCGGTCCGGAGCCGTCGAGCGGGATGGCAAAGCCCTGCGTGCCGTTCGCGACGCGGAAAACCTTCGAGGGAGACGCTTCGCCGGGTCGCTTCTGCAGCCGGATCGCGAGGGTTGAGGGCCATTGATCAGCACCGCGCACCAGCAGCCCGCGGCCCTTGGCGTAGGGGGTGGTGATCGTGACGGAGGCTTCGTTTTCGTCGTGCTCGATCCGTGCGGTATCCTGCAGGCCCCGGCCGCGCCCCTTGAGCGAGATGCGGAAGGGTGGGGGATCTTTCGGTTCAACGAAACGGCCGTCCTGCCACAGGGCGTGGATCGACCTGCCGTGGTAGGCACGGGCGAGGACGGCGATGTTGCGGTCGTCGCCGGTCAACTCGGAGACCTGCCGGGAGAAGATCGGGTCGAGAGGGACGAGGCCCTCGTTGTTCTTCGGGGCGGTGAAGCCGTAGAGGCCGACGCCGGCCTGCATCGCCTCGGGCACGGCGACCGAGGCGTCCTGGCCGTTCCACAGGGCCATGCAGGTGATCAGCCGGGTGTGGTCGCCGACCATGCCCTCGACCTTGCGGATCGCCTCCAGGCTGCCGGCTTCGTTCATCAGCCAGTCGGCCTGCTGGTACATGTCGGAGTCCACCACGTGCGGGTGGTTGATGTGGTTCACGGTCAGCCAGATCAGGCACTCGGGATTCGCGTCCTTGGCCGCCTTGTGGATCGTCTTCCAGCAGCGGTCGATCGCCTTGCGGCTGTATTCGGTGTATTTGGCGGACTTTTCGCCGAGCTGTTCCTCGCCGGGAAAGGGCTCGCCCATGAGCTGCTGATAGAGCTTCTTCTCGCAATCGAGCCACCTGCCCTCGGTCGCCTTGCGGTTGGGCATCCAGACCCAGTCGATCATGAAGCCGTCGATGCCGGTCCGAGTGACCGCGTCGGCGATCGATTTCGAGAGGAAGTCGAGATACTCGTCGGTGTAGGGGATGTGGTAAGTGGTGGGGCTCCCGTAGCTCTGGTCGGGATGGAGTTCCGCCCAGCGCGGATTCGAGGCGATGCAGAAGTAGCCGAAGACCTTCATGCCCTCGGCGTGGCCGAGCTTGACGACCTCCGGGAGGAAGTCGTGCTTGAGCCCCGGCTGCTCGGGCACGAATCCGTCCTTGTACCACGCGTAGCCGTTGGTCGAGACGCAGAAGGTCTGGATCACGTTGGCGCCGATCGTCTTGTACCATTCGACGTGCGCTTTCGGATCGGCGGCGGCCCATTTCCCCGGCTCGGCGAATGGCCGGCCGCGGCGATGGGTCGGCACCCAGTTGAAATCGAGGCAGTAGGCCTTGATGTTCTCCGGCTCCGGTTTCGGAGCCGCGGGCGCTTCGGCGGCGGGAAGGATGAGGGCGAGCGCGAGGAGGGCGATGGGGCGGGATGGGGCCATGACCATGGATACGATGGGCGAAGGGGAGTCCTTCGGGGATTATGGCTGCCGCCTCCGCCAAGGCTGCGGCGCGCCAGGGGAAACGTCAGCCACGATGATGCGGGTTGCACATCCGGGTCGAATGCCAATGATCGCCGCCATGTCTTTCCGCAAAGCCGTGGTCACCGCCGCCAGCCCGGCGGAGTCGCATCTGCCGCTCCAGACGCTGGTGGATCCCGAAGGGGTGTCGCGTCCGGCACTGGAAATCCTGTTCGATGATCTTTTCGCCGCCGGCCTGGAGTCCGCGGCGGTGGTGATCCTGCCCGGCACGCGCGACGCCTATCTGCGCGCGGCGGGCCCGCATGCCGATCGCCTGACGTTGATCGAACAGACCGCGCCCCGCGGCTACGGACACGCGGTGTGGACGGCGAGGGATTACACCGGCGACGATGCCTTCGTCCTGCTGGTGGGCGACCACCTCTTTCTCAGCCGCCGGGAGACCTCGTGCGTCGGCCAGCTTCTCGCGGTGGCCGAGAAGCACGACGGCTGCGTGTCGGGCGTGCAGCCGACCCATGAAAGCCAGCTCCGCCTCTACGGCACGATCGGTGGCCGGCGGGTGCCGGCCTCGCCTTCGATCATCGAGGTCGCGACGATGGTCGAGAAGCCGACGCCGACCCTCGCCGAGCAGGAACTCTTCATCTCCGGGCTGCGGGCCGGGAACTACTACTGCTTCTTCGGCATCCACGCGCTCACGCCGGCGGTGATGGAGAAGCTCGACCGCGGCGTCGCGGCGCTTGCCGAGGGCGAAACGCTCGGCCTCACCGCCACGCTGGCGGCGATCGCCCGCTCGGAGAAATACCTCGCCGTCGAGATCGACGGACAGCGCTTCAACATCGGCGAGCGATACGGCCTGTTGCGCGCGCAGTTGTCGCTCGCGCTGGCCGGGCCCCATCGCGAGGAGATCCTGACCATGCTGATCGAGATCACGGCCAACTCGCGCCCATGACCTCCGCTTCCAACACGTCCCGCCTGGTGGAGATCATCACCACCGGAGATCCCGCCCGGCGCGACACCGACCTCGCCGCGGTGTGCGGGGAACTCGATGCCGACGGCCTGCTGGCCGAGTGCGCGCTGCTCGACGACTTCCGCCGCGATGCGGAAAACCTCTACGAGCGGGTGCGGGCGCTGTTCTTCCTCTACGCGATCCACCGTTTCCACCTGCCGCCGAAACTCCCCGGCGGGGAGGTCGGGCGCATCCCCTTCGGTGCCTACGAGCACTTGCTCAACCGCCGCTTCGCCGAGGCCATCGACGGCTTCCTGGCGGCGGTGAAGGCGAACGGTCCCGGCGACGCGCTTTCGTCGGCGCTGGCCTCGGCCTACCACGAACTCGCCTTCCAGACGCTCGCCGACCAGGTGAGGCGCTCGGTGCGCACCGTGCGCGGCAACCGCTGGATGTTCCGCATGGGCCACCCGGCCGACCACCCGCTGCGGATGCGCGGGGAGATGCTCGCGGCCGCGTCAGACGGATGCTTTCCCGTGCTGCGCGAGCGCACGCCGGTGCGCATGGACCTGTCGCACAGCGGTTGGTCGGACATCTTTTTCCTCGGCATGGACTTTCCCGAGGGTGCGCGGGTGGTGAATGTCTCCGTCGATCTCGGCGTGCATGGCCGCGATGCCGAAACGAAACCGCCGGTCGAGGCCTACCTGCGGGTGATCGACGAGCCGGTGATCATGCTGCACTCGGTCGATCTCAAGGCCACCGCGCGCATCGACAACCTCGGCGAGGTCTTCGACTTCGCGAAGGACTACCTCGGCCTGCTCAAGGCGGCGGTGATCGCCGCGGGCATCGTGCCGCCGGGCATCGAGGGCAGCGGCAAACGGCTGGAGCGATTGCTGGAGCGTCTGGTCGGCCCCGGCCGCGGGATCGAACTGGTGTCGTCGGTGAACGACATCCCCAAGGGTTCGCGGCTGGCGGTTTCCACCAACCTGCTCGCCGCGTTGATCGGCGTGCTGATGCGCGCCACCGGTCAGACCCGTTCGCTGACCGGTCCGCTCGAGGAAAGCGAACGCCGGCTGGTGCTGGCGCGTGCCATCCTCGGCGAGTGGCTCGGCGGATCGGGTGGCGGCTGGCAGGACTCCGGCGGCGTGTGGCCGGGCATCAAGCTGATCACCGGAGAGACGGCCGGCGAGGACGATCCGGAGTTCGGGGTTTCGCGCGGACGCCTGATGCCCATCCACCACGTCTTCGACGACGACGAGATCCCGTCCGGCGCGCGCCGCGCCCTGCAGGACTCGCTGGTGCTGGTCCACGGCGGCATGGCCCAGAACGTCGGGCCGGTCCTCGAAATGGTGACCGAGAAGTACCTGCTGCGCTCCGGCAGGGAGTGGGAGGGACGGAAGGAGGCGCTTGCGTTGTTGGATGAACTCATCGATGCGCTGAAACGTGGCGACATCCGCGAGCTCGGACGCGCCACCATGCGGAACTTCCGCGGTCCGATCCAGACGATCATTCCCTGGGCGACGAACCTTTTCACCGAAACCCTCATCGCGCGCGCCGAGGAGAAATTCGGCGACGACTTCTGGGGCTTCTGGATGCTCGGCGGGATGTCCGGCGGCGGCATGGGCTTCATCTTCGCGCCGGAGCGCAAGGCCGAGGCCCAGGAGGCGATGCAGGCGATCATGCTGGAGGCCAAGCAGCAGCTTCAGCACGCGCTGCCTTTCGCGATGGATCCGGTGGTCTACGACTTCGCGATCAACTCCGACGGAACCACCGCCGACCTTCACGGCGACGCTGCGGCGGTTCTGCCTGCTGGCTACCATCGGATGACCGCAGTCGGTGGCGGCGCGGAGCTTGAGCAAGCGGACGCGGGACAGCGGGAAAGCGAAAGTCTCGACTCGCTGCTGCGTGCCAACGGCTTCGACCGCGAGCTTCACGAGCGCATCCGCGACGACCTGCGAAGCGGCCGCATCGGCCTCGCCCAGAATCGCCTCGCGGCGACCACCGTGATCGAGGATGTCCGGCCCGAGGACGTGCTGGACCTTTCCTCCGACGAGGCGGCCGCCCGCCAGGACCTCGCCGGCGCCGGGAAGATCGGAGCCGCCGCTTTGGAAAACGGGGAGGTGGCCGTCGTCTCGCTCGCCGCCGGTGCCGGCTCGCGTTGGACCGGCGGTGCCGGCACCTGCAAGGCGCTCAATCCCTTCGCCCCGCTCGACGGCGCCTACCGCACCTTCATCGAGACCCACCTCGCCAAGTCGCGACGGATCGGACGTCGCTTCGGCACGCCCATCCCTCACGTCTTCACCACCTCGTACCTGACCACGCAGCCGACGCGTGACTTCCTCGCCAGCGTCGATAACTACCACTACGAGGGACCGCTCGTGGTTTCCCCCGGCCGCTCCGTCGGCCTGCGGATGATCCCGACCGAGCGCGACCTGCGCTTCGCCTGGGAGGAAATGCCCCAGCAGGTGCTCGACGAGCAGCAGCAGAAGGTGCGCGACTCGGCCCGCTCCGCCCTGATCGGATGGGCGAAGGGCGCGGGCGAGGCCGCGGACTACACCGACAACCTGCCGCTGCAGTGCCTGCATCCGGTCGGCCATTTCTTCGAAATCCCCAACCTCATCCTCAACGGCACCCTGCGCCGCTTGCTGGAGGACCGGCCGCAGCTCCGGACGCTGATGCTTCACAACATCGACACCCTCGGCGCGGATCCCGATCCCGTGTTGTTAGGTTGCCACCGCCGGTCCGGCCACGGCCTCACCTACGAGGTGATCACCCGCCGCCTCGAGGACCGCGGCGGCGGCCTCGCCCGGGTCGACGGGCGCCCGCGCCTCGTCGAGGGTCTGGCGATGCCGAACGAGGAGGCCGAGTTCGGGTTGTCCTACTACAACTCGATGACGACCTGGATCGACATCGACCGTTTTCTCGCGCTGTGCGGACTTTCCCGCGACCGGATCCTCGCGGGTGACGACGAAGCGATCGGTGCCGCGCTGCGTTCCCTCGCCGAGCGGCTGCCGACCTACATGACGATCAAGGACGTCAAGAAGCGCTGGGGCCACGGCCAGGAGGACGTGTTTCCGGTCATGCAGTTCGAAATGCTGTGGGGCGACCTCACGCTGCTGCCCGATGCCGGGGCCGGGTTCTTCGTCGTTCCCCGCCTGCGCGGTCAGCAGCTCAAGGACCCCGCCCAGCTCGACGGCTGGCTGCGCGACGGCTCGGCGGACCACGTCTCTTCGCTGTGCGAGTGGGGTCGCGTTTCCGGCTGATTGCCAGCGACGTATCCACTTGTCTGTCAGGTGGCCGGTGCCTAGCCTGCGAGGGCAGGGTTGGTTCCGCACCGCGATGCAAATCAGCTATTTCAGGAAGAGTTCGGCCTGGATCTTCTTGGTTCTCGGGATGGCCGTTCTCCTCGGGTCTTGCGATGGGCTCGACTGGAGGGGGGCGTTGATTGTGTTCGCGCTGTGTTTTGCCTGTGAGCTGGTCGACAGCGGCCTTGGCATGGGCTACGGAACGATTCTCACGCCGACCTTGCTGTTGCTCGGGTACCGGCCGCACGAGATCGTGCCGACCATCCTCTTCTCGGAGCTGCTCAGTGGAACCGCTGCCAGTTTCTTTCATCATCAGGCCCGGAATGTCGACCTTCGTCGATCCGGAGCGGAACTGAAGCCCGCCCTGCTGCTTGCTGCCGGAAGTGTGATCGGGGTCGGAATCGGCGTCTCCCTGGCGTTGAAGCTGTCGACCGAGTGGCTGAGCCTTTCCATCGGATGCATCATCCTCCTGTCCGGCGCGTTTGTGATTCTGTTCTCGCGGCGGGTCGTTGCCTACCGGACATGGAAGATCATCGGCCTCGCCGGTGTCGCCTCGTTCAACAAGGCGCTGAGCGGCGGGGGCTACGGGCCCCTGGTCACCAGTGGACAGATTCTGACCGGCATCCGCGGTCAGGCGGCCGTCGGGATCACCTCGTTCGCGGAGGCGTTCACCTGCCTGGTTGCCGTCGCGATCTTCATGGCCAAGGGGAACTATCTCAATCTGCCTCTCCTCATTCCAATGTGTGCCGGCGCCCTGATCTCGGTTCCGTTCTCGGTTTTCGCGATCAGCAAGACCCGTGAAAGCCATCTGAAGGTGGTGATCGGGATCGTCACGATCCTGATGGGTGGGTTGACGATCTACAAGGCGCTGCATTGAAAGGCGCTGACGTCGGTTTTCTTGTTGGTCCCGCGCCTGCGCGGCCAGCCGCTCAGGAACCCCGCTCAGCTCGACGGCTCGGCGGACCCCGTCGATTCGCTGTGGGAGCGGGGGTGGGAATCACTTCCGGAGCCTGCGCCGCGCGAGCAGGCACACCGCGGCACAAACGAGCATCGGGCATCCCGGTTCCGGCACGTAGGTGACTTCAAGCACGGGTGTCAGCACGTCGCCGCCTGGGATGTCCGGACCGGTGAAGCCGAAGAGCAGTTGGGAATCGGGGTCCGGCGGGCCGCCGGAGGTCGGGACCGTTCCGGCGAGCACCAGGGTGCCGCCCGCGAAGGCACTCAGATAGCCGAGCCCTCCCGCGGTGATGGGGATCTCGATGATGGTGCCGTCGTCCGCAGGGCTGGCCGTATAGCCGCCGAGCAGCAGAGGTCCGTCGCCGAGCAGGGGATGGAGGGCACCGGCGATCAAGACCCCGGGATCCGACGTCTCGTCGAAGGCGGGGGCGCCGACGGTCGAGTTCAAGGTCAGCAGGTCGCCGATGAGTCCGAGCGCCATCCCCGGATCGGTGGTCTCGAACAGCTCGAAGGTTTCCGTCGGGTCGAGGCTTTCATAGCCGTGCGTCCCACCCGGAAACGCGGGAGCCGTGTCCGGACCCATGTAGACCTTGAGGGTGGCGCTCGTGATCGGTCCCGTGACGCTGGAAAGGTCGAAGACAAAGTAGTTCTTCCGGTCCATGTAGCCGATCGGGCTGAACAGGGTGCCGTCGAGGTAGTGCAGTTCGCGACCGGCGGAGTAGTTGTAGGTGGCGCCGGAAACCGTGCCGTCCCCCTTCGCCGATCCCCCCATCGGGGTCACGAAACCGGTGTCGATGGCGGACAGGGAGACGGTCAGGCCGCTGGCCGGCGGAGCGAGCGCCGGCATCATCAGCAGGCATGACAGAATCACCTTCGGATGAAGCATTCGCGTGCTTCTCGTGCGTCTGGTTGTGCGTTCGGAATAGGCCTCGTTCTTCATCATTTCCCTCCATTTAAAGGTTTTCCGGGGTAACAGCCCGGATGTTGCCGGGTCAAGTTCGAAGAGGTCCGGTCCGCTCGATGGTGCCTCAAACGGTGGAAAGAAGAGGGTTGAGATGCCGTAGGCATGGCTCATCTTTCCGAAGTTTTCCCGCAGAACCATGCCCCGGATCCCGACTCCCATCTGGCTACTCGCCGCCGCCGCACCCGGATTGGCGGTGGCCGAGGTGGATTTCGCCCACGAGATCGTGCCGATCCTTCGCGAGAACTGCATCGAATGTCACGGCGGCGACAAGTCGAAGGGCGGCTTCTCGATGAACGACCGCGACATGGTGCTGAACGCCGGTGTCGTCGATCTGGCGCGACCGGAGAAGTCGTGGCTGGTCGAGCTTTTGCGCAGTGAGTTCGAGGACGAGCGGATGCCGCCGCCGGACACCCGCGAGGATCCGCTGCCCGAGGAGCAGATCAAGCTGATCGAACGCTGGATCGGCGAGGGGCTCCCGTGGGAGCCGGGGTTCACCTTCGGGGAGGACCGCTACGAGGCGCCTTTGAAACCGCGCCGACCGGACGTGCCGGCGGGTGAGGGCAACCCGATCGACCGTCTCGTCGATGCTTGGTTGGAAGAGAACGGGATCGAACGTCCCGAGCCGCTCGACGACGCCATGTTCCTGCGCCGCGTTTCGCTCGACCTGATCGGGCTGCCCCCGACGCCGGACGAGCTGTCCGCCTTCCTCGCCGACGAGTCGCCCGACAAGCGGAGCCGGGTCATCGCCGGCCTGCTCGCCCGTGACGCCGACTATGCCGACCACTGGCTGACCTTCTGGAACGACCTCTTGCGCAACGCCTACGACGGCACCGGCTTCATCACCGGCGGGCGGAAACGAATCACCGGCTGGCTCTACGGCGCGCTCCACGAGAACCTGCCCTACGACGAGTTCGTGCGGCAGCTCGTCGCGCCGACGAAGGAGGCGGAAGGCTTCATCGAGGGCATCCAGTGGCGCGGCGAGGTGAATGCCAGCCAGACCCGCGCGATCCAGTTCTCGCAGAACGTCTCGCAGGTCTTTCTCGGCATCAACATGAAGTGCGCGTCGTGCCACGACAGCTTCACCGACCAGTGGAAGCTCAGGGACGCCTACGGGCTGGCCGCGATCTACTCCGACGAACCGCTGGAACTCAACCGCTGCGACAAGCCCACCGGCGAGAAGGCGCTGGCGGCGTGGATCTATCCCGAACTTGGCGAGGTCGATCCGCAGGCTCCGCGGGCGAAGCGCCTCGAGCAGCTTGCGGGGCTGATCACCCATCCGGAAAACGGACGGACGGCGCGGACGATCGTCAACCGCCTGTGGCAGCGCCTGATGGGCGAGGGCATCATCAAGTCGGTCGACATGCTCGACACCGAACCGTGGGACGCCGACCTGCTCGACCATCTCGCGACCGAGTTGGTGGAGAAGGATTACGACCTGAAGGCGATGATTGGACTGATCGCCAACTCGCGCATCTATCAGAGCCGCAGCGTCATCGCCGACGAGGGTTCGTCGTCGAAGGAATTCCACGGTCCGGTGATGAAGCGCCTCACCGCCGAGCAGTTCATCGACTCGGTGCGCCAGGTCACCGGGAGCCGGCCGCAGCCCGGAAAGAAGTTGTCTCCCACGCTTGAAGCCGTCGCGAAAGCACAGGGTTTGAACGCATGGGACGGCCGTCCGGTGCGCGCCGCGCTGCAGGAACTCGATCCCTTCCAGGCGGCACTGGGCCGGCCGAATCGCGACCAGGTCGTGTCGATGCGTCCCGACCTCGTTTCCACGCTCGAGGCGATCCACCTCGCCAACGGCCCCGAATTCGCCTCGATGCTGCGCGAGGGTGCGATCGCACTGCTGGCTTCCAACAGGTCGGCGGACGAGCTCGTCGATCAGGTCTATCTCGCGGCCCTGTCCCGCAGGCCCGACGCCGGCGAGCGCTCCATCGCGATGGAACTCATCAGCCAGGGCACGCCCGAGGAGGGCATAGCCGATTTCCTCTGGACCATCTTCGTGCAACCCGAATTCTTCTACATCCGATGAACGATTCATGGATCGATCCCACGCGTCCCGAGCAAAGCCGGCGTGAATTCCTGCGCCGACTGGCGGCGGGGTCTGCGCTCACGTTCGCCGGCGGGGCTCCCAGGCTCCTGGCCGAGGACGAGGTGAAACATCCGGCCGCACGGGCCGACTCGTGCATTCTCCTCTGGATGGCCGGCGGCATGGCGTCGGCGGAAACCTTCGACCCCAAGGCCTACCTGCCCTTCGAGGTCGGCACGCCGGTCGAGAAGATCATCAGCACGTTTCCCGCGATCGATACTTCGGTCGACGGGCTGAAAATCTCCGCCGGCCTGCCGGAGATCGCGAAGATCATGGACCGTGGCACGCTGATCCGTTCCCACGTCCAGCCGGACCTCGGCAGCATCCTGCACTCGCGCCACCAGTACCACTGGCACACCGGCTACGTGCCGCCGCAGACGGTGGCCGCGCCGCACATCGGCGCGTGGATGGCCAAGGTGCTGGGCCCGCGCAACGAGGTCATGCCGGCCTTCATCAACATCGGCCAGCGGCTCGAGGGAATCGGCGAGAGCGAGGAGATCAAGGCCTTCACCACCGGCGGCTTCTTCGGCTCCGAATTCTCGCCCTTCAACCTGCCTTATCCGGAAAAGGCGGCCGAAGCGGTGAAGCCGCCCGAAGGCATGGGGCCCGACCGTTTCGGACGCCGCTATCGCGCGCTCAAGCAGATGCTCGAGCACTCGCCGAAGGGCGAGGGGCTCAGCGATTTCCATCAGGAGTCGATGCTGCGCTCGCTCGACGCGGCCCACCGCTTGTTGGGATCGCCGAAGCGCAAGGCCTGCGACCTGGCGGACGAGGATCCGGTCTCGCTCAAGGTATACGGCGACTCCCGCTTCGGCCGCGGCTGCCTGCTGGCGCGGCGCCTGGTCGAGGAGGGGGCGCGCTTCGTCGAGGTGACCACCGAGTATGTCCCCTTCGTCCACTGGGACACCCACGAGAACGGCCACAAGACCTACGAGCGGCTGCACGCCGAGGTGGACCGTCCGATCGCGCGCCTGATCCGCGACCTCGAGGAGCGCGGCATGCTCGACCGCACGCTGGTCATCATCGCCTCCGAGTTCAGCCGTGACATGATGATCGAGGGCGTGCCCGGTTCGAACGCCAAGGACCAGTCGCGGGCGAAGACCGACGTGATCAAGGAGATGAAGCACTACGGCCTGCACCGCCACTTCACCGGCGGCAGTTCGGTGGCGATGTTCGGCGGCGGGATGAAGAAGGGCTTTGTTCATGGCCGGACCGCCGACGAGCGGCCGTGCCTGGCGGTGGAGAACCCGGTCACCATCGAGGACCTCCACGCCTCCATCTACACCGCCATGGGCATGAGCCCGAAGACCGTCTTCGACATCGAGCGCCGGCCCTTCTACGCGACCAAGGACGGCAAGGGGAAAGCGGTGATGGATCTCTTTGCCTGATGAAAGTGGCGCAAGGCGATGCTTTGCGAGAACTTGGCCAAGCGGCGCTTGGCCAGCGGCTGTCGGTGCGTCATGGAGCGAGGCATCGCCTCGCTCATCCCTCGCAAAGCATCGCTTTGCGCCACTGCTAGAACCAAGATCCCGTCATGAAACCTATCGCCTGCCTGCTTTTGGCCGTTTTCGGCCTCGCTGACTTTTCCCTCGCCGATCCGGTCGCGACACCGGAGACGCGTCTTTTGTGGACCGACGAGCCGGTGACCCTGCTCGACGAGGGTGGCAACCCTCGTCGCCGCGACAAGTGGGCGAGCTTCGTCTATCCGATCGGAAACGGACGGCTCGGCGCGACGATCTTCGGCGGCCCGGCGGAGGAACGCATCCAGTTCAACGAGGACTCGCTGTGGGTCGGCAACGAGCACAACACCGGCGGCTACCAGCCCTTCGGCGACATCTATCTGGAGCTGCCACACCAGGAGTTTTCCGACTATCGGCGCCAGCTCGACATCAGTCGAGCGGTCCACACGATCGCCTACAAGTCCGGTGGAGTAGGCTACAAGCGCGAGTATTTTTCCAGCTATCCCGACCAGGTGATGGTGATGCGCTTCACCGCCGACAAGCCCGGGGCGCTGAGCGGGAAGGTCTTCCTCGGCAACGATCATGAATTGCCGATGTCCGTCGAGGGCGAGGACCTCGTGCTGAAGGGTGACACCGGCAAGTTCTGGTGGTGGCAGCAGCAGGTGGCCAATGAGAAGAAGCTGCTCGCCGACCGCGAGTATGCGTCCGACCAGAACATCGACCTCAAGCTGGAGGCGCGCTGCCGGGTCGCCCATGAGGGTGGCTCCGTCAAGGCCGAGGGCGCGGCGATGGTCTTCGAAAACTGCGACACCCTCACGCTCATCCTGTCCGCCGACACCAACTACGTGAACCGCCGTGAGGAGGGCTGGACCGGCCCCGACCCCCACGAGCGCGTGCTGGCGTGGTTGGACGCCGCCTCGGGGAAGCCCTATCCCGAACTGCTTTCGCACCACATCGATGACTATCAGTCGCTCTACGGGCGCGTCTCGATCGATCTCGGCGAGACACCCGGGACGCGAACGGGGTTGAAGACTTCCGAGCGGGTCGAGAAATACAAGGAGGAGGTGAAGGCCGGCGGTTTCGGGGCCGCCGCCGACCACGACCTCGAGGAGTTGATCTATCAGTATGCCCGCTACCTGATCATCAGTTCGTCGCGCGAGGGTCACGGCACGCTCCCGGCGAATCTCCAGGGGCTGTGGCTCATCGATCGCCGTCCGCCGTGGCGCTGCGACTACCACACCGACATCAACGTGCAGATGTGCCATTGGCTCACCGGGACATCGAACCTGCCCGAGTGTTTCGTGCCACTCGCCGAGTGGATCGATTCGATCCGCGAGGTGCGCAAGGAGGAGACCAGGCGTGTCTTCGGCATCGACCGCGGGTGGCTGATGCGTTCGGAGAACAACGTCTTCGGTGGCTCGACCTGGCACGTCCAGAAGGGCGACTCGGCGTGGCTGTGCCAGAGTCTCTGGGATCACTACGCCTTCACCCGGGACAAGGAGTATCTCCGGACCTACGCCTACCCGGTGATGAAGGAGATCAGCGAGTTCTGGGTCGACCACCTGAAGGAGTTGCCCGACGGCACGCTGGTCGCGCCCGACGGCCGGTCGCCCGAGCACGGGCCGGAGAAGGCCGACGGTGTGACCTACGACCAGCAGCTCTGCTGGGACCTTTTCACCAACGTGATCGAGGCCGGCGAGGTGCTGGGGGTGGATGAGGAATACCGGAAGCAGCTCGAAGGGAAGCGAGCGAAGCTGCTCGGCCCGAAGATCGGCAGGTGGGGCCAGCTTCAGGAGTGGATGGAGGACATCGATGATCCCAAGGACACGCATCGCCATACCAACCACCTGATCGGCGTCTATCCCGGACGCCAGATCAGCCCGACCGGGACGCCGGAGTTCGCCGAGGCGGCGAAGGTCGGCCTGATCGCCCGTGGTCATGGCCCGACCGGGTGGAGCAAGGCGTGGAAGATCAGCCTTTTCGCCCGGCTTCTTGAGGGTCAGCGCTCGTACGAGATCCTTTCCGACCTCATCGCCTCGAAGACCTTCGGCAACCTGTGGATGACGCACCCGCCTTTCCAGATCGACGCCAACTTCGGGTATGCCGCGGGAGTCAACGAAATGCTGGCGCAGTCGCATACCGGCGAGATTCATCTGCTTCCGGCGGTGCCGGAGGCGTGGTCCACCGGCAGCGCTCACGGACTGCGCGCCCGCGGTGACTTCGAGGTCGACTTGGACTGGAAGGACGGCAAGCTGACCAAGGCGGTCGTCCGGGCCGGGAAGAACAGTCCGGAGGAATGCACTATCCGTTCTGGCGGAAAGACCGTCATGCTGAAGATCAAGCCCGGTTCCGAAGAAACCCTTACGGCCGGCTCGTTCTGAACCCGTTTGGAGTGCGGAGGCTTGCCTCCGCTTTTGGGTTGCCTTTGATTCGGCGGTGATTCGGGCTTCGCGAAATCAGAAGAGCACTTCAAACCTTCATTTGGAGCATGGAGAATACCCAGTCACCGGTAGCTCCAAAGCGGTGGCAAGCCACCGCACTCCATATCCCACCCGCTGATCCTCATGCCACGCTTTCTCTTCCTCCTGACCCTGCTCCTCGCGCCCCTTGCCGCCGAGTCCAGCAAACCCAACGTCGTCTTCATCCTCGGCGACGACCAGGCATGGTCCGACTACGGATTCATGGGTCATCCGGTGATCAAGACACCCCACCTCGACAAGCTCGCCGACCGCAGTTTGGTGTTCGGGCATGGTTATGTGGCGGCGCCTTTGTGCCGTCCGTCGCTCGCATCCATGGCCACCGGGTTGTTTCCCTTCCAGCACGGGGTGGTCGGCAACGACGTCGATGGCGGCAACAACCGGGCCGAACTCGACAAGCCGGTCCAGGCGGCGTTCCACCGGCATCCGAGTTTCATCAGGATGCTCACCTCGCACGGCTACCTGGCGCATCAGTCGGGAAAATGGTGGGAGGGATCCTACCGGGATGGCGGCTTCACCCATGGCATGACGCACGGCGATCCGAAGCGTGGGGGGCGTCACGGCGACGCCGGGCTCGAGATCGGGCGCAAGGGGATGAAGCCGGTGACGGATTTCATCGATCACGCCGTCGCGGAGGGGAAACCGTTCCTGCTTTGGTATGCGCCGTTCCTGCCGCACACGCCCCACAATCCACCGGAGCGTCTGTTGAAGAAGTATCGCGAGGACGGCCGGGCGGTCGACGTGGCGAAATACTATGCCATGTGCGAGTGGTTCGACGAAACCTGCGGCGAGCTGTTGGATTATCTCGACGAGAAGGGCCAGACCGACAACACGCTCGTGCTCTTCATGTGCGACAATGGCTGGGCGGCCCGCAGCACCAATGCCGACGATCCGCACCAGAAGGACTGGGGGGCGTTCGCGCTGCGTTCGAAAGGTTCACCCTATGAGAACGGCATCCGCACTCCGGTGCTGGTTTCGTGGCCGGGACACATGGAGCCGCAGCGCTCGGACGACTTCGCTCATGCCGTCGATCTGTTTCCGACGATCGCCGCCGCCGCGGGGCTGGAGGCACCCGACGGGCTGCCGGGGATCAATCTTCTCGATGCCGCCGCGCGCGGCGCACGGGAGCGGGTCTTCGGGGTCACCCACGCGATCCACAACATGACCCCCGGCGATCCCGGCGACACCCTGAAGTATGAGTGGTGCGTGGAGCGGGACTGGAAATTGATCGTGCGGCACCCCGGCAAGGACACGACCCAGTATGCGAAAGTGCATGCATGGGACACCGCCCCGGCGCATCTCTACCGGATCCGCGAGGATTCGGATGAAGAGAAGGATCTCGCCGGGGAGGAACCCGAGGTGGTCGAGCGGATCAAGGGCGGGATCGAGGCGTGGCGGAAGCGCTTGGCGACGGTGGATCGGGAGAGGTGAGGCGCCGGACCGGTGCGGCCTCCTAAAGGAGGAACTACATACGCCACTGGCGCGCCTGTTCGGCATGTAGACAACTGCTTCAGGAGGTTCCGAACGCTGGTTCTCGTCGAAACGGACCCGATCTTCCTTTTCGGCGCTCCGCTGAAACACCCGGACCCGACTCCGCGTTTTCTCTCATACCATGAAGCACGCGTTTCCGACGGCTGCCGCGCTGGCGGCCGTCCTGTCCGTTGTCCCGGCTTCGGCCGATCCGTCCGCCAACGAAGATCCCGCCCAGCGCGACGCCCGGATGGCGTGGTGGCGGGACGCCAAGTTCGGCATGTTCATCCACTGGGGCGTCTATGCGGTGCCCGCCGGCACCTACGAAGGCAAGCCCATCAAGGGCATCGGCGAGTGGATCATGCGGCGTGCCGAGATCCCGGTCGCCACCTACCGCGGGTATGCCAAGGATTTCAACCCGGTGAAATACCAGCCGGAGGAATGGGCCAAGCTCGCCCGCGACGCCGGCATGCGCTACATGGTCATCACCTCGAAGCACCACGACGGCTTCGCGCTTTTCCCCTCGGAGGTGACCGGTTGGGACGTCGCCGACGCCACACCCTACGGCAAGGATTTGATCGGTCCGCTGGCCGAGGCCGCCCGCGAGGAAGGGCTCAAGTTCGGCCTCTACTACTCGCAGGCCCAGGACTGGACCCACCCCGGCGGCGCCAAGGCGGGCATGAAGGAGGGCCAGGGCTGGGACGAAGCCCACAAGGGATCCTTCAACGAGTATCTCAAGACCATCGCCGTGCCGCAGACGCGCGAGATCCTCACCCGCTACCAGCCGGACGTGTTGTGGTGGGACACGCCGACATGGATGACACCCGAGCGCGCCGAGCCGCTGGCCGCCTTGCTCGAGCTGCGCCCCGGGATCGTCACCAACAACCGTCTTGGCGGAGGCTACACGGGCGAGACCGACACGGCCGAGCTGTACATCGCCGCGACCGTCATCAAGGGTCGCGACTGGGAGACCTGCATGACGATGAACGGCACCTGGGGCTTCAAGAGCTACGATCACAACTGGAAGTCGACCGAGACACTGATCCGCAACCTGGTGGATATCGTCAGCAAGGGCGGCAACTATCTGCTCAACATCGGGCCGACCAAGGAGGGCGAGATCCCGCAGGCCAGCATCGACCGTCTGCACGAGATCGGGAAATGGATGAAGGTCAACGGTGGGGCGATTTACGGCACCCATGCCAGCGTGTTTCCCAAGCTCGATTGGGGACGCTGCACGACGAAGCCGGACGGCGACCACACGCTGCTTTACCTCCATGTCTTCGACTGGCCGAAGGATGGCAGGCTGGTGGTCCCGGGACTGGTCAGCAAGGTCGAGTCGGCCCGACTTCTGGACGGTGGGAAGGAGCTGGAGACGCAGGTCTCCGGAAATTCCGTCACGGTTCTGTTGCCCGAGGCCGCGCCCGATCCGATCAGCAGCACGGTGGTGCTGCGGGTCGCGGGCGAGCCGAAGGTCGCCGTCGAGGGAAAGTGATCCGGCCTCCTGGTTCCGCCGCCGATGTTCTTGCGGGCCTTCCGCCGGGGCCCGGCATGATCGCTTGACCGGTCGCACTCAGATTTCCTCCGGCTTGAGCCAGCGGAAGCTGATGACTTCGAAGCGGCGGCCGAAGTCGGTGCGGCCTGTCTCGACCGGACGCGGGTTGATGCCGTCGGGTCCG
The DNA here is from genome assembly GCA_937957985.1 of uncultured Verrucomicrobiae bacterium. GTDB lineage: Bacteria > Verrucomicrobiota > Verrucomicrobiia > Verrucomicrobiales > Akkermansiaceae > Haloferula. The sequence continues at coordinate 19,554 of CALGOH010000232.1, forward strand.
GCTTGAAGCGGCTCGGCGGTGCGCTGGACGACGGCTTCGCAGAAGGCGCGGGCGAGGATGCCGCCGTTCTCGTCGCGGGCGTCGCCGTAGGCGCGGATGACGAAGCTGTCCGAGCGGACCTGGATGGTCGGGGCCAGGACCTGGAGAAGATCGCCCTGGGTGAGGAATCCCGGAGCTCCCCACGCCATGGTTTCGGGTTTGAGAGTCTGTTCGAGCCGGGTCGGGTCGGCGATGTTGTCGGGATGGTTGTAGTCCTCGAGCGGCTCGTCGATCTCGATCGGGATTTCCTCGACGAAGGCGTCGTTCAGATCCGCGGCGTCGATGGCGGCCTGAAGCGCGCCCTTGTGGCCGGTGGCGTCGTTCCTCAGTCGCCGGTTCACGAAGTCGGCCATCGAGAGGAAGGGGCCGCGGAGCCGCACCTGATCCACGATGGCCTCGGCCAGCCGTCCGATTTCCTCGTCGTCGAGGGTGCGGAAGCCGTTCCATGCGGCATCGTCGATCCGGCTGCCGGAGAATTCGCTCTCTAGATCGAGCACGCGGCGGAAAGGGCTGCCGTCATCGCCCTCGCGGGTGGCCGCGAGCACCGCCTTCCACGCCTCGATGCTGGTGGAGTTCACGTTGAAGGCACCGTCGATCACGAGATGCCGGGCGGCCCGGTGAAAGTCCAGTCCGGAGACATCGGAAGGGCCGCCTCCGCCGAGGACCATCCGGCTGTTCGGCAGCGGCTGCCCGACGGGATCGGCGAGGAACGCGGCCTTCTCCGCGGAGGTGCCGCTGGAGATGAAATAGCCGTCCCACAGCGCGTGGTTGACCTCGTAGGAGAGGTCGTAGACGAGCAGGTCTTCTTCGGGGAGTTCCTGGAACAGCGCGCGGGCCTGCTCGGCCCAGGCGTCCCGGTTGGCGGACCGTTCGCCATCGGAGGACCAGCCGATGGCGTCTTCGTGGAAGCCGCCGAAATCCTGCCCGCCGTCGTGGTCGATCACGGGGGTCGTCCGGTCCATCGCCCCGGTGCCGAGGCGCGGATCGACCAGCGAATTGCCGAAGGCGAAGGACGGATGCCAGATGAGTTCGGAGAACTTGGCGCTCTGGAGCTGACCGAGGGAAATCAGGGAATCGCCGCGCCGCGGCAGCTCGAACAGGATGTGCCTGGTGGCGCCTTCCTGGGGGGTGCCGAAGGGATTGCCGTGGTAGCGGCCATCCTGGAAACGTGGGAACTGCTGGTCCCAGCCGACGGCCTCGTCGTAGAGATCCCGGGTATAGGCGCCGAAGAACCACGGGCCGCCGCCGCTGCCGTTCGCGCCCTGGGTCGGCAGGCTGCCGGCGAGATTCTCCCACGGACTGCGGGCGACGTAGGTGGCGCGCGGATTCCAGTTGGCGAAGAGCGCCTCCTGGAAGAAGGCCTCGTTCCCGGACATCGGGCCCGCGTTGAGGAGATTCGAGCGATGCTCCTCGAACCAGCGCATGCGGATGCCCTGACGCGTGCGCACGTCGGGCGCCAGGGTCGGGCGTGGATCGACGCGGTCGAGCAGCTCGATCTCCATGGGACTCTGGTCGTTCCAGGCGATGCGTGGTTCCTTGCCGGCACCGTACTGGAGCGAGGCCGAGAGATACGAGAGCTGGGGCAGGGCGTCGAAGCGCTCGAAGGTGACGGGGTAGTCGTCGACGAGTTTCTTCATCACCGCCCGGGTGTCGTCGGCCTGGTTTTCGATGCCCGAAAACAAACCGACCCACCAGAACGGGGTGGGCGCATACCAGAACTCGGTCGGCCGGTAGGTCACGCCGCCGCCGATGTCGGAGCCCGAGACGTAGAAGCTGCGCGACGGGTCGGGGGCGACCTCGCAGCTCAGCTCGTTGGCGGAGAGGTCGTAGTCGCCCATGCGGTAGGCGGAGAGACCATTGTATTCGGCGGACCGGCCGGGGGTGAAGACCAGGCATTCGCCCGGTCCGAAAGTGGTGCGAGGAACCGAGAAGTAGTAGGAGCCCATGTAGGGATCGTCGTAGGCCTGCGAAGCGAGAATGCCGGCGAGATTGCCATCGACGAAGTCGGTGCTGCGTCCGCCCTCGAAGGACAACCAGGCGAGGCGCCGGCCGGCGGTGTCCCGCGTCCACATTTCCTGCCGGCCGTTGCCCTGGATCATCACGACCGCCGGCTCGGAATTGAGTTCGACGTTGTAGGGGTTCCACAGGACGACGCGCGGATAGAGATGGTGGCGGAGCTGGTAGGTGACCTTGTTTTCCGGGGGTTTCGGGATCGTCTGGAAAGTGCTGATCTGCATGTGGTTCGAGGCCTCGACCAGGATCGGCTGGAGGTTCGAGCGGGTGGTCCCGGAAAGGCGGACCGGCGTTTCGTTGGAAAGGGCGTAGTCCGCGCTGTCGGGGTCCCGGTCGGTTTCCGGCGAGACCACGGGCACGTTTTGCCCCGACCGGGAAACGACCGATCTCGCCCAGTCGTGCAGCAGCGCCAGCGACGGCGACGCGGGCTCGGTGCCCTCGCCGTCGATTTGCGCGAACAGCGGTTCGTCCCCGTCGATTCCCGCCAGGCTCCGGTAGGCCGGGATCGTGCCGGTACTCTCGAACCATGCGCTGAGATCACGTTTCAGCCCGCCGTCGCGCACGTCGGCGAGCACTCCCTTGGAATGGATGGTGAAGTCGTGGAAATGCCGGCGATGCCAGTCGCGCCCACCGGCGACATCGATGGTTCCGGTGGTCACCAGCAGGTCGCGCTGCGACTCATAAACCGGAAATCCCTCGCCGATGAGTTCGGCCGCCGGGGCGTGGCCGATCACGAGGTGAGGGTGGTCATCTGTGTCGTCGTGACGATCGACCACTGAAACATCGGCCCGCAGGCCCAGGTCGCCGGTCCACCACGCCAGAGCGCCCGGCTGGTCGCCGGAGAGCCTGACCAAGGGCGCCGACACGCGGGCGTCCGGTTGGTCGCCGACCGAGGCGGAGCCGACGAGATCGATGCGGTCTTTCGGGGATTCGCCGGGGCGGGCGTCACCACTGACCAGCCACGAGCGGACCTCGGTGTCCGCGTACCAGCTTCCGGCGGTGCGTTCGTCCACCCAGCTTCCGGTCTCGGGATCGCGACGCCACCACGATCCGCCGTCGGGCCTGGTCGTCGACCAGACACCGGTCCAGTGACGGTCGGCGTCGGGGCTGACCAGATCGGCCGCCGCGGAGACGCGTTGATCGGGGCCGAGCTCGATCTGGAGCTGGGCGATCGCCTGCTGCAGGGCGAGCCGGGCGTTGGCGCGGGCGAGCGTCTGGTTCCGGTTCGCATCGGCCGCACGGAGTTCGATGCTGGAAAGCGCGAGCATTCCGACGGCCAGCAGGCTGAGGAGCACCATCATCAGCACGGTCACGACCAGAGCGAATCCATCGCTCCGCCGATCTGCCGGTCGTGGGCTGACCTCAGAATGACGCATCACTTGGTAAATACACACGAACTTGGGAAATCACGAAGATTTTTTGGCCGGTCCGGGTCCGGAAATCAGGGGTTCTTGTCGGCGGCCCGGGCCATTTCCTCGATCAGCACCGCGCATGCCGCCCGCGGGGGAAGATCGCGGCGCCAGCCGACCGAGACGCAGACAGGTTCTGGCACCGGGTCGATTTTCCGCAGCCGGATCCGCCCGCCGGCATGGTCGTGTCCGGCGACGAGGGCCATTCCGAGTCCGCCCTCGACCGCGGTCTGGAGGCTGGTCCATCCGTCGAACTCCCCGACGATCACCGGCTCCGCGTCGGCTTCCCGCAGCACCCTGCCGATGAGTCGCCAGTAGTCCGGGTATTCGTCCCGCTGGTAAACGAGGAGCCGGGCTCCGTGGAGCGCGCGAAGCTCGATCGGGCCGGCATCGTCGTCGGAGGCGGGCGCCGCGACGCGCCAGGGCAGCCGCAGCAGCGGGCGCCACTCGATCGCCGCCTCGTCGCCTTCGCCCGGCACCGTGACGACGAGATCGTAGGCGCCGCGGCGCAGTCCGCTCTTCATCTCCGTGGTCGAGGCATCGAAGAGCTGGACCCGCACCCGTGGATGGAGCTGGGCGAAGCACTCGAGGGCGGGGCCCAGCAGCGGACCGGCGAGCGACGGCGCGTAGGCGACCTTGATCACCTCGCCCTTGGCGACCTCGCGCACGCGCTCGGCCATCCGTTCCGCCATGGCCACCCAGGCCGCGCCGTCCCGGGCGAGCACCTCGCCGGCGGGTGTCAGCCCGATCGAATGGGCCGACCGCGTCAGGAGCGTCACGTCCAGCTCCTCCTCGAGCGACTTGATCTGGCGGCTGATCGCCGACTGGCTGAGGTGGGTCCGCTGCGCCGCGGCGGTGATCGAGCCTTCCTCGGCGACGGCGAGAAACGATCGGATCTGCCGGAAATCCATGACGCGGATTCTGGCGCGGCGGCGACCGCGCTCAATCCGAATCGGCGCGGCCCTTGCGCCCGGCGCATGCTCAGCCTGCAAACGACTCACGGGTGTTTTCTGAAAGTCATGGCACACTCGACTCATGCAAACGACCAACACCGTCACCATCCGCCGATCCTCCGACCGCGGCCACGCCAGCCACGGCTGGCTTGAGAGCCGTCACAGCTTCTCCTTCGCGGAGTATCACGATCCGGCCCATGTCGGATTCCGTTCGCTGCGGGTCATCAACGAGGACCACATCGCGCCGCTCGGCGGATTTCCGACCCATCCCCACCGGGACATGGAGATCTTCTCCTACGTGGTCTCCGGCCAGCTCGCGCATCGCGACAGCATGGGCAACCAGCGCACGCTCAAGCCCGGAGAGATCCAGCTCATGTCCGCCGGGTCGGGCGTCACCCACTCCGAATTCAACCCGTCTGCGGATGAAACGGTGCATCTTCTCCAGATCTGGATCCATCCCCGCGAGCGCGGACTCAAACCCAGCTACACCGAGTGGACCCCCGGGGACGGGAAGCCGGGCCCGCTCGCTCTGCTGATCTCACCCGACGGGCGGGACAGTTCCGCCCGCATCCATCAGGACGCCGAAGTTTACCGCCTCGGACTCGATCCCGGACAGGCGGTCGACTTCGAGGTCCGCCCGGGCCGCGGGCTCTGGGTGCAGCTCATCCGGGGCCGGCTGATGATTGACGACGCGGTGCTGGAAGCGGGCGACGGAGCCTCGACCGAGCGCGCCGGCACGCTTCGCCTCGCCGCCGATGGCGAAAGTGTGGAAGCACTTCTCTTTGACCTTTCCTGAATCCGGCTTTGTTCCCTCAACCCCTAACCAACCAAGACAACATGAAGACCAACATCCTGATCATCCCGAGCCTGTTCGCCGCCGCCCTCGTGTCCTGCGAGAATCCGGCCGACCAGACCACCGACGCGACCACCACCGATGCGGTCGAGGCCAACGGCAGTGCGGAAGGCACGTCCTATGTCCTCGCCGACGGCTCCTCCATCTCCTTCGTCGGATCGAAGGTGACCGGCAAGCACGACGGCGGTTTCAAGGCCTTCACCGGCGGCTTCACCGTCGATGAAGACGGCGAGGTGACCGGCGGGGAGATCGTCATCGACATGGACTCGACCTGGTCCGACGCCGACAAGCTCACCGAGCATCTCAAGGCGGAGGATTTCTTCCACGTCGCCGAGCATCCGGAGTCGAAGTTCACCGTCACCGGCGTCGAGAAGACCGACTCCGGATACGCCATTTCCGGCAACCTGCTGCTGCGCGGCGTCGAGAAGAACATCACCTTTCCCGCGACCGCGACCAAGGACGGCGACATGGTGAAGGTCGCCGCCGAGTTCGACATCAAGCGCAAGGACTGGGGCATCGTCTATGCCGGCAAGGCCGACGACTTGATCCGCAACGAGGTGGTGATCAAGTTCGACCTGACCGCCGAGCCCGAAGCCTGATCGGGTGTTCATCGGAAGGTCCGGGAACGGTTTTCGGAATCGATCGCCGTTCCCGGACTCCCACCGTTCATGAAAGCCACGCTCTTCGCCCTGCTCGCCCTCGGTCCGCTGCTTTCGGCCGAGACCCTTCAGGAAAAGCTCGACGCCCGGTCCGAGCAGGCCGCCAAGGACGGCGACCCAGCGGTTCGCGAGGAGTTTGCCAGGGGGATCGAGGCGGTCGCGGCGTCGGGCATCGTCGACCGGGCGATCCAGGTCGGCGACAAGGCGCCGGATTTCACGCTCAAGGACGCGACCGGGAAAAGCGTGACGTTGTCGAAACTGCTCGAGGACGGTCCGGTGATCCTCACCTGGTATCGCGGCGGCTGGTGTCCCTACTGCAACATCGCGCTGGCCGCGATGCAGGAGAAGTTGCCGGAGTTCGAGAAGGCCGGGGCCCGGCTCGTCGCCCTGACTCCCGAGCTTCCCGACAAGTCGCTCGACACGAAGCAGAAGAACGAACTGGAGTTCACGGTGCTGACCGACCTCAACCACGAGGTCGCCCGGGACTACGGACTGGTCTTCAAACTCACGCCCAAGGTTCGGGAGCTCTACCGGGGATTCTTCGATCTGACGGAGTTCAACGGCGACGAGGCCGGTGACGAGGAACTGCCGCTGGCGGCGACCTATGTCATCGATGGCGGCGGCGTGGTGCGCTGGGCATTCCTCGACGCCGACTACCGCAAGCGGGCCGAGCCGGACGAGGTGCTGGCGGCGGTGCGGAAGCTCGGATCGTGAGATCCGCGGGGTGTTCGCCGAGCGAAAAGCTTGCGGTTCCCCCGGTCGCGGCCTTTTCTGTCGCCACCTTTTCCTGAGATGAGGTCGTTGTCCCTGCTTCTGGCGGCCCCCGTGCTGTTCGTCGTTTCCTGCGGTCCGCTGCCGGAAGTCGAGCCGACGCGTGCGGAGCTGGTGATGTATGAGTGGTATGACGACGGCGGACCGGGCGAGGTGAAGGTGCGCATCGATCTCAGCGAGCAACGCGCCTTCTACACCCGCGGCGGGCGGTCGATCGGCTGGTCCTATGTTGCGACCGGGCTGCCCGGTCATTCCACGCCGTCGGGATCGTTCCGCATCACCGAGAAGGTGGTCGACAAGTATTCCACCAGCTACGGCTGGATCGAGGACGAGTTCGGCAACGTGATCAATGGCGACGCCAAGCCATCGACCCCCGTGCCGAGGGGCGGGACCTACATTCCCGCGCCCATGCCCTACTGGATGCGGCTGACCAACTACGGCATCGGCATGCACGCCGGCCTGATCCCGGACCCCGGCGAGCCGGCCTCCCATGGCTGCATCCGCTTGCCGAAGCCGCTCGCACCGAAGCTCTACGATTCGGTGAAGATCGGCACCCCGGTGACGATCGTGCCGTGATGACTCGGAATTCCGTGTAAGAAAAACGCCGCTCCCGAGCGACGGGAAGCGGCGGTAAATTCGGTGAATGTCCAGATGGATCAGCGACGGCGCCGGAACAGTCCGAGAAGACCGAGGCCACCGAGCAATGTGATGCTGGGTTCGGGAACAGGTGAGTAGGTGTAGACTACGGTGACGGAGCCGGAGGCTTCCGAAGGGGTGCCTGAAAACGCGGCACCGCCGATCGTCGATGTGTCGCTGCTCTGAAGGCCCTGCACGGTCAGCGTGTAGGTTCCGAGACCCTGATAGTCGCCCCACACGGCCGAAGCTACATCGTCGGAATCCGAAGCGTTTACCGGGGTGGAGAAGACGGTGCCATCGTTGTCAGGACCTGCATCGTCTTGGAAGCCATCGCTGTTTCCGACGATGGTGTCTGTGTCACCGTCGTCCCCCTCGACGCTGGCCGAGTAAACGGATGCGGCGGTGATGTTCTGACCCATCGGCTGGAAGCTGGTGTTGGTAAGCGTCACATCCGAAGACACGAGGTCAATGACGACCGTCTGGGTGATGTCGCCGGATCCGGGAGTCGTGGAGTCGTTGTCGATGAAGAGGGACCCGCCGGTTTTGGTCAGACTGATGCTGATGGTGATGCTCTCCAACGTTCCGAGCGAGGTGTCGAACTGATTAAAAACCAGGTCGGCGCTGCCATTTGGAGTGAAGCTGTAATTCTCCGTCTGCACGATCGTCGCCGCTGAAGCCGTGGCGGAGAACAAGGCAAGGGCACAGCAGGAGTGCGCAAATATTTTCATGATGCGATTTGTATGGGTGGGTGTGTATTTGAGGAACAGTGATGCTCAGGATTGCTAAAGCATCAATCGCGCCGAGGGCTAAGGGATTTCCAACAAAATGCAACCGAATCCCGGTGATGACCCCGCCACGTTTCTGTTAGTCGCTGAGAACCAACGAAAAATACTTCACCCTACGTGAATGCGTAGGAGGGGATCGCGGCGGTTTTTTCGAAGGAGACCGGTCCGCGATAGCGTCCCGTCGCGGCGGGACTGGGTGTCCGGGCCATTCTGCGAACGGGTCGCCAGGCCTTTCTGCCCGTTCAAGCCAGAATCTGCTCCAGCACGTAGGGCAGGATGCCGCCGGCGTTGTAGTAGTCGACCTCCGCCGGGGTATCGAGGCGAACCTTGAGCGGGACCTCGACGGTCGAGCCATCCGGTTGGTGCGCGACGAGGGTCGCGGACTGGCCGGGCCTGAGTTCGCCGGCGATGCCGGTGATGTCGAAGGTGGCTTCGTGCAGGCCGGAAACCCGGTCGTAGTCGGCCTTGTCGACGAAGTTCAGCGGCAGCACGCCCATGCCGATGAGGTTCGAGCGGTGGATGCGCTCGAAGCTCTTGGTGACGACGGCCTTCACACCCAGAAGGCGGGTGCCCTTGGCCGCCCAGTCGCGACTGCTGCCCATGCCGTAGTCCTCGCCACCGATGACGATCAGCGGGGTGCCTTCCTCTTGATAGGCCATGCAGGCGTCATAGATGAAGGTCGGCTTGGCGCCAGGCAGAGCGGGAATCTCGGTGTCGGGCTCGGAGACCTCGGCGCTGCCGAAATACTGCGTGTAGCCGCCTTCGATGCCGGGGCACATGAGGTTCTTGATGCGGACGTTGCCGAAGGTCCCGCGGGTCATCACGCGGTCGTTGCCGCGGCGGGCGCCGAAGGAGTTGAAGGAAGCTTTCTCGACGCCGTGCTCGAGCAGGTACTTGCCGGCCGGGGAGGTCGGTTTGATCGCGCCGGCGGGCGAGATGTGGTCGGTGGTCACCGAGTCGCCGAAGATGCCGAGCGGGCGGGCACCGGTGATGTCGCCGGTGATGCCGGCCTCGCCCTCGAAGAAGGGCGGCGACTGGATGTAGGTCGATTTACTATCCCACTCGTAGGTGTCGCCGGTCGTGCCCTTGATCTCGCCCCACTTCGGGTTGGCGGTGGCGACGTTGCCGTAGAGCTTGTTGTAAACCTCGGGCTTGAGGGCGGCTTCGAGCTGGGCCTTGACCTCGGCCTGGGTCGGCCAGAGGTCCTTGAGGAAGACGGGGTTGCCATCCTTGTCGTTGCCGAGCGGCTCGGTGGTGAGGTCGAGATCGACGCGGCCGGCGAGGGCGTAGGCGACGACCAGCGGCGGTGACATGAGGAAGTTGGCGCGGATCGAGCCGTGGACGCGGGCCTCGAAGTTGCGGTTGCCGGAAAGCACGGAGGCGCAGACGAGTTCGCCTTCCCTGATCGCGTCCTCGATCGCGGGGTGCAGCGGGCCGGAGTTGCCGATGCAGGTGGTGCAGCCGTAGCCGACGGTCTGGAAGCCGATCCTGTCGAGCTCGTCCTGCAGGCCGGTGGCCTCGAGGTAGTCGGTGACGACGCGCGAGCCGGGGCCGAGCGAGGTCTTGACGTAGGGAGCGACGGTGAGGCCGAGTTCGTTGGCCTTTTTGGCGACCAGGCCGGCGGCGAGCATCACGCTCGGGTTGGAGGTGTTGGTGCAGGAGGTGATCGCGGCGATGAGCACCGAGCCGTGGCGGAGCTGGGTCTTGATCGGCTCGAAGGCATCCTCGGCGAGGACCGTGTCGGGCGCGGGACGGTTGGTGGTCATCTCCGCCTTGCCGGGGTCGGCGCCCGGCTCGGGGGCCTCGAGCAGCGAGCCGACCGCGTAGCCGGCGGGCTCGGGCATGTCGACGTCGACGACCGTGTCGCGCTTTGCGGCGTCGAGTCCGAAGCCGCCGTCGCCGGGCGTGGCGCTGAAAAGTTCGTTGAACCTGCCGCCGAGAGCCGGGACGTCGATGCGGTCCTGGGGGCGCTTCGGTCCAGCGACCGAGGGGACGATGGTGGCGAGGTCGAGCTCGAGGAGGTCGGTGTATTCGCACTCGTTCTTGTCCGGGATGCCGAACAGGCCCTGGGCCTTGAAGTAGTTCTCGACGGTGGTGCAGAGCTCCTCCGGGCGGCCGGTGCCGCGGAGGTAGCGGATCGTTTCGTCGTCGATGGGGAAGAAGCCCATCGTCGCGCCGTACTCGGGGGCCATGTTGGCGATGGTGGCGCGGTCGGGCAGGCTGAGCGCCTTGGCGCCGGGGCCGTGGAATTCGACGAACTTGCCGACGACGCCGTGGGCGCGGAGCATCTCGGTGACGCGCAGGGTGAGGTCGGTGGCGGTGACGCCCTCGGCGAGCTGGCCGTGGAGGTAGACACCGACGACTTCGGGGACGAGGAAGGTGACCGGCTGGCCGAGCATGCCGGCCTCCGCCTCGATGCCGCCCACGCCCCAGCCGACGACGCCGAGGCCGTTGATCATGGTGGTGTGCGAGTCGGTGCCGACGAGCGTATCGGGGTAGAAGACGCCGTCCTTTTCGAGCACGCCCTTGGCGAGGTATTCGAGGTTCACCTGGTGGACGATGCCGATGCCGGGCGGGACCACCGAGAAGGTGTCGAAGGCCTGCTGTCCCCACTTGAGGAACTCGTAGCGCTCGCGGTTGCGGATGAACTCGATGGCCATGTTGCGGTCGAGCGCGGCCTGCGAGCCTGCGAAGTCGACCTGCACCGAGTGGTCGACCACGAGATCGACGGGCACCAGCGGCTCGACCCTTTCCGGGGAGGCGCCGCGGGCCACGGCGGCGTCGCGCATGGCGGCGACATCGACGAGCAGCGGCACGCCGGTGAAGTCCTGGAGCACGATGCGGGCGACGGTGAAGGGGATCTCGTAGTCGCCGGGCGTGGTGGCATCGTAGCTGGCCAGGTTTCTGACGTCGTCCTCGGTCACCTTGCGGCCATCGACGTTGCGCAGCACCGATTCGAGCACGATGCGGATCGAAACGGGCAGCTTCGGGAGATTCGGGAAGCCTTGCTCGGCGAGGGCGGGCAGCGAATGCAGTTGTCCCTCGGCGCCGGAGCCGGTGGTGAAGGTGCGGAGCGTGTCCATCGAATTCGGAATGCGGATTTTGGATTGCGGATCGCCGGATTTCGTAGGGAAACCGGCGAAAAGCGGGCTCGCCCGCCGAAGCCCGGAGGGCGAAGGCGGGAGAGTAGGAACAGGCCGGGAAATGTCAAAGGATAGGCGGAGCCGTTGGATTTCCCCCGTAAATCCGGACTTTTCCCGCCGCGCCGGCACTTCTAGCTTCGGGAATGCCAACGCTCCGATTTTTCCTGATCGCCGGATGCCTGCTGCTGGTCCGCTGCGCACCGGGCGGCGGTGCCGCATCGGGGCAGATGGGCGACCTGCCCGCCGAGGATCCGGCGGTCGGGGGGATCTCGGAGGTGCCGAACCCGACCCCGGAAATGGCCGCCGCCAGCGGCACGCCGCTGGAGACCCTGCAGCGCGGGCACGTGACCTACATGCTCAAGTGCGGCGAGTGCCACGCCTACATGCTGCCGAAGGACCTGTTCGTCGACGAGTGGGAGGACGCGATGCCGAAGATGATTTCGCACGCCGGGCTGGCCTCGGCCGATGAGAAGGCGGTGCTTGCCTACGTGGTGGCGGTGGGCACGGCGGACTGACCCGAGGCGATGAGCGGGACGCTGGAGCTGCTGGTCTTCGCCGGGGTGATGGCGCTCGGGCAGTTCAGCCCGGGTCCGGACATGGTGCTGCTGACGCGGACGTCCCTTGCGGAAGGGGCTGCGAATGGCGTGCGGATGGCGCTGGGCATCGGGACCGGTCTGGCCGTTCACGCCACGCTGGCGATCGGGGGCACCGCGTGGATTTTCCAGCAGCAGGGCTGGCTTCGCGAAACGATGCGCTGGCTGGCGGTGATCTACCTGCTGTGGCTCGCGTCGCGGCTGATCGTTCCCCTCTTCAAACGGGGTGAAGCGGGCACGACGGAAGGCGGCGATCGCAGGCAAGGGCGTTCGGCCTGGGTGCGCGGACTGTTGTGCAATCTGCTGAACCCGAAGGTCGCGGTGTTCCTCGCGGCGGTGACCGCACCGTTTCTCGCCGGCGAGCGACCCGGATGGTGGGCGCCGGCGATGTGGGGGATCGTGGTCGGGCAGGGCTGGCTGCTGTGGAGCCTGTGGGCGGTCGTCCTGCAGTGGCGCCCGATCCGGGACGGCTACCGGCGCGCCGGCCGGACGATCGACGGGATCTTCGGTTTTGCGCTGGCGGTCCTGGCGATCGCTCTCGGGATCGGTGGATGAGTGCTCCGTTCAGCGGAAACGCGGCTGCAGATGATCGGTGAAGACGCCCTCGCCGAGGTAGTAGGTTCCCGGATAGTCCGGCAGCGGACCGGCGTCCGGAGGCAGCGGGATGTTGGCGTGCTTCGCGTCTTCGGGCAGGGTCTCGCGAATGATCACCGGCGTGCCGACGCGGACCAACTGGAAGAACTTCGGCGCGAGATTCCGGTGCATGCGGATGCAGCCGTCCGATGACGGGAAATGCTTCACCCATCCGGTGTGGAATCCATATCCCGGTTCGAAACCGCACCAGTAGGGCATCGGGCGTCCGGTGAAGCTCCAACCGCCGGGAGTCTCCCGCCGGTAGCTCTTCTCGACCCGGTCGCCGCGGTGACGGAAGCCGTGGTCGCTGGCGCGATGACGCGCGTCCTTTTCCGTGATGCCGAAGTCGCCGTGCGGGGTCGGGGTCGCGGGGGCGCCGACCGTCACGGGCATGACCAGCAGCAGCCTGGATTCCTCCATCACGTAGACCCTTTGGCGGGCGGTGGACACTTTCACGACCACCTTGGCCGGGTCGTCCGCCTGATGGGCCGGCCGGTCGTAGTTTTCGTAAACCGTCAGCCCGTCGGGCGGGGGCGTGGCGCAACCGCTGACGACGAATGCCGCCACGGTGGCGAGAGCGTTCCGGATCCATCCCATGGCGCTGCCGCTGACTAGGGCATCCGTGGCCGCGGGGCAAGCGGAGGCGGTCAACGAATGCGTTCCCACTTGGTCACGCGGTCGTTGCGGAACCAGACGCTGGCGCGGCGATACGGCACGTAGGTGACCTCCGGGGCCAGGGCCACGCCGTAGCCGCCGTAGCGACCGTAGCGGCCATATCGTCCGTATCCGTATCCACCGTAGTAGCTGGTGGTGTAGACCGGCTTCGAGCCGCCGTAGTCCCAGCGGCTGGTCCGCGCACCGTCCTCGCCGCCATCGTAGCGCCGGTCGGGCGACCCCCACGCCAGCGACACCGCGTCCGGCGACATTCCGGTGTCGATCCGTCCCTGCCGCACCAGGTCGCGGTGCTTGGCACTAAGGCTTTCGTACTTGGCCGGGTTGGCGGCGATACGGGTCTCCGGAGTGGATGGGGCGCAGGAGACGAACAGCGCCGTCGTCAGCAGGAGAAAAACGAATTTCACGGTGGAAACCTACCCGCCGTACGGGTTATGCGCAACGCCGCGAACGAATTTCCGGAACACGCTTGCCAAGTCGGAACGGGAGCGCCAACCCTGTGCCTGAAAAGCCATCCGCCATGTCCGAACTCCTCGACCAAGACGAACTCGAAGCCGCCCTGAAGAAGCACCCCGACTGGGAGGTGGAGGGGAACACCCTGACCCGCGTGATCGAGTTCGAGGAGTTCATGGAAGGCATCGATTTCGTCAACGACCTGGCCGAGATCGCCGACGAGGCGCAGCATCATCCGGACATTCTCATCCAGTACAACCGGATCAGCCTGACCCTCACGACCCACGACGCCGGCGGCATCACCGAGGCGGACCTCGAACTGGCCCAGCGGATCGACAACCTGGTGGACTGACAGCGAAGGATTCCGGGACGGTGGGGCGTATGGCGTGTCCGGTCCTGATGAAATCCAACGTCCCTCTCCGCCTGCTCCGCTTTCTCATCATCGGTATCGGACTGGTCCCGGCGGTCCTTTTGGGAGCGCAAGAGTCTCCGCCGAAGCCGAACATCCTCTTCATCCTGGCCGACGACCTGGGGAAGGAGTGGATCGGGTGCTACGGGGCCGGGGACATCCGCACGCCGAACATCGATGCGCTCGCCTCGGGCGGGATGATGTTCCACAACGCCTGGTCGATGCCCCAGTGCACGCCGTCGCGGGCGACCCTGCTCACGGGCAGGTATCCCTGGCGCAACGGCTGGGTGAACCACTGGGACGTGCCGCGGTGGGGCGTCGCTTACTTCGACTGGAAGCAGCCCGGGAACACGACCTTCGCACGGCTGATGAAGGAACTCGGCTATGCCACCTGCGCGGCGGGCAAGTGGCAGATCAACGACTTTCGTCTCGAGCCGATGGCGATGAAGAAGCACGGCTTCGACGACTGGGCGATGTGGACGGGCTACGAGTCCGGGGTCAAGGCGAGCGCCGAGCGTTACCGGGATCCCTACATCAACACCCCCGAGGGCAGCCGGACCTGCGAGGAGAAATTCGGCCCGGACCTCTTCGCCGACCACCTGGTTGGCTTCATGAGGGCGCACCGCGACGAGCCGATGTGCCTGTACTATCCGATGGTTCTGCCTCACACCCCGTTCACCGCCACGCCGGACGAGCCGGACGCGAAGGGCAGGCTGGAGCAGCACAAGGCGATGGTGCGCTACATCGACAAACTGGTCGGGCGCCTCGTCGGCGCGCTCGACGAACTCGGCCTGAGGGAGCGGACGATCGTGATCTTCACCACCGACAACGGATCGACCAATGGCATCACCGGCACGCGCAACGGACGCAAGGTGAACGGCGCCAAGGCGAAGGAGACTGAGGCGGGGGTGTGCCAGCCCTTCGTCGTGAACGGCCCGGGCCTCGTGCCGGCCGGCGTGGAAACCGATGCCCTGACCGATTTCTCCGACCTGCTTCCGACCTTCGTCGATCTCGGCGGCGGCAAGGTCCCGGGGGATCTCGAGATCGACGGCGTGTCGATCGCCCCGGTGATTCTCGGCAGGGCGATGGACAGCGGGCGGGAGTGGATCATGGCGCTGGGGCATGGTCCGGCGAAGCGGGACGGGAAGGGCGTGTGCGGCGTGAAGGATTTCGCCACCCGCGTCATCCGCGACAAGCGCTTCAAGGTCTGGGTTTCGGATGAGAGGAAGATCATCCGCCTGCACGACCTGGAGGAAGACCCGTACGAAGAGACGAACCTCGTCGACAGCGACAAGCCGGAGCACCGCGCGGCGCTGGAGAAATTCCGGGGGGTCGTGGCGTCGTTGCCGGCGGAGGACGCCCGGCCGCTCTACGAACCGCGGGTGCCGAACGCCTGGGACCGGGAAAAGTGAGGAGCGCGGCTTTGCAAGCCGCCAAACCAGCGGGTTTCAAACCCGCGCTCCAGAGTCCTACCGCGGCAGCAGGATCTCGTCGTCCTTGAGGCCGGTGATTTCGGCGAGGCCCGCCATCAGGCGCTTGAGGATGAGGAACATGATCGCGAGCAGCGGGAGGCCGATGACGGCGAAGCCCCAGCCGGTCAGTTTCCCGATGATGCCGTTGTAGATCTCCAGCGCGTCGGCGGCGGAGCGGTCGAAGCCGCGGAAGAACCAGAGGGCCAGCACCAGGTTCAGCGCCGAGCTGAGGAAGAACGAGCCGGCGAACATCGCGTTGGCCCGGTCGAGGAGCTTGTCGTAGCCGGACTGGCGCCCGTTTTCCTCGACCCGCTTCTCGATCTTGGGGATGTCGAAGAGCGAGTCGTTGTAGAGGAAGACATTGAGCATCGGCGTGGTGCTGCGGCGGGAAAAGAAGACCGCGATGCCGAGCGCCAGCGGGATGGCCGCCTCCTTGAGCCCGAAGAGCAGGCCGGCGTGTTCCTTGACGGTGCCGTCCTTGTTCCACAGGTAGAGCGTGAGCCCCCCGGTGAGGGCGACCGAGAACAGGCCGAGGCCGGAGAAGAAGTTCGCCCTGCGGGTCTTGATGAAGTGCCAGACGCCGTAGCCGAGCGGCAGGGCGACCGCGACCATCATCGCCTTGAGCGGACCGATGTGCCACGGCTTGGGCTCCTTCCCGAGTTGCTCCTGCAGGGCGGGATCCTTGCTCAGGTAGCTCAGCACGAGCACCGGGATCAGGACATTGATAAGGATGTTGGCGAGCGGGTGCTCCTGATGCGTCTTCGGGTCGTGCATGGGCTCGGGCAGGAGGCAAGGCGAGCGCGGGGCGGGGGGCAAGCAAAAGCCCTATCGCCCCGTGCCCGGCTGGTCGCCCAGCTTGGCTTCCAGTTCGGCCACGCGCGCCGAGGTCTCGGCGAGGCGGCGGGCGAGCAGCTCGGAGAGAAAGCGGTAGAGGACGAGTTCGTAGGCGGTCCGCTGGCCGTCGGAGAGGCTGTCGAGGAATTCGGGATCGACGCGCAGCAGGAAGCAGTGGCTGGCGGCGGTGAGGGACGCCGAGCGGGTGCCGCCATGGAGGGCGGCCTGCTCGCCCAGCAGTTCGCCCTGGCGGTTCACCAGCGCGACCGGTTTGCCGTCCTTGGCGATCTGCACCTCTCCCTTGAGCAGGATGTAGAATTCCGATGTCGAGTCGCCCTCGCGCAGGATCGATTCGCCGAAGTCGAACTCGACCAGCGAACTGTTCTCCAGGATCGCATCGAGCGCCTCCTGATCGACTTCGCCGAGGAACTCGATCTTCGCCAGAGTCGGCGGGAGTTTCCCCTTTTCGTGGTTGTAGGCGTACTCGCGCATGAGCTTGCCCGAAGGCAAGGTGAGCGGACGTTGCAGGACAAG
>CALGOH010000233.1 GCA_937957985.1 uncultured Verrucomicrobiae bacterium
GTGGTGCTCGAGCCATGGACGACCTCCAGCCTCCAGCCGCACAAGGTGCAGGTCACGAACCGGATGGATTCGTCGACTTCGAGGTCGGCCCCGCATCCCTGGCAGCATACCTTGGTCACCTTCATCAGGGTTTCAGACTACGCCCGGACCCGTCCGTCGGGCAGCTCCAGAATCACGAAAGTATCGCACTGACGCTTTTTCGCGAGAACCTCGCCATGTAGAATCCGTCGAAATCCGTCGTCGCGGGATCGACCTGCTGTTCCTCCTCAAGTTCCCATCGGGGGTCGCGCTCCAGCAATGCCGCCGCCTGGCGCTCGTTCTCGGAAGGCAGCACCGAGCAGGTCGCATAGACAAATGTTCCGCCATCGCGCAGCAGTTCGGGATGATGATCGAGCATCCGCCGCTGGGTGCGCTGGATCTTCGCCAATCCGGCCTCGTCCAGCCGCCACTTCAGATCCGGCTGCCGTCTCAATGTGCCGAGCCCGGAACAAGGCGCGTCGATCAGCACCCGGTCCGCCCAGCCACGCCATCTGGCGAGTGACGTGGCGCTCCAGTGCTCGATCTTCAGATTCCGCACCCCGGCCCGTTTCGCCCGCCGCCAGAGTTCGTCCAGCTTGCGACGACTCACATCCATCGCCACGATCTCCCCCCTTCCCTCCATCAGCGCCGCGAGGTGCAGCGTCTTCCCGCCGGCACCGGCACAGGTGTCGATCACCCGCATGCCCGGTTCCACTCCGAGAAACGGAGCCACCATCTGGCTGCCGCCATCCTGGATCTCGAAACGTCCCTCCTGTCCAAGGGTGCGCGGAAGTGTTTGATCGAGACGGATCCCGTCCGGCAATCGGTCCACCGCCTCGGCCACCACGCCGCGCTCCGAAAGCCAGCGCAACAGTTCGTCCCGCCCACCCGACAGCCGGTTGGTCCTCAGGTAGACCGGCGCCCGCCGGTTGAGGGAGGCGAGCGTCGTTTCCCATCGTTCGCCCATCTGCTCGAACCCCGCCTCATCCAGCCAGTCCGGTATCGACTCGCGAACCGCCCGCGGTTGGTGTGCCAACCGAGCTTCCCGTTCCCCGCGATCCCCGATCCGCCCGGACCACCAGTCGGGAATCTCGTAACCCTGGCGCTTCCAGACCACTCCCAACATGTCCTCGATCGCGTCCGACCCGGCGACGAAACCGAGCGCCCGCCTCCAGCGAACCACCTCCCACACCGAGTCGGCGATGAAGTGGCGGTCCCGTTTCCCCCACTGCCGGTTGGTGCGGAACGCGGTCGCCACTTCGTGATCGAGCACCCGGCCGCGAGAGAACACCGCCTCCAGAATCGGCACGCAGGCCTCGGCGAGCGGACGGTGAATCTTCATCCTGCCCTCAAGCTGAACTCAACGATGTTGGGTGATGATCCCCGCGGTGCTGCTGTCGCGGAGCTGGTCGAGGTCGCGCAGCACCTCGTTCACCGTCGAGATCCGCGCGTAGCGGTCGCGCATGGTCGCCAAAGAAGCCTCATGCAGCCGGGGCGTGACGGTCGCGCAGGCGTCGTCGACCACCGTGACGAAATACCCGAGGTCACACGCGTCCCGCGCGGTGGTCTCCACGCATTCGTTGGTGTAGACGCCGCACATGTAGAGCGTGCGGATGCCCAGATTCGAGAGCACGTAGTGCATGTTGGTGCTCGAGAAGACGCCGCTGGCGGTCTTGTCGATCACGATCTCGTCGCCCACGGGCGCCACCTCCTCGATGAACTCCGCCTCCTTGCTGTCCCTGGGTGCGAGCAGGCCGAGGCGGCGATGACCGGCCCCGCGGTCCCGACCATCCTTCGTCAGTGCACAGATCCTGCAATGAATGACCTCGAGCCCGCTGCCACGGAATCCTTCCTGCAAGCGACGCATCCCCGGCAGCACCGTGGTTTCGAGCCGGTCGAAATAGTATCGCCGCCCCTCCTCCGGAATGCCGCTTTGCTCCGGATCCGCAAACACCCCGTAACCCTCCGCCGCGTCGAGATACTGCACATCGATGCACAGCAGCGCGACCTTGCCGTCAGCCAGATGCTCGGCCCGGCGCGGATTGGTGATGAAAGCCTCGCGGTAGTTCTCCCGCAACGGGTCCTGGATTGCGGTCACGCTCATGCCCGACGCTAACACGCGACCCGGCTGCGACAACCCCGTTCAGGCCGGCCCGAAACCGAGCCGCTCGATCGCGCCAAGCATGACCTGCGCCCCGGCCTCGATGTCGTCCCACGCCGTCCACTCCGCCGGTGAGTGCGACTTCCCTTCGACCGAGGGCACGAAGATCATCGCCACCGGGCAGACCGAGGCGATGATCTGCGCGTCATGGGCGGCTCCCGATTCCATCTTCCGATAGCGGAATCCGCCCTCACCCGCGGCCGCTTCGACACACTCGACCAGCCGCGCATCGCAGGTGACCGGCTTGATCCAGCTCTCGACCTGATACTGAAAGCGCAGCCCCCGCCGCCGAGCGATGGCGGACAGGGCCTTGCGGATCGCCCCGGCCAGCTCGTTCATCACGGTCTCATCGGTGTCCCGGATGTCGATCGTGAAGGTCGCTTCGCCCGGGACCGTGTTCGGTGAACCCGGCGTCAGCTCGACCCGACCGATCGTCGCCCGCGACAACTCGGAGCCGTTCTCATCCAGAATCCTGGGAACCTCGTGGGCGAAGTCGGCCACACCCATGAAGGCATCCCGGCGCATCATCATCGGCGTGGTGCCGGCGTGGTTCGGCTCTCCGGAGAAGGTGATGCTCCACTTGAACAGACCCGTGATGGCCTCGACCACCCCCACCTGCTCCTCGTTGCGGCTGAGCACCGGTCCCTGCTCGATGTGCAACTCGAGGTAGCCGCCGATCGTCTTGGGATCGCGCCGGGCCTGCAGCGCCTCCCAAGGATCGAGTCCGAGCCCCTTCATCACGTCCTCGAGCCGCTCTCCAGCCGGATCGGCGGCGCTGTGGATGGTGTCGGGCGTGATCTGCCCCGCCAGCGCCTGCGACCCGAACATGCCTCCGAAACGCCCTTCCTCGTCGGAGAAGGCGATCAGCTCGATATCACAGTTCGGCTCCCGGCCGTTCTCCTTCAGCACCCTCAGGCATTCCAGCCCGGTCAGCACTCCGAGCGTGCCGTCCAGAATCCCGGCGCACGGCACGGTGTCGATATGGGAGCCGATCAGCAGCATCGGGGCCTCGGAGTTCCTTCCGGGCAGCCGCCCGATGACGTTGCACGCACCGTCCCGCGACGTTTCCAGGCCTGCCTCGCGCATCCGCTGCTCCAGCCAGTCCTTGCCCCGCATGTCCGCCTCGCTGAAGGCCATCCGGTAAACACCGCCATCATCAGCCCGTCCGATCTCCGCGAGCTGCTTGAGATCACCGCTGATGCGATCGATCAAAACTCCGCTTTCTTGGGTCAACATCGCCCCTACCCAAAGCGCGCGGGCCACGCGGTGCCAGAAAGAATTTGCAATCGCCCCCCGCGCCGCCAAGGCTTGGGGCGTCGTGTTGCGGCGCCGCCACCGGGGCAGGCGCGTCCCACCAACCATCCGGAACGATCCGCTTTTCCTTCCCCAACCCGAGAATCTGCAGGTCGGCGCTCGCCGGCCTTTTCCTGGGTGGAATCCCCATCCACGCCGCCCCACCGGCACCTCAACTCGAGGCGGACCACCAGCCCGGCGGACCAAAGGGCCAGCGCGTCAGCGACGACGGCACCGTCGATCTCATCTGGTCGCTGCCGAGCGAAAGCATGCCCGGCGAGGAGGACCTGCTTGACTTCGGCGACGAAGGCGGCGCCGTCACCTATCGACTCGAGCAGGCACCCACGGCCGACTTCGACGCGCCGAGCATCCGCTATGAGGGTCCTGATCCCGCGAGCGTCCTCACCGGACTGCGGGAGGGCGAATATCACTTCCGCGTTCAGGCCATCGATGCGGACGGCGCAGCCGGACCGTGGTCCGAGCCACTCGTGCTGCACGTGAAATTCATGAGCCGCGGGCACCTCGCGATGCTGCTCGCCACCGGAGCGCTGGTCGCCGTCATGACCATCGCCGCCATCATCTCAGGATTCGTCAGGAACCGATGACCCTCGCCGTTTCGCTCACCACCGGAAACGCCTGGTCGATCGTCATCGGCCTCGGCGTGCTGTGGGTGCTGCTCGGCGTCTGGTGGGGGCGCAAGGCAAGGACCAGCGAGGGCTTCATGCTCGCCGGACGCAACGTCGGCATCTCGCTCGGTGCCGCCACCGCGATGGCGACCTGGGTGACCTCCAACACCACCATGGTCGCGCCGCTTCTGGCCTACGAAAAGGGTGTCTGGGGCATGCTCGCCTACGCGTCGGCCTCCTTCGGACTGCTGCTCTTCGCGCCGCTTGCCTTCCGCATCCGGCGACTCCTGCCCGAGGGCGTCACCGCCGGAGACTTCTTCCGCATGCGCTACGGACGCATCGGCTGGGGAGTCTTCCTCGTCATCACGCTGGTCTACTCGATCACCTGGCTCGTCACCATGGCCATCGCCGGCGGCAAGCTGCTCGAAGCCCTCGGCGACATTCCCTATGCCCAGGGCATGACGCTGATCCTCGTTGTCTGCGTCCTCTACACCCTCTTCGGCGGACTCTACGCCGTCATCGGCACCGACTTCATCCAGAGTCTCATCATCCTCATCGGCATCGTCTTCATCGGCGCGATCGTGATCAACGACGTCGATGTGCCGAAGGTCCACGAACACCTTTCGCGCGAGCAACCCGCGCTGCTCGACGTGCTGATGCCCGCCGCGCTGCTCGCCATCTTCAACAACATGCTCTTCGGCTTCGGCGAGGTGATGCACAACAACGTCTGGTGGTCGCGCGCCTTCGCGATGCGCGAAAAGGTCGCCCCGAAGGCGTTCTTCCTCTCCGGCATCCTGTGGTTCCCCATCCCCATCGCCGCCGGCTTCATCGCGCTCGCCGCCGGACCGCTCGGTGTGAACGTCACCGACCCCTCCAAGGTCGGTCCCGAGGTCGCCGAACACGCGCTCGGCCTCGCCGGTCTCGGCACTTTCGCTGGCGTCATCATCCTCATCGTGCTTTTCTGTTCGATGGCCTCGTCCATCGATTCCCTGCTCGCGGCCACCTCCGACCTGCTGGTGCGCGACATTTACGAGGGCCTGTTCAGGCAGGAGCTCGATCCGCGGAAATTCCGCCCGGTCGCCGCCACCAGCATCATCGTCGTCTCGCTCACTGCCTGGGCGCTGGCGCTCAGCGGCTGGAACGTCGATCAGGTGCTCTTCAGCGCCGGGGCCCTGGTCGCCAGCCTCATCTGGCCGATCATCGCCGGACTGTTCTGGAAACGGCTCAACCGGGCGCTGGTCATCACCGGCATCGTCTCCGGATGCGTCGTCGGTCTGATCTTCTACTTCAAGGTCCAGACTTACACCGGCGCGCTGGTCGGTGCGGCGATCTCGATGATGTTCACCCTCGCCGCGCGCTGGATCCGCCCCTCGGAACTCGAAACCCCCGCCGCCTGACCCATGTTCTCGGAAGCCTTCCTTCAGTTCCTCGTGCTCCTCGGCCTGATCTGGACCGGCCTCGGTGCCCTCACCCTGATCATTCTTCTGATCCGCGACTGGAAACGCGGCGAACTCTGGTGACCACGCTCCAACCCTCCCTCATCCCCATCGTGCCATGACCGACACGCCCGATCCCAACCCGGCCGCTCCCTACCTTGAACCTCCCGAGGATTCGGAGGCCACCCACCCGGAACCGAAGAACCTCTTCGAGTCCTCACCCCCGAAGCTCGACACACTGGCCCAACTCAGCGGACAGAACGTCCTCTACGCGCGCCAGTTCAGCTTCGAACTCGTCGCCGAGCTCTGCAAGCTCGCCGCCGTCCTCGAGAAGATCGAGATCTGGCCCTACCATCCGCTCGACGGGAAGATCGTCACCACCGCCTTCTTCGAGGCCTCGACACGCACCCGGACCAGCTTCGAGAGCGCCGTTCACCGCCTCGGCGGTCGCGTCATCTCGATTCCCGACGGTTCCATCACCGGCGCCAAGAAGGGCGAGTCCATCCAGGACATCGGCGAGATGTTCAACGCCTACTGCGACTGTGTGGTCATGCGTCACACCGAGACCAGCGCGCCCAAGGACATGCTCGACAACCTGCGGGTGCCCCTGATCAACGCCGGCAACGGCTCGGGCGAGCACCCCACCCAGGCGCTGGCCGACTGGTACGCGCTGCTCAAATGGAAGCCGCGGCTCGCCGCTCCGTTCGAAACCGGCGACACCAGGCTCGAACTCGGCATCCTCGGCACCCCGGGATCGATGCGCGCCGTGAAGTCCTTCCTGCTCATGTCCCTCCTTTTCGGCGACCACATCAGCAAGGTCACCGTCATCTCGGAAATGGCCGACCCTTTCGGCCAGGACGTCATCGAAAGCCTCAACCGCGCCGACATCGACTACGAGGTCACCAACGACATCCGTGAAAGCCTGCCGCGCCTCGACATCATCTACATGAACTCGATCGCCTTCCTCGGCGACTCCTACAAGGCACTCGACTCGCGCTACAAGCTCGACGCCGACAGCCCGCTCAAGCAGGACGCCGTCATCCTCCACCCGCTCGCCCGCCTCGACGAGCTCGACACCTCCTTGGACAAGACACCCCACAACCTCTACTTTTCCCAGGCCCACGGCGCCGTCTTCATCCGCCAGGCCCTCCTCCTCGCCGTCCTCGGCCGCCTCGACCGACTGCCCGAACTCTAACCGTGGCTGCGGCGGCTCGCCACAGGCCGTGATGACGGCGGCCCGCCGTCCCTCAACCATCCACCACCCACCACCTACCATGTGCGGAATCGCCGGCTCATTCTCAGCCCGACCTCTACCTGACAATCGCGAACCGGTCCTCACGGACCAGCTCCGCGCCCTGCTCCACCGCGGACCCGACGCCCAGACGACCTGGCTCGACAAGGACCGTGGGATCGCCTTCGGGCACACCAGGCTTTCGATCAACGACCTCGAGGGCGGTGCCCAGCCGATCCGGTCGTATGACGATCGCTTCGTCTCCACGGTCAACGGCGAGTTCTACAACTTCAAGTTCCACCGCTCGGTGCTGATGGCCGAGGGGCAGCGCTTCCGCACCAAGTCCGACTCGGAGATCGCGCTCGGCCTGTATCGAAAGCACGGGCTCGACTTCACGAAATACCTGCGCGGCGAGTTCGCCTTCGCCCTCTACGACCGCGAGAAGGACGAACTCCTGCTGGTTCGCGACCGTTGGGGCATCCGCCCGCTCTTCATCCACATCCAGGACGGCCACACCATCCACTGGGGGTCGGAAGTGAAGTCGCTTCTCGCCCATCCCGACATTCCCGCCGAACTCGACGAGAAGGCCGCGCTCCACCAGCTCATGCAGACGATCGCGCCCGGCATGAGCGCCTTCAAGAACATCGAATCGCTCTCGCCCGGGCACCTGCTGCGCATCCGCAAGAACGGCGACCGTCTCTCGATCGAGAAGATCCGCTACTGGGACCTCGACTTCCCCGAGGAGGGCGGCCACGACCAGCCCGAGAACGAGGAATACCACGTCGAGCGCATCCGCGAGGAACTCACCCGGGCCGTCGTCCTGCGGCTCGAGGCCGACGTCCCGGTCGGCTGCTACCTCTCCGGCGGCATCGACTCCTGCTGCATCCTCGGCCTCGCCACCGGCGCCATGCAGTCACCCGTCAAGGCCTTCACCATCGCCTTCGACAACGACGACTACGACGAGAGCAGCATCGCCCGCGAGATGGCGGTGTCGATGAACGCCGACCAGGAAATGATCACCCTCGCGGCCGATGACCTCTACGGCCAGAACTACATCGATACCGTCTGGCACGCCGAACGCACCTTCTACAACACCCTCGGCGTCGCGAAGAACCTGATGTCGAAGCGCGTCTGGGACTGCGGCTACCGCTGCGTCGTCACCGGCGAGGGATCCGACGAACTCTTCGCCGGCTACCCGGGCTTCAAGCGCGACATGTTCCTCCACGGCATCTCGCACGAACCGGAACACATCCGCGCCGAGTACGCCGAGGCCTTGGACAAGACCAACAAGCTCTTCAAGGGCGCCATCCTCTCGGAGAACGAGCGCCACCATCCGGCCTTCGACACGCTCTGCGGGTTCACGCCGTCGTGGCTGCAGCCATGGATGGAAACCCTCGATCTCGCCCGCCCGCTGCTCGATCCCGACGTCGCCAACGAACTCCGGGACTACGACCCGATCGCCGAAATCGCCTCGCGTCTCGACGGCTCGATGATGGAGGGCCGCCACCCGCTCGACCGCGCCCAGTACACCTGGGCCAAGTGCCAACTCGAGGGGCAGATCCTCAACTGGGGCGGCGACCGCGTCGACATGGCCAACTCCATGGAAAGCCGCCCGGCCTTCCTCGACCACCACCTCGCCGAAGCCGCCTTCAAGGTGCCCCCGCACTACCGCATCAAGGGCAACATCGAGAAATACGTCCTGCGCGAGGCCGTGAAGGGCGTGCTCCCCGAGGTCCTCTACAAGCGCGAGAAGTTCGCCTTCATGGCGCCACCGGCGCACACCGACGAGAGAAAGAAGGCGCGAGTGCGGGAACTCATCGATTCCTTCCTCAACCGGGACGCGGTGAGCCGCTGCGGCATCCTCTCGCCCGACAAGGTCGAAGGCTTCCTCCGCGACTATCAGGCCGACACCGACCCGACCTCACTGGTGCGCAAGGACGCCCTCCTCAACCACCTCCTCGGCCTCCACATCCTGCACGACAAGTTCTGCTAGGGAGCGCGGCTTTTCCAAGCCGCTTCCCAGGACGGACCGCGAGCTTCAGCTCGCATCTTCCCCCTCGAACCTCAGCACCCGGCACCACTCCTCCAGTTTCGCGGCGACCTTGTCGATCGCGGCGCCATCCATTACCGGCTCCCGACTCTCCAGAAACGCCACCACATTCCGCGGATCGCGGATTTGATGACTCGCCCCCCGCGGATAATTGACTTTCCACCCAGGCAGCACCACCAGCGGCTCCACAAATCTCACCGGCGCTCCCGCCTCGTTACACCGCATCTGCAGGGCCCTTGCAAAACCATTGGCCTGCTTGAGCGCGTGACTCCTCCGCCCATCCGGCAGGACCACGACTTCGCCCTCCACCCGTAGCGAATCCTTGTCTTTCTTCACCCATTGCGCCTTCGAAAAGCTCTTCGTCTCAATCGCCCACACACCGCCCGGCCCCACTGCCACATGGTCGATGTTGAACTTTCTCTCCTCCACCTCCATCGGGATGTCGTGAAACACCCGCCAACCCTTGGCGAGCAGCGGCACCAGCGCCTCCGCCACCGCACACTCGCCGAGAAATCCGAGTCGCGAAGTTCTTGCCGTCTCGTAGGATCGAGTCAAATGCCGCAACCCGATCGCCGACCAGGGCACCCCGGCCAGCGCCGCTCCCACGACCGTGGTCCAGGAAGACGTGATCGCCACATAAGCCAATCCAGCCCAGAACACCGGCAGTGCTCCGACCAGCGACGCCGCGTCGAATAGAGCATCCTGACGCCTCTCCAGGCACCCCCATCCCGGCGGTCGCAGAATCCCTTCGTGGAACGGCTCCCGATACCGCTTCCGCCACCAGGCACGGGACCGCTTCAACAACAGCAGCATTCCACCACCGACCGCCGCCGTGACCGCGGCGACCGCGAGCCCTCCCGCAAGACCCTCCTTAAACATCCCGCTCAAAGCTGATTCGTCCCTCCCCGTGAGCATCCAGCAGAGCCTGCATCTTCCTCTCCGCCAGCGGTCCCCAGCGGTTGTTGAAAGCATAGGTATTGCCTCCGAAGACCATCAAATCCTCCGAAGCAGTGAAGTACCTTCGCGGGACCAGCTCCTTCCCGCCGTTTAGGGAGACCGCCTCGACCGCTCCCTCGATGAACTCTTCTTCATCCTCGATCTCACCCGGCACAGTGTAGAACCGCCGCATCCCCTGCCCGATCGTTTCCCTCAGCGTCTCTGGTGAGACACCGAAACCATGGAGCGCCTTCACCACCGTGAAGATCGCCCGGTTCTTGGCCAGACCGGGGTGCTCGACACCATCGACCACCACCTTGAACTTCGTTCGGTCCGTTCGCGACCCGCGACCCGTTTCCTTCTTCCGGCGTCGCACCATGTAGTCCGCCGCCTCCGGCACGGGAATGATCTGCTGCACATCCAGATAGACCGCCTCCCCGTCCTGATAAGGCACCATCCGCACGCAGCGGATATCCAGCGATTGATCGTTCAGCCACAGCACCGTCGTCGTGACCTCCTGGCTGAAATCAGCCGAAGCGAGCACAATGCGCACCCTCGCCCCGACCTCCTCGTCATCCTCGGTCTCAAGATGTTCGCGCAGCCTCGCTTCGGCGTCCGTTCCCGGCGCATGCTTCTCAAGGTAGTCGGCATACACCTCGACCAGATCTTCAAAGGTCAACACCGAGGCCATCGCCGCGTAGCGGATTCCCTGCAAGTCCATGTGCCCGCCGTCCTCCGTCCGCTTCAACTCGACCACCACCAGCGTCCCGTCCGGGTCGATCCCGAGCAGGTCGATCCGCCTCAGACTGCCCGACCAGCCGGTGTATTCCTCGGAAATCACCAGCGTCCGGGGTGAGATGACGTCGATGTGGTCGCGCAGCAGCCTCTGGAGGTCACGGCGCTCGTGGATCTTCAGTTCGGCCATCTCCCGGCGCGACACCGGGACCAGCGCGTCCGTTCCGTATCGATAGAGTGGCATGAGTCAGTGTTGTTCGGCTTCGAGCCATTTCCTCCCCTTCTCGGAGATCTCCCAGATGCCGTTGGGCGACTTCTTCATCCGGCCGTCCTCGTTGACCATCGTGTTGCGCGCCCATTGGGCGGAGTTGCGCCAGCGGATCGACTTGCCGTCGGACTTGTGGGGTTCGTAGTCGAGGGGCTTGAGCTGGCCCTTCATCTTCTCGCCCACCCGGTCGAGCACGGCGCGGGTCTTGCCGGAGCCACCCCTCTCCACCAAGGCTTCGAGGATTGGGCGGTAGTAGGCGGTGTGGGGTGTGACCTCGCCCTTCTTTCGCTTGCCGAAGAAGCGCTTGCTGACGATCGCCTGGACCGCCGGGCTGGCGGCGTCACGCAGGTCCTCCAACTCCTCCCATTCGGACACCAAGCCTTCGACCTTCTTCTGGAAGCCTAGAAGGCGCTTGGCGAACTCGATGACGGAAGTGGCGGTGTCGTAGTCGCCCCCCTGCATCGCCGCCGCGCCTTCGCCGCGGATTCTTTGTTCCTCCTCGGACAGCGAGTCGCGGAGCAACGCGAGGGCGGTGGAAACGTCGTTCTGGTCGGAGGTGTTCATGATTCCTGCGACGTTTTCGTGTCTTGTGCACAGACGATCGCATGGATCGCGCCCAGCTTGTCCCAGACTTCCGTGGGGATCTCCTCTCGTTTCATCTGCTGCGCGAGAAGAAAGTAGTCACTCTTGGGCAAGGCGAGATCGGCCTGTGCAAACAGTTCCGGCAGGAGCGTCTTGCTGGCGGGCTCCGACTTGAGAAAGTTGCTCGATTCCAGTGGTGTCTTGAAAAATGCCGGCGGAACCTGCTCGCGGAGATAGTCCATCGCGGGCCGGACAAATAGCTCGCCCTTTTCTGATGCGATGAAGCGTTCAAGACTCGCCGGGTGGAGCAGGTAGCTCTCGGCTTCGTAGCGTTCCCAGCGAAGAAGCGTCAACCCGTCCGCACCGATCTCGCGGTCGGGAAGGTTCCGGTTGTCGCCGTCGAGGAGCAAAACGGCCCTGATTGATGGCCGAATCGCCTTGAGCGCAAAGAAGTGCGCCCTGGCCTCTTTTGGATTCCGCCCTTGGTTGTTCTGCCAGAAAGGCAAACTCGCGAACCAATCCCTGATCGGATGTTCGAGCACTTCGGCCCATGCCTTGAGAAGGTCGAAGTCGGTTGTCCCCTCGAGGTAAAGAATGCCGGACGCGTTCTCGGCCAGAAGCAACTCTAGGGAGCTGACGCGCTTCAAGGCCTCCCTCACCTGATCACGGTCAGCCTCTGATGCGAGGGGATGAGGATCCTGATAAAAGGATACGATCTGGCTCGGGCTGGTGCTGTCGATCAAGACTTCGGAGTGGGTCGCGATGACGAGCTGTCCCTTGTTCCGATGACAGAGGCTGCGCAGGATGTCGTAAAGCTGCTTTTGGAGCAGCACATGCAAGTGGGCGTCGGGTTCGTCGAGAAGGATCAGGCTCGATGGCCGGGCGAGCATGAAGGAGAGGATTAGAAGAACCTGATGAAATCCACTGCCCGTGGTGGAGACGTCCAGAGGCGAAAGACCTCCGTATCCCCGCCCCGTGGGGATTCCCTTGAGATACTGGCAGGTGATGAACGGGGTGCCGTCGTAGTCAGGCTTGAGAAGCCGATACCCAAAGACATCTTCGACGATCGACTCAAGGATCTTCCATCGAGCACCATCTTCCGCCTCGGCCACTTCGAGCATCAGGTTCCGCAAGATGTCGCCGCCTTTCCCCTGGCCGATCAGCATGTCCTGATAGGGCTTGTCGTGTCGGGTCTCATTGACCCCGATCCCGGAAAACGGAGGAACATAGACCACGGTGACCCGATCCCTGGCGGTCTGGAGATTGGGGAGGTCGTCGGCGACCGGCTTGACGTGGATCTGCTCGGGACCGTTGTAGCGGAACTCGAAGCCCAGGCGCCATTCCTTGCCGGACCCGTCCAACCCGTGCATGGTGATGACCATAGGGCGGGGAGCGCCTTGCTTCCCCTCGGCCTTGCTCAGGGAAGTGTGGGTATCCGTCCATAGCTGATCCATCGACGGGAGGGGAAGGGCGGTAAACTCCTGCCGGGTTATGGGAGCCCCCGTGCGGTCTTTCGCTTTGGACCCGCTCGCGGGCCCCTTCTTCTCCCACCACTTCTGCATCGCAAGGTTCCAAACCATTGCCGCCTGCAACAGCGTGGACTTTCCGCTGTTGTTCGGGCCGGCGAGAAGTGACAGTCCCTCCAAAGGGAACTCCTGCATCTCGAAGCGCTTGAAATACTGGGTCGTGATTCTGGTGATCATGGGCTGAGTTTGCGAGGATTCCTCAGGAAGTGAAGCCAGCAAGGTCCGTCGCCAAGCTGCTGCCCGGGGCGACGTGGGGGATGTAATGGTCGGGGGTCCAGTGGAGGACGAAGCGGTTGCGCAGGGAACAGCTCGCCTTGGTCGGGCGGGAGGGTTGGCCAGGGGCGAAGGGACTGAGGATCACGAGCCGTTCCTCTTGAAAGGCGGATTGGAGATCCGTTGGGATGCGCTTGGGAAGGTCGCGGGCGGGCACCCAGAGAATGTTGGCCCCGCGACGGGCGAGGATGGCGAGCACGTCTTTCTCGACCGGGGTGTGGAAACCGGAGATCACCGTGCCTCCCTCGTCGCACTGCCGGCGCGCCCAATCGTAGGCCTCCAGCACCTTGTCGCCGGGGCAGTGGGTCGAGCACAGGAATGCGGTCACCGGGCGGTCCAGCAACGCGGCGGAACCACGGGAAACGAATCGGTGGTGGAGTTCGCGTGCAGTCATCACTCTTCGGTTTCTTCGCTACAATCGGTCGAATTCCGGGCGAACGACGAGTTAAAGCCTCGTATCTCATCGATGATGGCAGGTTCGGCCGATGGCAACGCAGACGCAAGGAACTCGTCGATTGCGGTGGTTTGATCCGCACACCCAGGAAGAAAGAAGTTTCCGATTACCCCCCTGTTCGACTTATACACGTATTGCTTCTGAAGGACTTCCCGGAGCTTCTTACCGAGGTGGGAGAGTTTCTTTTTACAAGGACCATCAAGCTTCGTCGGGCAGAGAGGAAATCGCTCGATAAGCCACCTCTTCAGGTTGAAACCATCGGATGCAACAGCCCACCACCAGTACCCGAGGCAACTACAGAGTAATCCAAATACCTGATTTGCCTCGTCTTCTGATGCGAATCCATATCCCGCTGTTCGCGCTGGCAACGAGGCGCTGCCGTCGGGCTTTGTTGTTCTGGGAATATCCCGCCAAGCTGGAAACCAATTATATGCTGTTCCCCCAACGTATACCGCCTTGTCAGGGAAATTGGGCGCAGCTTGGTCGAGGCGACTGAATGAAATTGAGTTATTCAAGCACGTAACGAGTGGAGACCTCGACGCTAAGAGGACGTCGAGAAAGTCCGCCTGCGTCTGGCTTCCAACCTTTGGAATACCTGCCGAGATGTCGGGGTTGATGCACGCGAACTGAATGCGTGGGAAAAGTAGTGACCGCACGTCGTTTGCCCATCGCTGCAGTGCTGACGTGAAGATCGAGCATGAACCACTGTCTGCAAAAGGAATCCAAGTCGCGATAGTGCATCGTGTCCTGACATCATTGCCAAAAAGCGCGCTCGGGATGCGGTCGAAGTGGGAAAACAACCATCGTCCACGGATGTTCTGAATCAGCTCACGGAGCGCGACATAGGGCCTCTTAGTCGAGAAAGCAATTGACAGTGGCAAGATTAGACTGAGCGCTCCCTTCTCCGAGAGGACTGAAATGGCACGCTCAAAGACCAAGGTATAGAGATCCTCATCTCTGCTCCACTGAGGCAGAGCCGTTTTGTAAATACTGCACAACATCGATCGCCCCAGCCCCTTGGGAACCTCAGCGTAAGGAGGATTTCCCACAATCACATCGAATCCGCCTGAGTTCATGATTCCATAGAACTCGACAAACCAGTGGAAGGGTTCATGGCTGTCCTTCCATTTCTGGAGGGCGGCATCTGTCTTCAGGTTCTTCTGGTCGTATTGCCCGGCGAGAAAGCGGTCGAGCTGCGAGCGCAAGGTGCCGAGGCGGTGTTCGAGGTCTTCTTTGGCTGTGCGGAAATCGGCGGCGGACTGGCCGACGGTGTCCTGGAGGTCTTGGAACCGCTTGAAGCCGCGGTCCGCGTCCTCGGCCTGCTCCATAATGCGCGTGTAGTCGTCGAGCGAAGTCTCGATGCCCTGGAGCAATGCCTGCCCGGAACCCCCGGCTTCGGTGAAGGCCTTTTTGATCTCGGCGCGTGAGGCGTAGCCAACGAGCGTGTTGCCAACGCGAACATTGAAGTCGATGTCGGGAAGCGGTTCGATGTCCTGGCCGGGTTCAAGCTGGGCGGCAAGCTTGAGGAAGAGGCGCAGTTTGCAGATTTCCACCGCCTCCTCCATGATGTCCACGCCGTAGAGGTTGTGGACGATGAGGGTCTTGTGGATGAAGTAGCCTTCGTTCGGGTGGCGTTCGACGGCGTCGAGGATCGCTCCGAATTCCTTCTCCCAGTTCTTGTGCTTCTCGCCTTTGGCCTGCCAGTCGGCGAGCAGTGCTCGGAAGCGTTCGAGCAGCCCTTCGTAGAGCGGCTCAAGGATTTCCAGTGCGGCGAATAGAAAGGCACCCGAACCACAGGTGGGGTCCAGCACGGAGAGGGAGCGCAGGGCCTTCCAAAGGGCCAGGGCGAGGCCCGCAGGAGCGGAAGCGATCACATCCGAGACGAACTGGCGGATGTCGAGGTTGAGGGTGACGAGATCGGCGGGAGCGGCCACCTCTCCGGCGCGGAGTTTTTTCCGCAGCTCATGGCAGCGCTGGTGGCGGGCGATGGTCTCGCGCCAGATCTCGGTGGGCAGGGCGTGGCTGGCAGGTGTCGGGGTGTTCCAGTCCTTGCGCCGTTCGATGAGCTTGGGCGCCTTGGTATCGAGCCCGGCGGCAATGTTCTCCGGGAGGGACTTCTTCCAGGTCTTCTCATCAGCCCCGGCACCCCGGCGGACGGCCTCGTAGATGTAACGGTCGGGATCGCTTTTCAGGAGCTCCCACGCCTCGGCGGGCAGCTTGTCGGCGACCTTCTGGAGCAGGAAGGGCAGGATGGTGTTCTTGGAAATGTACTCGGTGATGTCCTCCTTGGTGTAGTAGGCCCCCATCTCCTTTTGGTTCGTGTACTTCTCGAAGACATAGCCGAGCACCTCGGGATTGATTTCATTCGTATCCTTGAGGGGCCGGTCGTCGAGGTGCCACTGCCATGTGTCGAAGAAGACGAAGATCTTCTCGAAGGCCTTGTCGGGGATCGTGATGTCGGGGTGGTCGCGCTCGATGGGGTGCTCGGCGAAAATCCCGCCATTGAGGTAGGGGATCTTCTCGCCGATCAGGGCGACGAGTTCAGCGGGGCGGTCCTCGCCATCGAGTCCGTCAAAGAAGAGACGCTTGAGGAAGGATCGGTAGAAGGAGTGGAACTTGTCCTTGCCGAGCGTATCGCGGACGGTGTCCAGGCGCTTGCGAAGGTAATTCTCCTCCCTGTTAAGAAAGCCCTTCTGCTGGAGGAAATAGCAGAACATGAGGCGGTTGAGCATCAGCGAGGTGTAGTGGGCAAGGATGCCGGCATCGCTGATGCCATTGATGAACTTCTGGAACTGGTCCTTCTGACGCTTGAAGTCGTCGTAGAACCGCCGGGTGAGGCGGTCACGGTCGAGGTTGTCGCGCAGGCGCTGGACGACACCGGTGATGTCGAGGCCCTCTTCCTCGTCGAGGGTGAAAGCGATCGCGGTGAGCTTTTGCAGAAGGAGTTCGTTGGAGCGCCCCTTCTCCCAGGTCAGCTCGCGATGCCGGACCGGTTTGCCAGGCAGGCGAGAGGTCCATTGCCAGACCTGCCGGGTCTTCGCCTTGTCGACGAAAATGAGGAGGTGCTCGGTGGCGAGCGGGGTGACGGCCTTCTCCAGCTTCTTCCGTTCGTCGGAGGGCATGATGGAGCCATCCTTGAGGGGCGGAACCAGGAGGATGCGGACGCCCTTCTTCTCCGCGATGGGCTCCAGGGAAATGAAGTCATCGCCGAAGGGCACACGCAGGGGCCGCCCGGAATCCGGCCAGTCCCAGCCAATGGAGGGATCGGTGAAAAGGCCGGAGAAATCGAAGGCCTCGAGGTAGCGTGCGGCTTCCTTGCGTTGCTGGGGTGTCATGGAGAATGAGGCTTGAAATGGGAGCGGGAGTGTGTGAGAGATTCTTCAGCGACGAGTGAGGCCGCCCCGTAGGCGACCCGAATCCCTCTGGGGTTCCTCGCCGCTCCTTTCGTTTTTGGACGGTTTTGAGCCATTCGATGACGTCCGGGAAGGACTCCACACCGCGGTGGATGAGAGGTTGGATGAGCTCGATGCCTTGGTCGTCGATGGTTTTGGCGGGCAGGCCGATCTTCCGCTCTTCCGCCTTGCGGGCATGAAGGGTGCAAAGGTCGCTGAGCTGCAGGAGGCGGCTCTTGCTGGAGTCGATGAAGAATCCCTTCTCAATAATCCGGTCGAGGTGGAGCGCCCCCGGAGTGACCCGGAGGAGTTTCTGGAAGCGTTCGATGTCTCCCACGACCTCACGGTTGTCGTCCGAAATGGTGATGCCGAGCACATCGGGGCCGAGGTGCCGGAGCAGGTTGTTCGCCACCTGCACGACGAGAGGAAAAGCCGTCAGGTGTGGATTCACCGAGATGCCGCCGCCGAAAGCGGATGCCATCCAGCGCTCGTAGCGTTTCTTGACGATCGATCGGTAGATGAAGTGGAGGTTGTAGTGGGCGGCGATCTCCAGCCAGACGTCTCGCAACTTGAGCCTGTCGGCTACGGACACACCCTTGAATGGTCCCGTACCCTGGCGGATGTCGCCGCCATGAATCTCGAAGTCACCACCGAGCCCCTTGGGGCCGTGTTCGACGATGGCATTTTCAAGATCCGCCTCGATCGATTGCCATGCCGTTTCAGGAACCACCAAAGCACCCAGCACGAAAACAGGCTGAGCCGGATCGGCGAGGTTCCGCCCGGTGTTGCCGGATTCGTCGATGTAGATCAGGTGCATGCTGGTCAGGTAATGAGCCCAAGTGAACAGAGGATTCGGGGTTCCTTGGCGGGCTCATCGTGGAGATTGACGACGACGAGGCGGTCGTCGCGGTGAAGCTGGGTGACGAGGGCGGCGAGGTCGTCGTCGGTGATATTGGTGCGGAGCTGGCGGTTCAGCTTGTCCACCGCCTCGGTTGTAAGCGGGTGGTCGTAGATGGCTTGGATCGCAGCGCGTACGTGGTCGGTGACAAAGAGGTCGTCGGAGCGGTGACGGAGGTAGTCCTGCAACCGCTCGTAGGCGCGGTAGCGGGCACCTCTGCGGGATCCCAAGCTGCCCGCCTGCCCGTCGCGTCTCTCTTCCTCGACGATCTCCGTGGCTCTGGCCACCAGCTTATGGTGGTCGGCTCTTCTTTCGAGGGGCTCTTCTTCGGCGTCACACCTGGCTTGCCGGAAGATTCGGACGGGAGATTCGGAAACCGTCTTGCCGTCGGCGTCGATCCAAAGGAGCGCATCGTGATCCTGCGGAGTGCGAATGTAGGTGAGCACGCCCGGCGGCGAGAGCTCGGCGGGTTTGTCTTCAGGTGGGTTGTGCCGCTTGGTGGCAAAGACGACATCTGGAAGAGCTTCGATGGTCCGGCGCAGTTCGGGGTTGTCCTTGGTGGCCTGCGACCAGGCCTCAAAGGCCTCCGAGGTGAGGTCCACCTCATCGTCCTCCGGTTCGTCGAGGATCCCCGATTTCTCATCGTAGAGATTGCGCAAGGCCTCCTCGTCGTTCGGGGTCTGGTCCTCGAAGAAGCTCTCGTCGGAGCCGACAACCTCTTCGTTTTCCCGGAGGCGATCGGAGAGGCGGCGGCGGAGCCGGATGATGTTTTCGACGCCCTCGGCCGGAAGGAACGAGTAGCAGTGAATGGTGTCGCGCTTTTGGCCGATGCGGTCCACGCGGCCGGCGCGTTGGATGAGCCGGATGATGGCCCAGGGGAGGTCGTAGTTGATGACCCGGCAGGCATCCTGGAGGTTCTGGCCCTCGGAAAGGATGTCGGTGGCGAGGAGCACTCGGGTTTGTTTCGAGGGCGGGAAGTCCTTGAGTTTCTCGTTGGACTCGGGTGAGAAGCGCCAGGCCTGTTTGGCGGGATCCTCCGATGCACCGGTGACGCAATCGACCCCGTCGATTCCCGCGTCCTTGAGCGCTTGTTCCAGATAGACGGCGGTGTCGGCGAATTGGGTGAAGAGCAGGTATTTCTCACCACGCTCGGCCTCGCGCAGGAGACGGATGAGGGCCTGAAGCTTGTAGTCCTTGGCGACGGGGATCTCGCCGGCATCACGAAGAAGCTGGCGCAGTTCCTCGGAATCCGATTGCAGGTCCTTGACCAGGGACTTCTTGAAGACATCGGTCCGGAGCCACTTGTAGCGCTTGGTCTGGTGGCTGGAGATTGCCGTGTAGATAGCGGCGGCCTCGGCGCGGTAGTGGGATTCGTCCCACTGCCCGAGCGGTGGGAGCTGCTGTTCTTCGTTCTCGAGGTCCAGTTCGCCATCGCCGAAGTCGTGCAGGCGGGTGTCGAGCAAAGCGGCATCCTGCTGGCCGATGGGAAGCGGCAGCTTGTTCTCCAGCGCGTGGATCTCGATGTGATTCCGAAGGATATGCCGGTGGATCGAAAGCAGGAACGCGTGGGCGGAACTCTCGAGACGCTTGAACAGGTTGGTCCGGCAGAAACCCCGCATTCGGGCACCCGCTCGCGAAAGATCATCGAGAATCTTGGTCTCCGCTTTCGTGAGGTCTTCCGGGAGCTTGTCCGGCGGGTGCCTGTAGAGGCTTCGCCCGTAGCGCGGGAGGCGTAGCCCGTTGATCACGTTCACGACATCGTCGCGCATGAGTTGCGCGCAGGGATCGTCCGGGTCATCCGGATCGGAGCGGAATGTGACGGAAACCGGCTGTCGGACCGGGAAATACATCCGCTCTCCTGTGGGAAGGGTCAGATACGACCGCTGGTTTCGCTCATCAAACTCGGCGTAGTTCTTGACGATGAACGACCGGGTGCGGCGGACGAGGAACAGGCGCATGAGGTCCCTCCAGTCGTCCGGATGCTCGCTTTTCTCGAATGCGGCCAGGGAGGAGACAGGTGTGTTCGGGTTGGCGAGCGCGAAGCGGGACTCCGTGATCTCCCGGAGCAGGGCCTCAGGTCTGATGCCGACGTCGTGTTGCTCGTTCAGGAAGAGGCGGAGCTGGGCACCGAGGTCGAGGTAGGTCTTGTTGTAGGGTGTCGCGGAAAGGAGAATCACCTTGCAGTCATTGCGGAAAAGGTAGTCTTGGATGGCCTGGTAGATTTTCCCCTCGCGGTTGCGGAAATTGTGCGACTCATCGATGATGACGAGGCGATACCGTGGGAGCTTCGGGAGATCGCGCTGCGCCACGCTCTGGGACATCACTTTCGGAGCCCGGAGTCCGAAGCGATGCGCGTAGTCGTGCCACATCGACTGGAGGTTCTTCGGGCAGAGGATCAGCGTTTCGAGCATCTGGTCGTCGCCCAGCACGCGGGCGATGGCCGAAGCGATGCGCGTCTTGCCGAGGCCGACGACGTCGCCGACGAGCACTCCACCCCGCTTGTTGAGGTGGCGGCAGGCGAGCTGTACGGCCTTTTCCTGGAACGGCAGCAAATGATCCCGGATCTCGGAAGGCACCCGGAATTCCTTGATGCCGTCCCGGGCGTCCTGCGAGAGGTGCCAGGCCATCTTCAGGTAAACGTGGTAAGGAGACAGGAGCCGGTCACCCGCCCAGCTTTCCTCGATCACCTCGATCAGGTCGTCGGAAATGTCGAGGCACCGCGAGTCGGCCCAGCGGTTTTTGAACCAATCGTGAAGTTTGCCGGCCGCATCCCCGTCGAGGACATCGACGTTCAGCTCCCCCTGCCCCCGCAGCCCTGCCATTGTGAGATTGCTGCTGCCCAAATAGGCGATGATCGGGTTGAAGCCGTCATTGCGATGAGCGAGGTAGAGCTTCGCGTGGAGGGCGTGCTTGAGGAACAGCTTCACGACGAGGCGCTTTTCCCGAAGCTGCTTGACCAGGCGTTTCAGGCCGGCCTCGTCAGCATCGGTCGGAAAGCCGACGGTGAGCTGCTTGCGGAACTCTTTCGCTGCGTCCTTGCGGAGCTTCGCAAGCTGGCCGAGGTCAGGGGGGCGGTCCGGAGACTCGGACAGCCACGCCCGCAACTGTTCGTGCGGAAGCCGCTGCATGCCGACCAGAAGGCGACACGGCGGCGGATCGTCCTCATCAGACGGCAGATCCCAGGCATTCACCACGGAGTCGATGCAGCGCCAACCACGGAGATTGAAGTAGCCCACACAAAAATCCCCACGGACAGCCACCTTCAGGGCGTCCTTCAGGCCATTGGGAGCTTCGTTGTTTATATATGGGTTATCAATGTTGTCGAAGACGGTGGGCATCCAGCGTGTCGGGGAATCTGAATGAATCAGTTCGTTAGAAGACGCATGAAGCCTAGAGCCCATCGGCTCCGGCTGGCAAGCGCCCCGCAAGGTCAGCTCAGCAGGGCGGGTGGGACAAGGACGGGGTGTCTCGCCGATTCCAAACTGCCCTCTTGCGCGGCGGTGCACGAGGTGCTTTCCTCTTTCAAGAAATGGCCACCGGCCCTTGCGGACCGGTGGCACTCTTCGACGGGAGCCGTCGTCTTGATCGTGTGATTCTTGCAGGAATCGATCAAGCGGCGGCTTCTTCGTCGGGTTCGTCCTCCTCGGACCGGCGGGTGAGGCCGGAGGCCCGCTCGCTCTTGGGCACGAAGCCCATGGCGCGATACAGCGGGCTGTCCTCGCCATGGTCCGGGTGGCTGCGAACGCCGTGGGCGACCCGGATGAGGAGGGCATTGAGCGCCCTCTCCTCCTGGTCTCGCACCTTGAGAGCCGCCGAGCGGCTCACGGTGAGCGTCCGCAGTTCGTCCAGCGCGGTTTCGAGGGGCCCCATGGCCGTCTCGAGTTCCGCGAGGGTCTTCCCCCCGAAGGAATCCTCCGGGGCCAACTGCTTCCACGCGGCGTGGAAGTCCGCGGCCTTTCTGGCAGGCCGCCGCCTTTGGGTGATGGTGGTGTTGGTGTCCATGTCTGGATCAACGTTGGGTGGAGACCGCCATCGGTTGTCCCGACCCCGCACTCGCGGGCGGGCCGTGGTTGGGTCTCCGGGTGTTTTCGGAACGGAGGTCCGCGTGGGGTCCTCCGCTTGGGAAAATGGGGAGAAGGGATTTCCAATCCCTTGCTTCACGAAAGTGCACGCCTACCCCGGGGTGCGCCTGCCTCCTCCCGCCTCGGGAGATAGTATGGATCATCCCCGCACCGCGGGATCCTTCGGCAGGACGCGGCCCGCACGTGTGCCCGAGGGATTGAAAATCCCTTCTCCCTATTAGGATCACTTCGGCCATTGGTCTTCGGGGTAGCCGAGCGCCGCACGGGCCATGCCCTGGCCGACGAGGGTGCGGTGTTTGCGGTAGTCATTGGCCTCGCGGCGGAGGCGTCCGGCGATGACGGAAGGCCCGACACGCAGGACCTTGGCGGCCTTGCGAATCTCCGCAGCGTTGCGCAGCCGGCACGCCCACTCCCATTCTCCGGGCGGGATGAGCGCATCGAGGGCGAAAGCGTCGGCCTCGCGCTCGACCTCATCGTGATTCGCAGCATCCAGATCGGAATCGAGAAAACTCCGGTTTTCGGGATCAAGATGCCTGAGCACATGGCCCAGCTCGTGGAAGAGCGTGAACCAGAAATTGTCGAGCCGGTCGAGGCGCAGGGTGAGCCCGATGACCGGCCGACCGTCGTCCGCGAGCAGGGCCGCTCCGTCCAGCCGGGTGCCATCGAGCCGGGGTTCGATGATGACCGGCAGGCCCCGTTCGCGAAGCTCGTCGAGGGCCTTGACCGGACCGTCGTCGAAGTAACTGAGGCTGGCCAGCCAGTGGAGGAATGCCTCGTCAAAACCCTTGCGATCCCACATCGGGAGGCCTTCCGCCTCCGCGGCGCGGATTTTCACCCGATGGGCCCAGGCCTCGAGCGCGTGGACGTTGATCGCCTTCTTGCCCGTGGCTTTCCGAGGCAGGGCGGGAGCCAGAGGGGCGGCTCCGTCGGCGAAAAAACGTCGCAGCAGATCGACCTGATCCTTCGCATGCCGTTTCCAGTCACCCGCACGACCGGGGATGTATCCGCGGTCGTACATTTGCTTGAGCGGGTAATCCCTGGGGTTGAGATCCCGCTCGGGAGCGGTCTCGGGTTCAGGCACCGCGACGCCGAGCAGCGAGTCGGTGGGGATGCCCCACTCCCGGTGCAGGGCGCGCATCATGTCGGGCGTGAGACCACGCTTGCCGGAGAGAATCTCCGAGGCGCGGTTGGCCCCGCCGACGAGGCGGCCGAGGTCCTTGGCTTTGTAGTCGCACTGGAACATGCGGAACTTGATGGCATCGAGGGGTGCGGGCGGAGGGACGGGGAGTTGTTTCTCTTCGTAGTCGGCGATCAGGATGGTCAGGATCTCCAGTTCATCCCGCTGGGGCTCCGTCAGCTCAGCGCCGCGTGCCATCAGCACGTCGAGGCGCTTCAGCGCTTCCTCGTGCCGTTGGGGAGTGTTGATCGGTTTTGTTGGCATGGTTCGTCGTCATTAGGTTGCTGTGTTCATCGTTGGGGGGCAGCTAGGGGAAAAGCGATAGGTCTCGGGCGCCGTGGCGATGGCGAAGGTCCGCACCGCTCCCACCTCGAATGAAACCGCGAAGCGGATGCCGATGTCCTCGGCAGTCAGCGAGACGTGAAAGCTGTCGTCCTCCAGAACCCACGACCGCGGATACCGCCGCCGGATCTCCTCCACGCTTCTCCAGCGAGACTTCCGCACCTCGTTGACCCATGCCCGGAGAGACTGTTGCGCGCCGTGCCGATGCGCGTCGGAAAGGAGGGCACTTGTTCTTCCAAGCAGAACCATGCGGCAAAGAATGCCGGCCTGTGAGAACTAAAGCAAGCCAAACTTCCCAATTTCGGAACTTTTAATTTCCTCCCTTCCCCAAACCCGCCGAAACCGGTGCCGGGACACCATGTCGAAACGCTTTTACATCGTGCACAGGAGGATGAACACCGCTCCCAACACGCCGAACATCCGTCCGAAACGCCTTTACATCATGTCCAGGCCGCCGAACACCGTGTCCGGCTCCTCAAACACCGCTCCAAATTGCGATGACATCGTGCCCAAGTCGTGGAACATCACGACAAAGGATGATGAGGTGGTGTCAAAGAGCTGCCAACCAAGCCTCGCCATGGAGAACTACTTTCGGTGAAGCTCCAGCCAATTGATTCAACCCGGCTTGAAAAGCCGCGCTCCCGATCATCCCTTCACGTCGTAGCAGAAGAACAGGTCCTGGTCGCGCAGGTAGAGACGGCCGCCGATGACGACGGGGTGGGTCCACACCTTGCCCTGGTGATCATCGCGCAGCGTCGTCTTCTTCGGCAGGCCGAAGCGTCCCTTCTCCCGATATTCCTCCGGGGTCGCCTCGACAAGAAACACCGAGCCGTTGCGCTCATCGAGGCAGTAGAGCATGCCGTCGGCATAATGCACCGCGCCCTTCTCGAGGTTCTCGCCCTTCTCCGACCAGACCCGTTCGCCGCTGTCGAAGGACTGGCAGACCAGGCCCGCCCCGTCGGAAAAGCCGTAGAGATGATCGCCCACGAGCACCACGCCGCCGTGGTGGTTCTTCATCACCTTGTTCTCCCAGATCTCCTCGGCGGAGTCGGCTCCGATCTTCACCAGCTTGCAGCCGGCGCCGTAGCCGGCGGTGATGTAGACCTTGTCGCCGCGGACCACCGGCGTCGGAATCACCGCGGTGCGACCCTGGCGCCAGTCGGATGTCCAAAGCAGGTCGCCTGTTTCCGCATCAACACCCGCGAACTGCTTCATGAAGAGCTGGACGTACTGTCGCTTGCCGCCCGCCTCGGCGATCACGATCGATGAATACTGGGCCTCGTCGGTGAGTTCGTCGCTCTTCCAGATCACCTCCCCGCTCACCTTGTTCATCGCGACGATCGCCCCGTCCTTGCCGCCCGGGGTCACCAGCAGTTTGTCACCGTCGACCAGCGGGGACTCGGCATAGCCCCAGCCCGGCACCGTGCCGCCGAAGTCCTTCACCAGGCTCTTGCGCCACAGTACCTTGCCACCGGAGATGTCGATGCACGCGAGATCTCCGTTTGCCGACATCGCGTAGAGCCGTCCGTCGCTGACCGTCGGCGCCCCGCGCGGACCACCGCCCCAGCCGGTGTTGTAGCCCTTCCCGGCATCGTCGCCGATCGGGGCGCTCCAGAGTTCCTTGCCCGAGGCGTCGAGGCAGATCACCTCCGCCTCCCCGTCGCGCTCACCGGTGAAGTAGATTTTCCCACCGACCACCGCCGGACAACTGTAGCCGGTCCCGGCCTTCTCGAATGTCCACAACAACTTCGGGCCGCCGTCCGGCCACTCCTTGAGCAAGCCCGTGTCCGGCGAGTGCCCATCGCGGTCAGGCCCCCGCCACGACGGCCAGTCCGCGATGACCTTGGCTGCAATGAAGTCCCGGTCTTCCTTGGACAAACTCGCGACGGCGATCTCAAAGGTCCTGCCGTCCGCACGCTTCAACGTGACCTTCTCACCGGTCCGGCCGACCAGGTCCGCCTCGACCGTCCGGCCCGATTCCGCCTCGGTCCAGGTCCGGGCGCTGG
Source organism: uncultured Verrucomicrobiae bacterium (assembly GCA_937957985.1). Lineage (GTDB taxonomy): Bacteria > Verrucomicrobiota > Verrucomicrobiia > Verrucomicrobiales > Akkermansiaceae > Haloferula. Next base: position 25,487 of record CALGOH010000233.1, read on the forward strand.
CTGGGAAGAACGTCAGGGCAAGGCCCGCTCCGAGGGTGGGAAGGAATTTCATGACAGGGCACATACGCCACATACTCGCCGCCGATTTCATCCTGTCGAGCCGATCCGCTCAGCGCTGGCTCATCCAACTGTAGAGCATGACCCACAGCGAAAGCGCGAGCGCGAAGAGCGGGATCTGCACCGGCTCGGGCAGGGTGTAGAGCACCGTGACGACCGGGATCCACACGCCCCAGGTGGCGAAGAGCGCCGGCACCACGCGCTCGCGGTAGTAGCCGGCGGTGAAAAAGCGTCGCTGCCAGCAATAGCCGCCGTTCTTCCAGGCGTAGAGCCTCACCGTCACCGGCGCGGCGAAGAGCGGGTTGTAAACGAACTGGTCCACCAGCACCTGCGGGATGACCACCACGGGCGTCGGCTCGTCGCCGAAAAGCAGCGCCTGGCCGCGGTAGAGGAGATCGACCACCAGCGCCATCCCGCACCAGAAGGGCACCGCGAAGATCAGCTCGCGCAGGTTTCCCGGACCGAAACGCCCGTGCTGCAGCACCAGCCAGCGCATCAGCTCCGGGACCACGGCTCCGGCCACGATCCCCGCCAGCGCGCTGTAGGCGTAGCCCCAGCGCGCCTTCACCTCGGCGAGCCTTTCGAGGAGCTCGCGCAGGGGCGGGTGGAAAAAGTAGCCGAGCAGGATGGCCACCATCGCCGCCTGCAGGATCAGCCCGGGGATCACGTTGGCCCGCGCCGCGCGCAGACCCGCCTTCCACGGCGCCTCCCGCCGGATCCCGGTTGCCGGAGCGTCCATGGGCGATCCTCTCAGGCCTCCAGCGCCTCACCGATGAAGCGCAGCACCTCGTCGCGCCCGCGCCGGTCCTCGGCCGAGGTCACGAAGACCCGGGGCTCACCCGCGACCCGCTCCGCCAGAGCCGCGAGGAAGGCGGCCCGGTTGGACTTCAGCCTGCCGGCCTTCACCTTGTCGGCCTTGGTGAAGGCCAGCACGAAGGGAATCCCGTTGACCGCGAGCCAATCGCAGAAATCGAGGTCGAGCTTCTGCGGCGTGTGGCGGGCGTCGATGAGCACGAACACGCAGCACAGGCTCTCCCGCTGCGCGAGGTAGTCGGACACCAGCCGCTGGAATCCGGCGCGGATGTTCTTCGGTGTCTTCGAATAGCCGTAGCCTGGCAGATCCACCAACGACCAGCGCTCGTTGATGGTGAAGAAATTGATGAGCTGCGTGGCCCCGGGAGTGGACGACACCTTGGCCAGGCTCTTGCGGCCGACGAGCATGTTGAGCAGGGACGACTTGCCGACATTCGAGCGCCCGATGAAGGCGAACTCCGGCATGCCCGCCGGCGGACAGCTTTCGAGATCGGGGGCGCTGGTGGCGAACTCGGCCGTCTTGATCTTCACGGGGCGAGGCTGCCGGCCCGGGTCGGCGGCGTCCAGTCCCGAGCCGCCCACTGCAAGAGCGGATACCGCAGGACCGTATGGCGGCGCCATGAAACTCGTGCTCATCGCCGGCCTGGCCGTCACCACCACGATGGCCGCCCCCCCTTCCCTTTCCGGCATCCATCCGCACCTCGCCATGTTCAACGAGGAAGGCGAGTGCGGCACCGGCGCCGTGGTGCCGTGGGCGGACCGCCTGTGGGTGATCACCTACGCGCCCCACAAGCCGACGGGATCGAGTGACAAGCTCTACGAGATCACGCCGGACCTGCGACAGATCATCCGTCCGGAATCCATCGGCGGCACACCCGCCAACCGGATGATCCACGACGGGTCCGGACAACTCTTCATCGGACCCTATGCGATCGACCGCGAGCGGAGCGTGCGGGTCATTCCCTACTCGGAGATGTTCGGTCGCCCCACCGGGACCGCACGCCACCTCTCCGATCCCGACGGGAAGATCGTCCACGCGACGATGGAGGAAGGCATCTACGAAGTGGATGTGACATCCCTCGAAGTGCGCGAGCTGTGGGCGGACGAGCAGATGAAGACCGACCGCCGCAAGGCCGACCTGCCGGGCTATCATGGCAAGGGCTTCTATTCGGGTCAGGGCGTCTATGTTTACTCCAACAACGGCGAGCACGGCCAGCGGGCCAAGGTCGATCCCGCCACGCCGTCGGGCGTGCTCGCCGAATGGGACGGAAAGGCGGACGCGTGGACGGTGGTCCGGCGCAACCAGTTCACCGAGGTCACCGGACCCGGCGGCATCCATGGCAACCCGGACCCCGCCACCGATCCGATCTGGGCGATCGGTTGGGATGCGAAATCGCTGCTGTTGGGCGTGCGCCATCCCGAGGACGGATGGCGTTTCTTCCGGCTGCCGAAGGGCTCGCATTCCTATGACGGCGCCCACGGTTGGAACACCGAGTGGCCGCGCATCCGCGAAATCGGCGAGGACGACTTCCTGATGACGATGCACGGCACCATGTGGCGCTTTCCCGGCGACTTCGGTGTCGATGATTTCGGCGGCATCCGCCCGCGGTCCAACTACCTCAAGGTGATCGGGGACTTCTGCCGCTGGAGCGACCGGATCGTCTTCGGCTGCGACGACACGGCGAAGAACGAGTTCCTCAACAAGCGCAAGGCCAAGGGTGAGATCGCCGCACCCCAGTCGCAGTCGAACCTGTGGTTCGTCGACCCGGATCAACTCGACCACCTCGGCCCCGCCATCGGACGCGGCGCGGTGTGGCTGAAGGAGGATCTTGAGGCCGGCGCGACGTCCGACCCCTACCTCCTCGCCGGCTACCGGAAGCGCGGTCTTCACCTTCATCACGAGTCGGATGGTGCGCGCGAAGTCCGGCTCGAGTTCCTCGGCCCGGATCTCCGCGTCCTCGAAAGCCGGACTATTTCGATCCCGGGCTACCGGTTCGTTGATCTGACCGAAGACCTGCCCGGCGAGTGGATCCGGCTACGAACGAAGGACGCGGGCAAGGCCTACACGGCGGTGTTCACCTACCGCAACGAAGACGGACGTGCGATCGATGCCGATCCGATCTTCGACGGCCTGGCGCAGTCCGGTGACGCCCGGACGGGAGGCCTTGTCCGCGCCCTCGCCGGCGGCGTGAAGACGCTTTCTTTCGCGGCGCTCGGCAGTGACGGCGAACCGGCCGGCCACTACGAACTGGATGCCGAGCTGAAGCTGCGGCGCGACGACGACCCGAAGCTTGAGGCATTCACCCGCGAACACGCCGCGATTCCCCCGAGCGTCCTGCTCGCCGACAGCGCTTCGATCATCTACACCGACGACGAGGGCGGTCGCTGGCGACTCCCGAAAGCCGGCCTGGCCGGACTCTCGGACTTCGGCGGCTATCGGATCGCCCGCGAGGTCGCCACCGAACGGGACCTGCTCCACGTCGATGGCACCTTCTACGAACTGCCGGCACGCAACGCCGGGGGCATCGCCAAGATCCGTCCGGTGGCGACCCACCGGCACCTCGTGCATGACTTCTGCTCCTATCGCGGGCTGTTCATCATGAGCGGGGTCGCGGTCGACCACCCCGCCGACAACCCGCACCTCCTGAGGTCCGACGATGGCAAGGTAGCCCTGTGGGCGGGCGCGATCGACGACATCTGGAAGCTGGGAAAACCCCGGGGCGAAGGCGGCCCCTGGAAGGCCACTGCGGTAAGGGCAGGCGAGGCATCCGATCCCTATCTGATGACCGCCTACGACCGGAAGGAGCTGACACTCGCCTTCAACAGCCCGACGGAGAATCGCATTGGGGTCACGATGCAACTCGACATCCACGGAGACGGAACCTGGATCGATGGCGCGACCTTCAACCTGGAGCGGGGAGCGAAGTTCACCCACACCTTTCCCGACACATTCTCGGCCTATTGGATTCGCTTCGTGAGCGACCGCGACGCCACCGTCACCGCTCAGTTGACCTACCGTTGAGCTACCACTCGGGCTGCTCCACGGGCGCAGGGCGATTCATTGCCGAAGGCGGACTCGGAATCCTCGACTTCAGCGCGAGGAAGCGCTTTTCGATGCCGAACCAACTCACCACCCCGGCGAGAACCGCCAGAAGGAACAACACGGGAACCCACGAAGCCGTGGTCATCACGCCGAACTCGATCAGGATGTTGATCAGCAGGAAGTGATAGATGTAAACGCCGTAGGAAATATCGGTCCCGGCGAGCAACCGCGAGGAAAGCCCCCGCATGGTGAAGGCCGCCGAGACCGTCAGCATGGCCAGCAGGATCCGCTCGGGCAGGTAGCCGAGGTAGAAGGCCCACCCGCTCTCGCGACCCAACCCGTGAACCCGGAGTGCGGCGAGGGTCGCGTAGGCGGCGAACCACCACATCGCCTTTCCGGCGAACCATCCGGCAAGCCGGTCAAAATGACGGTGGATCGCCAACCCGAGCGCGAACATCCACCAGTGGGGAAGAAACGAGACGAACAACAGCTTGGACACCAGCCCGGCGTCGGTGAACCCACCAGGACCGTTGGTGCCGGCATCGACCCAGCAGAACGAACCGAACGAAACAAGAAAGCTGGCGGGCAGCACCCATCGCCGCCAACTGCCGCCACCGCCAACCGGAAAGACGATCCGATAGAGCAACGGAAGCAACAGATAGAACTGGAGTTCGACCGAGATGGTCCACAGCGCTCCGTTGACCACCCCGACCCCGAAGCCACGGAAACAATCGGGATTGAAGAACTGACCGAAGCTCAACTGTCCCACCAGCCAGGCCCAGAAGCCGGTCGAAGTCAGGGCCTCCTTCGTGAGAAATCCGAACGACCCCAGGGCCACCAGGCTCACTCCGACGCAGACGACCAGCGCCGGATAGATGCGCAGGCCCCGACGCCAGAAATACGCCGCCGGTCGATCCCTTGATCGCTCCCACGACCCGGCGATGAGAAAACCGCTGATCACGAAGAACACCGCAACGCCGGGAAACAGGATCGCCCCGTCCAGCAGGCGGAGCAGCCAGGCCGAACCGGTGTGGAGCACCTCGGTGTGCCCGACCGCATGAACGAACACGACCTGCAACGCCGCGATCAGGCGGATCAGGTCGAAGTTGTTCATCCTTTGATTCATCGCCTCATTGTCGTTCCACCCGCAGGACGAGTCTTTCACGGCCATCGGGCATGGGAATGATGATCGTCGTCTCGCCCGCTCCAGGCGCCCCGGGGATTCCGGATGCAAGAACCTCGTCAAAGGTCCGGAGATCGTCCGATGCACTGACCAGATAGGTTTGGGACTCGTCCGAGACGAACCGGATCTCGACCTCGGGCAGGGGCTCCGCTTCGAGATCGAAGTCGGCGCTGAGAATCCGGAAATCCGCCGGTGCCGGTTCCACCACCGAGTCGGCCAGTTGCAGGAAGGCGGGCGCGTAGTCGCGCAGGTCGCTGTCCTGGAAACTCACCCGGAAGCCGGGGTCGGGCACGGTCCCGGTCACCGCGAAGGTCACCATTCCATCCAGACCGCGCTGGTGGTTCACGAAGTCGAGCAATTCGGGAGTGCTGATGCTGACCACCTCGCCGGTCTGCAAACCACCAGGCACCACGATCCCGCCGAGAAAAGTGCCGGTCACCCCGTCGCCACCCGGATCATTTCCGGGCGCCGTCGCCCAGGTGATGCCTTCTTCCGTCCAGTCGTCGCCCCCGTCCGGAATCCCGTGGATCTCGAAGGTCGCCGTCGATGGTTGGTCGTCGCAGCAATTGCCGAAATTCGGCGTCCCCGACGGAGCACCCCAGAAGATCAGGTTGAAGCGGGCCTCATCCCATTGCTTCGGCAAACCCGATAGATCGAGCCGCAGGTAGAGCTTCGCGCGCTCGCCGGGATCCGTGCTGGCCATCACGTAGGGTTGATCCGTGACCTTGTCGGCATCGCCCTGCCGCAGCGTCCCATCACCGAGAAGACCGACGTCCGCCCCCCCTACGCCGTCCCCGTCGGGATCATCGAGGGGCGTCACCACCGCCGTCGCCGCCTTGCCCTGGGCGCGCTGGTAGCCGTTCCAGAAGCCGACCGCCATCTTGCGGTGCCCCGCGTTGTAGGGATGGATGCCATCGCCTTGACCGGTGAAAAAGTCCTCCGAATTGGTGGCCGTGGCAAAACTCGTGGCTTCATTCTCGGGGTCGAGTCCCGTGAAGTTGTCGACAAGGAAGAACCTGCCCGGGTAGGTCGCCGCATAGTCCGCATGCACGACCTCGACGACCTCGGTGTTGAACGGCTCGATCCTGGCCGCGTTCGCCGCAACCGTTCCCGGGACGATGTACTCGCCATCGTCCCAATACGGCGTCCCTTCGGCCACCGGAGGAATCTTCGCCATCACCACCCGCGCGGTGGCGCTCTTCGCGAGAATCGCGTCGAGCAGCGACTCGTAGGCACTCCTCCATCCGGCGATCTCCGCGGCCGTCGCCGGAGTCGAACTGCCGTAGCCGACGTTGTTGGTCCCGACCTGCAAAAGGACCACATCGCTCTGAACCACCGGCTCCGTGCCATCCGCGACCAGGTCCCTGATCTGCTCGATGGAGAACCCCGGATAGCCGCCGTGGGTCGTGAACTTCATCGGCTTGTCGTTTAGAAACCACTTGCCCGCAAAGGAAGCGATCGTTCCTCCGGCATCCGGACTGTTGCCGATGATCTCGAAGTTCGGAAGACCATCGGAGGCCTCGAGGAAGCGCTCCAGGTAATAGCGGTAGCCGCCCCTCCCGTATCCGCCATCCTCCGCTGGAATACCGTTCGGTCCGGCAAGCGCGCCGGCGGTGATCGAATCACCCAGCGGAAGGATTCTCGTCGGGTCGGCGATGCCCGGCAAAGCGAGGACGGCCAACAACGGGGCAACGAACACGAAGGCCCGGCCCAACTTCGGGAGGACGGCGAACATGGAAGGGGGAACCACCGGCCTATGCCACCGATTCGCCTTCTTCTCAAGCTCCGCGATGGCGTAGTCCCGCCCGGATGCTCTCGCCGAGACGGGACCATTGGGGCAGGTCGCGGCATTCCCGGGCGGTGAAAGGCAGGGTGAAGGTCCAGTTGTGAGGGCCGACGGTTCCCGGGCTGTTGATCCGGTCGGTCATGCCGAACAGATCGGTGATCATGATCGCGGCATAGCGGGAGTTGCACCGCATGAGCGCGTCGATCAAGAGCCATAGCTTCTCCTCATCGAATGGCCCGAGATCCCCGATCCCGGCGAAGTCCGCGAGACGTTGGAGACCCTCACGGGTTTCCTCGCGATCCTCCTCGTCGTCGTTCTCCTCGGACACCCGGCGCCGGAAATCCGCCCACATCGCCGGGATCGAATCGTGATCGTGGGTGGCGTAGGTCGCGAAGGAGGTCTCGGGAATCTCGTCGCCCGGGATGACCCTGCCTTCCTCGTCGAAGTCCCAGTGCGGAATCCGGAATCCGCAGATGCCCAGCGAATAGAGATGCGGCCGGACGTAGTCGGGCACATGGCCCAGGTCCTCGCCGATCACCTCGCCGTCGCCGGCGGCCTCCTGCACCATCCTGAGCCGCACCTCGCCCTCGGCCCGGTTGGCGGCGCAATGCTCCGGCGTGTCGTCGGGGCGCGGCACCCACTTCGGCAGCGGCCCTCCGGTCTTCTCCGCCGCCTGCGCCTCGGTCAGGTCGAGATAGTCTTTGTTCTCATCCGGCTGCCAGGGAAAGCCGTAGATGCGGTAGAAGCCGAGCACGTGGTCGATGCGGAAGACGTGGAAGATGTCCACCAGCTTGCCCACCCGCTGCCGCCACCACGGAAAACCGTCCCGCTCCATCCGGTCCCAGCGGTAAAGCGGGATGCCCCAGTTCTGACCCCACTTCCGGATGAAGGCGTCGTGCTTGAAAACCGTCTCGGGCGGCGCCCCACCGCACCAGTCGAGATCGAAGTCCTCCCGGCCGAAGAACACATCGGCGGAATTCCGGCTCACGCCGATCGGGATGTCGCCCATCAGCTTCACGCCGCGCTTGTCCGCATGGCGGCGCACCGCCCGCCATTGCCGAAAGCAGAGCCACTGGACCCACTCGATGTAGGCGCACAGATTCTCCTCGCCACGCAGCGCCTCCCGCGCGCCCTCCACCGTCCGCCATGCCTCCGGCCAGCGGTCCCACTTCTCGGTCCCGGCCCTTTCCATCAAGGCACGGTAGGCCGCGAAGTCCGGCAGCCATCCGGACTCGGCTTGTCTAAAGCTCTCGAACTCCGAGTGAAGATCCCGGCCGGCTTCCGGCCAGCGACGCCAGGCCTCGTCAAGCAATGCATTCTTGCGCCGACGCACCGCCGCGTAATCGACCGGCCCCCGGTCACTGGTTGCCATCGAGGCCACCTTCCGGGCATCCACCCCCGGGACTTCCTCCATCGCCAGATAGACCGGATCCAGCGCCACCGAGGAAATCGCGTTGTAGGGACTGTCGTCGGAGCCGGTCTCGTTGATCGGGAGGAGCTGGATCAGCCCCACGTCGTGATCGGCCGCGAGGTCGATCCACTCGTGCATCGAACGGGTATCTCCAATCCCCAAGCCTCCCTCACGGATCAGCGAGAAAGCCGGTAACAGCAATGCGGCGCAGCGTTCCGACATCATGCACTAATCGGCTGCCGCCACGGGGCGGGATGGTTTCGGGGAGGTCGACAACTTCATGTTTCCGATGCCGAGATGCTCGATGACCGGGTGCCCGGTGTCGATCACCATGAAGGACATCGGGCCGAAATCACCGGTACTAGACTCATCCGGCCAGGCGCACGGAGACACTCAGGCCGCACGGTTGCGCAGCAGCCCGATCATCACGCCCTGGATGATCAGTTCGCGGGCGGGAATGAGATCGGGATAGTCCGGGTTCTCGGCCTTGAGATAGGCCTTGCGGTCGCGGACGACGTATCGCTTCAGCGTGGTTTCCCCGTCGATCAATGCCGCGACCACATCGCCCTTCCGCGGCTCGCGGAATTCCAGGATGACCGTGTCGCCGTCGCAGATGTGGGCGTCGATCATGGAATCCCCGCGCACCTTCAGCGCAAAGGTGCGGGCGTTGGGCCGGATCCCGAGCGAGCGGATGTCGATCGATACGCACCCCTCGCGTTCCGGCGGGGCGTCCTGCGCCATGCCGGCGGCGATCGAGCCATAGACCGGGATGTCCACGATTTCTTCCCGATCAAGATCCTCGGGGAACACCACCGCCCTCGCCTTGTTCGGCAGGCGCTGGATCGCCCCCTTGCGCTCGAGCGCGCGGAGGTGGCTCACCGCGGCGGTTTGACTGGCGAATCCGAAGTGATGCTGGATCTCGCGGGTCGAGGGCATCAGGCCCAGCTCACGTTGGTAGGCTTTGAGATACTCGAGGATCTCCTGCTGTCGGCGGGTCAGTTGTTCGGCCATGGTTCGATGAACAGTGTTCGCAGGAACAAAACACGTCCATTTGAACAGGGCAAGCCGAAATCGCCCTCAGTTGCTCGCCATCCGCTGCTCCCACATCGGAGACGGCGGGAGGTCCCGCGGACGGCAGATCACGATGCCGGCATGCTTGGACGAGCCGTTCAGGTAGTCGGTGATGGTCCGGTCGATGATCGTCCGCCGGCCCTTGTCGCGGTCGGAGGTCGCATGGGCGAACAACGCGCGGTTGCCCTTCCTGACGATCAGGCCCACGTGCGAGGTGTAGCCGTATTTCCAATTCGTCGTGATCGCGCAGATGTCGCCGTCCTGGAGCAGGTGCTCGATCGAGCGCACCCGCGACTTGGGAACGTGATACACCGGCAGGCCCGACACCCGCTGCTCGATCCTGTCGATCCGGGGAATCAGTTCGGGATTGTTCCGCAGGTAGCGGTAGCTTTTCCACTGCTCGGGCATCTCGCGGATCTCACGGCGCAGGCGGACCGCGCCCGGCAGGCTCGGCGTAACATTCGTCGCCAGGCCCCGCTTCTGGTTGTCGTAGAAGACTTCCTCCAGGTGATGCATGCGGCTCAGGTAGTTGCCGTTGCAGCGCCCGCCCCGGTAGCGCTCGAGTTCGACCATGTGGAGCAGGTCCTCGGGGCGATAGGGCCCAGGCTTGTACTTGAGCATCCGGGCGAACCCGAGCGCGTTCTCGTAGTAGGTCCAGCAGTCCATGCCGTTGAGGTTCACGACCGGGCTCTCGACGTGGTCGTCGACCTCGAGCGTGTAGTTGACGTAGGGCACGCCGGTCATCGCGCGGGCCACCCGGACGGTCCGCTGGCCGAGCGGCAGACGCCGCCAGTTCTCCCGTTCGGCCCGCGCCACCAGGGCCTGGAACCTGGATTCGCCCTTGAAGACGGTCGATTTCGGCAGGCGGAGATCGCTGGGCGGCGTGACCGAATGCGCGGCGGCCGAGACCGGCATCGATTCGATCGATCCGCCCCCGCCGCATCCGGTGAAGAGCATGGCCGGCGGAAGCAGAAGAAACGTCCAAATTTTCATGGTCGGCAGCCTACTCCCCCGGGCGAAGGTTGAAAAGCGATCAATCGCTTCGGCGGATCCGAATCGGTCCCCGGGCAGTCGAGGGGTCCACCACGCGACCCTTCTGGGTGATCTCCACCCTGCCGGCGGCCACGAGTCTCCGTGCGGCGCGTCTCACCTCCTCCATCCGCCGCCGCCAGTCGTCGGGAAAGCACCGCCGCGCCACCTCGCTCGGGCAGATCGAGGCACCCCGCGCCCGCCCGCTCAAAAGTTGGAGAATCGCGGCTTCGAGGGTGCGCTCGCCTGTCCCACGGCGCCGGCAGGCCGCCGAGCAGTACTTCACCTGCTCCCAGCACCCGCGCCACTTCCGGCGCCACACGATGCGGCGTCCACAGCTCAGGCAGGTCTTCTCGTCCGGCACGCCGAGACCGTGGCGCTGGTCGGAGCAGCGGCAAGCGGCGTTGATTTCCGGGTTGAGCCGCGGGCCGCGACGACCCGAGACTGACGCCATGAGCGAGACCTTTCCCCGAAGCCCCTACGACGAAATCGACGGCCTGATCTACTTCCCCCGGATGTGTGACAAGATCCGCCTCAGGCACCGGGGCGAGCTGCCGGAGGCCTACCACGCGAACCTCGGAGGCGGCATGGACCGCTGGGCCTGCCAGTTCCTCGGGATCGACTACGAGGGACTCGTCGAGCAGGTCGAGGCCGGGCATCTCGGGGGTGGGCTCCAGGCCGGCGGCGGC
>CALGOH010000234.1 GCA_937957985.1 uncultured Verrucomicrobiae bacterium
CATGGACCACACACGCGCTCGCTGGTGCAGGTGCACCTGATCTACGAGAAAATGATGGTCGAACTCGCGCATCACATGATGAAGGAGGAGGACGTGCTGTTTCCGGCGATCCGGGCGATGGCCTCGGGGGAACCGGCGGAAATCCCGCTGGACGGGGCGCTCGCGACGATGCTGGAAGAACACGACGAGGCCGGGGCGGCGCTGGCGAAGCTGCGCGAGCTGACGAACGGCTTCACCCCGCCGCCGGAGGCCTGCAACACCTACCGGGCCCTGTTCGCGGGGCTGGCGGACCTGGAGGCCGACCTGCACCGGCACATTCATCTGGAGAACTCGGTGCTCTTTCCCGCGGCGCGGGAGATGGCGGGGATTTGAATCCAATGAAGAACCCATCCACGATCCTGATCCTGACGCTTGGCATGGCGTTCTCCGCCTGCCAGCGACCCTCCGAACACGGAGCCGGCGAGCCTGACGGCGACGCCTCCGGAAGTTCGACGGCATTGGAGTCCGAGGTCGGGGAGTCCGCCAAATGGACGATGCCGGACGCCATGATGCAGCACGTCCGCAAGCTTGAAATGGATGTCAGCACCTTCGAGTCATCCGGGAAAGATGACCACGCGGAACTCTCGGCGCGGATCGATGGGCACACCCGCCGGTTGATCGCCAGTTGCACGATCGAAGGCGAGGGGCACGACGCGCTGCATGACTGGCTAATGCCCTTCCTCCAACTCTGCAGGGACTACGCCGCGGCACCCGATGCCGCCGCCCGGTCGGCCAGATTCGAGGAGATCCATGATGCGCTGACCGTGTTTCACGAGCGCTTCGAATAGGCGGCGCCGCGGGCGGTGGAGATGGAGGATTACCTCCGGGAACTGGATTACAAAGGACTGGTGGGGGAGAGATTCGCGGGTGTGCTGGATGACGTGCTGGAAGATCTCCGCAAGCCGATGGATCCACCGCGGGCGATGCCGCGGATGCTGGAACACTACCGGAGGCTTCTCGGCGTGCCATCCGAGGCGGACGGGCCCGAATTTGACGACGAAGATCTGTTCGGTCCGCGGGATCCGATCTGGTCGCGGGGAGCGGCTGAGGTCGGGCCATTCAGCAACGCGAGGGCTCGCCTGCGGACGCCTTGCTTCGACGCGGGCAGCGGCTCTGGATCACGCCTTCCTCGTAAACCGGCAGTCGCCGTTCGCGCCTGAGTTTCCAGCTCCAGAAGGCGGCGATGACGACCCACAGCAGGGCGGCGTAGATGAAGTGCGAGACGCGGACCTTGGGGACGAAGTCGGAGGTCAGCCGGGTGGCGGCGGTGAAGAGGATCATGATCCACACGGCGTGCCACCATTTGAGCGGCGAGGCGAGCCGGTCGTGGCGTTCGTTGTGGCCGAGGATCACGCGGGTGGCGGCGGCGAACATGAGCAGGCCGGCGCCGCCGATGAACATCAGGTGGAGCATGCCGATGCGCAGCGGCTGGAACCAGGCGGCGAGCAGCCAGCCGCCGGCGGCGCAGGGGACGACCCAGCGCAGGGCGAGGCCGAGGCCGTTGACCTTGCCCCACGCAACCAACCCGGGGACCGAGCGGGCGAGGTGGAGCGTGACGACCACCGCGCGCAGCACATGACCGGCGCGGTTGTGGCCCCACGCTTCGAGGGCGAAGCTTGCGAGGAGCAGGAGACCGGCGGCGAGCGACTCGAGGAAGGGTCGCGTCCAGCCGGGCGGGATCGAGAGGCTTTCGTCGAAGGAATGCGGCGAGGGTTCTCCGAAGAACCGTGGGAGCAGGAAGGGTGCGACTCCGAGGATGGGCAGCCACAGGAAACCCTGGAAGTAGAGCAGGCGGAGGAGCTGATGTACGGGAAGCGACGTAGAAATCCCGGAACCGAACACGATGCCGGCGGTGGCGGCGCCGCCGAGGCCGAGCACGGCGAGTGGCAGGCCGGGCGGCGGGACGTCGCGGCGGGCGAGGAGGAAGCGGCCGAGCAGGCTGGCGAGCACGCCGGTGAGCCACACGCCCGCCAGCAGGTCGGCGGCGGCGATGCGGTTGCGCCAGAGGGCGGTCATCATCGCCAGCGCCAGCGCGAGGTGGACCAGGAACTCCCAGCGGAAGAACGGACGGGTGCCGAGCAGGCGCGGCCCGGCGGTGCCGAGGAAACCGACGACGAGCGAGCCGCCGAAGCCGAGGACCATCCAGCGGGCGTGGGCTTCGAGCGGGTAGTAGTCGATCCAGCCGCGGAAGACCGCCGGCCAGAGCATGACCCCGATGACCGAGGCCAGCACGCCGAGCGGGAAGAACAGGCGGAAGGGTTCCCCGGCGAGGCGGGTGAGTTGGCGGGTGACGGAGTTCATGGTGTGGCGTGCGGCGGCTCGCCACCGCTTTCGGATTGCCGGGTGGCTGGAATCAAGGGTTCGGCGTGAAGAGTCGGAGTGGCTTGTCTTTTCGCGGGATCTCTTGGGAGTCGGAGGGAAAGGGTGGCATGAAAAGCGGTGGCAAGCCACCGCACTCCAAAGGTCTGCAGGCAGGGTCGGCCCCGTCGGAAGGGTGGCTGGGTGCGAGCATGGTCAGGGCCTGGAGTCGGGGGCTTCGTCCGGGGCGAGGACCGTGCGGATCGCGGCCAGCATGGTGGTCGGATCGGCACCGAGGCCTTCCACGCGGTGGAGGATTTCTCCGGCGGGCGACAGCAGGGTGAGGACGTTCGAGTGCGCGAAGTCGGTGTCGTTCACCCTGCGGTAGCGGATGCCCAGCGCGACGGACAGTTCGAGGATGGCATCCTCCTCGCCGCGCAGGCCGTGCCAGCGCTGGTGATCGACCTTGTACTGATCCAGGAAGCGCTTCATCGCGGCCGGGGTATCGCGCTCGGGGTCGATCGAGACGAAGACGATGGCGAGCTGGGAACGCTCCGCGGGGCTGAGTTGCCTCTCAATGGCGAGCAGGTCGGCGGCGAGGCGGGGGCAGGCGAACTTGCAGGTCGCATAGCCCATGGTGACGAGGACTGGCCGGCCCTTGAGTTCGGCGAGCTTGAACTCCTTGCCGTGTTGATCGGTCCAGCTCGCGTCGAACTGATGGATCGACTCGGTGGAGGCGTCGGTTGATTCCTCCTGGTGCTCGCAGCAGGACGAGGCGTGGACGCTGGCGAGACCAAGACCGAGGATGACGGTGAGGATGGCGGGAGTGTTCATGGGTTGATGTTGGTTTCGAGGTCGCGTGCGCCGCGGAAGCCGAGGTTGGTGACCGTGAAGTTGCCCTCGAGGCTCGAGCGGAAGGCGTAGCGCATGAAGGCGGCGTAGTTGGCGGCGTCGGTGGCGCTCAGCGCTCCGCCGGCACAGAAGAGGGACCGGTCGAGCGAGGCGTCGTTGCGGGCGGCGCCGGTGACCGTCTGGTTGTTGAAGTCGCGGACCCATTCCCAGACGAGCCCGTGCATGCCGGCGACGCCGCGGAGGTCGGTCTCGGCGTTGCTCACGGCGGGCAGCACGGGCGGGTTGGGCTTGCCATACCACGCGAGGATGCGGGCGAGGAAGGCGGGGTCGCGGGTGGCGTCGGCACGGTCGGCATCGGCCCGGGCGGCGAACTCCCACTCGTCCTCGGTGGGCAGGCGCTTGCCGCGGGCCTTGAGAAAGGCGCGGGCGGCGAACCAGGACACGTTCACGACCGGGGCGTCGGCGGGCGCGCCGGGGCCGGGTTCGAGATCACCGGTCCAGTGGGCGAGGTAGTTTTCCGCGGCGAGCAGGCGGCTGACCCGGGACCGGCGCCATTTCGGATGGTCGCGAACGAACCTGAGATACTCGGCGTTCGTGACCGGAAGACGGTCGAGGAGGAAGGGATCGACCTGCCGCGGCTGATCGCGATCACCGAACATCGGCAGGTATTCGCCGCCCTCGACCCGGGCCATTTCCGGCGGAACCGGAGAGGTGCCGACGGCTTCTTCCCCCCGGGCGAAGCCGGCGACACAAGCCAGGACGAGGACGGCGTGTTTCATCGTCGGATGAGAGGTGACGGGTTACTTCCTGGCGGCACGGACCTTGGCGACCTGCGCGGGCGTGACTTCCTCGCCGGAGTTGCCCCATTCGGAGTAAACGTAGGTCAGCACGTTCGAGACGGCCTCATCGCTGAGTCCGAGCTTCGGCATGATGCTGTTGAACTTGTCGCCGTTGACCGTGACCTCGCCCTGGAGGCCGTGGAGGACCACGTCGATCGCGCGGTCGACGTCCTCGTTGAGGTAGTCGGACTTCGCCAGGGGCGGGAAGGCGGCCGGGACGCCGGTTCCGTTCGGCATGTGGCAGGCGGCGCAGTTGGCACCATAGACGATCTTGCCGGCGGCGATGCGTTCCTCCTTGGTGGCGGCGGCGGCCGCGGGCCTGCTGTCGCTTGGGATCGCCTGGACCACTCCGCCTTCCGGCAGGTAAACCTCGTCCTTCTTCTGGCCGGAGAAGACCACGAGATCCGGTTCGCCGGTGGCGTCGAGGATGCCGAGCGCGCCCTTGTTGAAGGCGCGGAAGATCGAGTGATCGACCAGGATGAAGTCGCCGCTGGTCTCCAATTTGAACTCGCAGATCGTCGCGCCGCCCGCCGGGACGAGGGTGGTCTGGACGTTCTCCTGATAGCGGCTCCCGCCCTCGGTGTAGACACGGTCGAAGATCTCGCCGATCACGTGGAAGGAGGACACCAGGTTGGGTCCGCCGTTGCCGACGAAGAGGCGGACGGTTTCACCGATGGAAGCCTGGAGGGCGTTTTCGCCGGTCATCGATCCGACCGCGCCGTTGAAGACGACGTAGTCCGGGTTCTCCTCAAGCGCCTTTTCCATGTCGAAGCCCTGAAGCCCCGGCTCGCCGTACTTGCCCGTGGTGTAGAAATCGCCCTGCACGACGTAGAACTCCTTGTCCACCGGAGGCAGGCCCTCCTTCGGTTCCACCAGGATCAGGCCGTACATCCCGTTGGCGATGTGCATGCCCACCGGGGCGGTGGCGCAGTGGTAGATGTAGAGGCCGGGGTTGACGGCCTTGAAACTGAAGTTGGTCTTGTGGCCGGGGGCGGTGAAGGTCGCCTTGGCGCCACCGCCGGGACCGGTCACCGCGTGAAGGTCGATGTTGTGCGGCATCTTGCTCGACGGATGGTTCTTGAGGGTGAAATCGACCTCGTCGTTCTGGCGGACCCGGATGAACTTGCCGGGCACGCTGCCGCCGAAGGTCCAGAAGGTGTAATCGACGCCGTCTGCCATGCGCTTGACGACCTCGGTGACTTCGAGTTCGACCGTCACCCGGGTGGGATGCTTCCGGGTGATCGGAGGAGGGACGTTCGGAGGGTCGGTGAGGATCGCGACTTCTTCGCCCTTGAGCGGCACATCCTCCGTTTCGGAGGGCGCGGTGGTCTGCCCGGCTGCGACGAGCGAGCCAGAAGCAAGGGCGATGAGAACTGGCAGGAAAGGTTTCATGGGCGTGGTTGGTGGTGTGGATTTTCCGCTGCTTGGATCGGCACCAGAATAGGCGCCTGATCGCAATCAAACAAGAAAAAAAGAAACTCATTTCTTGAATAAGTGGATGATGCTTCGCCCGGGCGTTCAAGGAAGAGAGTCACTTCGCGAAGGGAAAACGACTATTGCGGGGAGAAAGTACGCGGACTGGGACTCGAACCCAGGACCAATCGGTTAAAAGCCGAGTGCTCTACCAACTGAGCTATCCGCGCTTGTTGGGCCGGTGGGCGGGGAGGGGGTAGGGGCGTGCCGGACCCTTGGCAAGATGATTTTGCCCGGTGAACCCGATGAACCCGGCGATCGAGCGGCCCATCTCCGGGAATCGATTCTTGACCCCGATCTCTCATCGACGTGATTAGGAGGGTGATGAGACGCCTTCTGGCATCGGTTCTCCTGCTCTGCGTCGGGCTTTCGCTCCCGGCGGCAGGAGGTCCCCTGTGCCTGTGCGTCGCCGGTTGGTTCGAGGACGCCAGCGGTTGCTGCGATTGCTGCGACCACTGCGGTTCCGATTGCTCGGACGAGTGCCCGTGGGTCGAGAGCCTTCCCGAGGCGCCGGCTCCCGAATCGCCGACAGGGTTGCCGCCGGTTCCCGTGATGGTGCTCGGGAATGCCGCAACCGCCCTTCCGGACTCCCCGTCACAGTCCTTGCTGTTGCTTGACCGGGCCGCGCCGATCCGCGGTCCGACGACCGGCCCGCCGCCTCGGGCGATGCTGGCGATCTGGAGACTTTGAGACCGGGCTCTTGCCGCCCTGTTTCCCCGCGTCCTCACGGGCGTGGTCCGTATGTCCGGTTGACGGACGTCATGTCTCCTGAATCGCCATTTCATGAAAGTCTCCCTGCAATCACTCACCCGAAGCGACGCCGCGCCGGGCGCCCGCCGACGCCCTCCCGCATGGCTCGTTCCGGCCGGCATCGCCATTGGCTTCGCGCTGCTATTTATCGCGCTTTTCCGCGACAGGATCCTGCCCGCGCCGCGGGTCGAGGTGGCGGTGGTGCTCGCCACCACCGACGAGGGGTCTGCCGGACCGGGGGTGTCCGCGGACCCTCCGGAAGCCGCGGCGAACGCACCGATGGCCTTCCAGGCCAGCGGCTGGGTCGAACCCGATCCCTTGCCGATCAAGGCCACCGCACTGGTCGACGGGGTCGTGGATGAAGTCCACGTCCTCGAGGGCGAGAAGGTCGAGGCCGGCCAGGAACTCGCGACCTTGATCCGGGACGACACCCGCCTTGCGCTCGACGCGGCGCGGGAGGCGTTGCGGATGCGGCAGGCGGAACTGGTCGCCCACCGCGAGACGATCGAGGCGGCGAAACGCGAAGTGACCGCCGCCGAAGCCCGGGCCGAGGCGGCCGACGCGCTGGTGAACGAAACCGGGGACCGGGTGCGGCGGATCGAGGGTCTTGCGAGTGGCACGATCTCCGAAACCGAACGGGTGGCGATCCGCGCCGCCCACCTCAAGGCGATGGCCGGCGGGGCGGCGGCACGGGCGGCGATCGGACGGTCCGAAGCCGAGGTGAAGAGCCTGGAGGCCCGGGTCGCGGTGCTCGAGAGCGCCGTGAGGACCGCCGGGGTGGAGGTCGAGCAGGCGGAACTCGCGTTCTCCAGGACCAGCATCGCCTCGCCGGTGGACGGCCGGGTGCTGCGCCTGAATGCCGCGCCGGGGCAGAAGAAGCTGCTGCGGATGGACGATCCCGACAGCGCCACGGTCGCGATCCTCTACAAGCCGGGGGAGCTGCAGGTGCGGGTGGACGTGCCGCTGGCCGACGCGGCCGGCCTGCAGATCGGCCAGAAGGCGCGCATCCGCTGCAGCCTCCTGCCCGAGACCATTTTCCACGGGGAAGTCACGCGCATCACCGGTGAGGCGGACATCCAGCGGAACACCCTGCAGGCGAAGGTGCGCATCGATGACCCGAGCGACCAGCTCCGGCCCGAAATGCTCTGCCGGGTCGAGTTTCTCGAAATCGCCCGTGCCGGAGCCGGGCCTGCGGTGGGAGGCCGGCTGGCGACGTGGGTGCCCGAGGCGGCGTTTGCGAACGACGCGGTGTGGGTCTGCGATCCGGAGTCGAAGCGGGTCGAGCGCCGCTCGGTCGAAGCCGTCGGGTCCGGCCGCGAGGAGCATGTCCGCATCGATGGCGACCTGCGCCCGGGCGAGTGGGTCGTTCTTTCCCCCGGTGATCTCCGCGGCGGCCAGCGTGTGAAACCCGAACTCATCCGGCCATGAACGAACCGATGATCCAATGCCGCGGTGTCTCGAAGACCTACTTCAAGGGCAGGACCGAGGTGACACCGCTCGAAGCGCTCGACCTCGACGTCCCGCGCGGGGAGTTCCTCGCGCTCATGGGACCGTCGGGCTCGGGCAAGACGACCCTGCTCAACCTGCTGTCGGGGATCGACTCGCCGACGACCGGTTCGCTGGTCGTCGCCGGCGAGGAGATCGCGAAACTTCCGCGGCGCCAGCTCACGGCGTGGCGGGCGCGAAACGTCGGCTACATCTTCCAGCTCTACCACCTGGTGCCGGTGCTGACCGCCTTCGAGAACGTCGAGCTGCCGCTGCTGCTCTCCGGCCTGTCCAAGAAGGAGCGGCACGAGCGGGTCCGGACGGCGTTGGAGCTGGTCGATCTCGGTGACCGCATCCACCACGCGCCGACCGAGCTGTCCGGCGGGCAGGAGCAGCGCGTCGCGATCGCGCGGGCGATCGTCGCCGATCCGCCGCTGCTGGTCGCCGACGAGCCGACCGGGGACCTCGATCGCGGGGCGGCCACGCGCATCCTCGAACTGCTCCGCAGCCTCACCGAGGACCATGGGAAGACGATCGTGATGGTGACCCACGATGCGAAGGCCGCGGCGGCCGCCGACCGCACGCTGCATCTGGAGAAAGGCCAACTGCTAGAAGACGCATGCGTTCCTTCCTGAATCTACTACGTCTCTCGTGGCTGCAGCTCGCCCGCCACCGCGTGCGGTCGCTGCTGACCGTGCTCGGCGTGGCGTCGGGGATGTTCCTCTTCACCGCGGTCGAGACCCTGCAGCGTTCGCTCGCCCGGGCGACCGAGGAGACCGCGGACGACACCACGCTGGTGGTGTATCGCGAGAACCGCTTCTGCCCGGCGACCAGCCGGCTGCCCGAGCACTACGCCGACGAGATCCGCCGCATCGACGGGGTGCGCGAGGTGATCCCGGTGCAGGTGGTGGTGAACAACTGCGGCGCCTCGCTGGACGTGATCACCTTCCGCGGCGTGCCGGCCGGGCTGTTGACGAGGTTCGCGCCGGAGATCGAGATCATCGAGGGCAGCGAGGAGGCGTGGATGGCGCGCGACGACGGCGCGCTGCTCGGCGAGGTCTTCGCGCGCCGGCGCGGGCTCTCTCCGGGTGACCGCTTCGACGCGGCCGGGGTGACCGTCACGGTCTCGGGCGTCCTGCGTTCCCCGAACGCCCAGGACAACAACGTCGCCTACGTGAAGCTGCCGTTCCTCCAGCAGGCGTCGCGCGCCGGGCTCGGCGTGGTGACGCAGTTCAACGTGCGCGTCGAGGACGCCGACCGGCTCGACGAGGTGTCCGCGGCGATCGACGGTGTCTTCCGCTCGGCGCAGGAACCGACCGACACCAAGCCTGAGAAGGCGTTCTTCGCCGAGACCGCCTCCGAGCTGATCGAGCTGATCGGCTTCACCCGCTGGCTCGGCGTTGGTGCGGTGGTGGCGGTGGCGGCGCTGGTGGCCAACGCGCTGCTGCTGATCGTCCGCGGCCGGGTGAAGGAGAACGCCGTCCTGCGCACGCTCGGCTATCCCGGCCGGGCGATCGCCACGCTGGTGGTCAGCGAAGGCGGCATGCTCGGGCTGGCCGGTGGGGTGGCCGGGGTCGCGCTGGCTGCCGGGTTCCTTCACTGGCAGAGCTTCACCATGGGCAACGAGGGGCTGACCCTCGCGGTTCGGCCCGACCTTTCCGTGGTGGTCATCGGCATCGGCTCCGGGCTGCTGCTCGGGGTGCTTGCGTCGCTGTGGCCGGCGGTGCAGGCGATCCGCCAACCCATCGTCCGCAGTCTTCGTCACTGAGCCATGCTTCCCTTCAGCTACGCCGCCCGGAACCTGTTCCGCTCCAAGCCCCGCCTGCTCCAGACGATCGGCGGCAGCGCGCTGGTGGTGCTGCTGGTGATGGCGGCGGTGGCCATCAACCAGGGCATGAAGCGCGTGCTCTCCGCCTCCGGTTCGCCGCACAACGTGATCCTCCTCGGCGCCGGATCGGAGGAGAGCGTCCAGCGCAGCGAGGTGCCGGAAAGGGCGGCCGGCATCGCGGCGGCCAGCATCCCCGGCATTTCGGAGAATCTCGGCGTGCGCGCGGTCTCCGGCGAGATCTTCTACATGAGTTACCTCGGCCTGCCGGACGGAGGCAGGGCGGAGGCGACCTTCCGTGGGGTTTCGCCGGCCGCGCTCCACGTGCACTCGGAGGTCAGGGTCGCCCGCGGCGAGTTTCCGCGGCCGGGACAGGTGATGGTCGGCCGCCTCGCCTGGCGCACGCTCGGGATCGACGAAGATGCCCTGCAGGTGGGAAGCGAGGTGTCGATCCACGGGCAGTCGATGGTGGTCTCGGGGTTCTTCGCGGCGCCGGGCACGGTCTACGAATCCGAGATCTGGACGACGGTCGGCGACCTGCGGGTGCTCGCCCAGCGCGAGACGCTTTCGTGCGTGGTGATCCGTCTCGACGATCCGGCGGATTTCTCCGAGGCGGACCTTTTCGCCAAGCAGCGCCTCGATCTCGAGCTGACCGCGCTGCGGGAGACGGACTACTACGGCAAGCTTAGTAGCTTTTTCAGTCCGCTGCGGGCGATGGTCTGGGTCACGGCCGGGCTGATCGCCGCCGGGGCGCTCTTCGGCGGCTTCAACACGCTCTACGCCGCTTTCGCCTCCCGCGTGCGCGAGATGGGCACGCTGCAGGCGATCGGTTTCGGCCGCGGCACGCTGATCTGGAGCCTGGTGCAGGAAAGCACGCTGGCGTGTCTGGGCGGCGCGCTGGTCGCCTCGCTCCTGGCCGTGTGGTTTTTCGACGGTGCCACGGTGCCATTCTCGATCGGCGCCTTCGCCATCGAGATCGGTCCCGGCGCGGCGATCGCCGGGATCGGAACCGGACTTCTTCTCGGACTGGCCGGCGCGCTGCCGCCGGCGGTCCGTTGTCTCAAGCCACCGCTGCCCGTGGCGCTCCGCATGTAATCCTCAACCCAAGAAAACAATGATAGTGAAACACACCACCCTGTTGTTCGCCGCCGTCCTCCTGGCAGCGTGCGAGAAGTCCGAAATCGTCCAGTCCACTCCGCGGGCTGACGCGCCTGGCGCGGCCCTGGCCGCCGTGATCGAAGCCCGACCCGAAGGTGAGGCCTCGCCGATCCACCTCGTCCGGCAGACCGTCCAACCTGGCGACCGGGTCACCGTCCGCGGGCGGGTGATGGGAAATCCGAGCCCGTTCGTCGAAGGCCGGTCCGCCTTCATCCTGGGTGATCCCGAGGTGCTCACGCCGTGCAACGAGCGTCCCGACGACTCCTGCGAGACGCCCTGGGACAACTGCTGCGACTCCAAGGAGGACGTCCAGCGGGGCACCGCGACGATTCAGGTGGTCGGCGAGGACGGACGCGTGCTGAAGGAGGGCATCGAGGGAGTCGGTGGCATCGAGAAGCTGGCAAAGCTGACCGTTTCCGGCACCGTCGCCGAGGGTTCGAGCGCCGAGCTGCTGGTGATCAACGCGACGGCCATCGAGGCCGGGGACTGAGCGAAAGCGAAAACTACGGCATCCGGAAGCGGAAGACCCTGCCGCTCGCCTTGTCGATGGCCATGATCTCCGTTCCTTCTGAAACGATGAAGGGCTGGAGATTCACCTGTTCTTGGTCGGCCAACTCCTCGATCCGGATGGCTCCCAGTGGCGTACCCTCGGAGTCGAACAGATAGACGAGGGGAGTGGGCGGATTGTGGGGGAAGGTTGCGGCGATCCGCTTTCCATCGAACGCAATCCTCGAGAGACCGGCGAAGCGGGAGAAATCGATCGTTCGGACGGGATCGCCGTCGGCCTCGTAGATCGTGATGGTTTCCGCGGGCAGATGGTTCGGGAGACGGGGGAACGGCGTGGTGAACCCGCCGGAGGTGTCTCCCTGGGAACTGTCGCGGACGGCGATCAGGCCGTTTGGTGCGCAGGCGACGTCGAGGATGTGCTCCAGCCACTGGCCGTCCTTGCGGTGACTCAGGGTCGCTGCGCGGCTGCCGTAGGGGTCGCGGTTCGACACCGCCACCTCGTTTCCGTAGCCGAAGAAGATGAGCTTGTCGACGTGCGGTTGGCTGACGAGATGGCCGGAGAACTCATCCGATGGCGGGACGAGCACCTTCGTCGTCCGCTTGCCGTCCGCCGAGAACCTCAGGTAGTGCCCGGCATGCGAATCTCTCTCGTCTTCCTCGTCGCCGTAGCCATCGGAAATCCGCACGAAGAATTCGCCCTTCCCGTCGACCGCGATGCAGGCCGAGTAGTGGCTGGTGTCGATGGTGTGCTCCTGCCCCGGATCGGCGGTCCTCAGGAGTTTGCCTTCGCTGCCGAAGATGTGGACAAGCCCGCCGTCGGAAGCGAGCGCATGGATCGTGGATTCGGGCCCGAGAGTGACCGCAGCGAGCCCGGATAAGGGCGCGCCATCCGCACTATGGAGCTGGAAAGACGCGATTCTCTTCGCACCCACCCGTGGGAAATCCACGGGCGGAAAGGGATCTTCCTCCGCGGGGCGCTCCTCGGGCAGAGTCCACTTCTCGCGGGAAACTTCCAAGACCTGGTAGCTTGGAGTTTGGTCGTCATCCTCGGATTCGAGGATGTGAAACGTGGCCTTCTCTTCGGTGTCGCCGAACCATGCATCGAAAGTGGCGATCCAAGCGGGTGAGGGAGGGTCGGCGGGTTCGGGCACTTCGTCCTCCTCCGCGAAAGGGTCCGACTCTGCGAAAGGATCGATTTGGTCTGTGGAGGGTTTCTCGGCAAAAGGATCGGTTACGACCGGCGGCTCGGGATCGAGGATGCGAAACTTTGGGAACGGCCATTCCTTGTCGGCCCCGTAGGTCCGGTGGCGGCTGGTCGCCCAGAGCGTCCGGCCGGCGCCATCGATTAGCTGGATGCAGGATGTGGACCGTGTCTCGGTGCTGTTTCCCCATGCGCTGTTGGATTCCAACAGCATCAGGGGATTGCCCTGGAAGAAGAGAATCTTGTCGGGCCATTCGTAGCCGGATGCGTCCCCTTGACTCTCCGGGATGAACGCCGCATTCAGCGTCCCGTCCCGCATGCTATGGGAGCGGAACAACCCGTCCGGCATGAGCAGGATCATCCGGTCGTTGTTAGCATCGAGCAGCAGGCGGTGGGCCCAATGCGCCGGGACGTAGTATCCCATACCGACCGACGATGGCGGACGATGGGTGCGTTCCTCGTGCATCGACACCCCCCCGACATCGAGGAAGGAAATGACGAAGTGTCCGGCGTCTTGGTCCGGATCGCGTTTCCCCATCACTCCCTTGGTGTAGGCGTAGCCGCCCACGACACCGGCTTCATTCACGCAGCATTGCCAGAAGGTGTAAGGGAGCATCCGCTTCCATGCGATCTCACCGGTCGCCGAGTTTGTTAGGGTCGTGGTGGCGGGGCCGGCCCCTTCGCGATTGCACGGCTTCACATCGAGTTGCCAAGTCCCTTGCGGGGAGGAAACTCGGTATGGTTGGAGGGTTGGCACCATCGGCGGGTAGCCGGCGGGTGAAATGGGCGACAACACTGCGAGAAGCCCGAGAACCAGGAGTCGTGTTCTAACGTGGGGAAGTGCCTTCATCAGTAATGTCTGATGGATAGCCGAAATCCGCTCGGCACGCATCAAGGATCGTCGGTCGTCCGTGGTTGCTTCGCCATCTCTCCAGCAAGACGGACGAACTGGGCGAGGTCGGTGACATCGCGGCCGAGGACGTGGCCGCGGATGCCGGCGTTGGCGGGGCCCTGGCCGTCGGCGATCTCCGAGTCGCCGACGTGGAGGACCTGGTCGGGGCGGAGACCGAGCCGGTCGAGCGCGTGAAGGAAGATCGCCGGAGAGGGCTTGCGGGCGCGGGCGGCGGAGGAGGGCAGGATCAACTCGAACCGGTCGGCGAGGCCGAGTTCGGCCAGCACACGGTGGAGTCGTTGGTCGAAATTCGAGACGACCGCCAGGCGGAATCCGCCGGCGGTATCGAGCGCGTCCTCGACACCGGGCAGGATGCGCCACGCCGATCCGGACGCGTAGTGGTCGAAGAGATCCGTGAACATCGGGTCGGTGACCGTTTGTCCGACCGAAAGCTCGACCACCCGGCGCCACCATGCGCGCTCGGCGAGGTCGCCGTCGGAGTGGTGATCGAAGTCGGGCTCACCGGCTGTGGCAAAGGCGCGGATGAAGCCGGCCTGCAGGTCGTGATGCACGAGTCCGTGGCTGGCGAGGATGCGCGCGTAGGTGTCGCCGACCGGCTCGGCCGGGGCGATCAGGGTGCCGGCGGCGTCGAACAGCAGGGCTTCGATCACGCGGCGAAGTTGGAGCTCGGAGCGGAGATCGGCAATCCCCGGCTTGTGATCCTCGCCCGGCGGTTCAGCATTCCGGCATGCTTCATCGTCATCTCATCCTCGGCGTCGCGATCGGGGCCGGTCTCGCGGGTTGCCGCGAGCAGGCGGGTGATCCTCCGCAATCCGGGCCCGCGGCTGAAGAACCGGCCGAAGCCTGGATGCCTCTCACCGGTCAATGGCATGGCGTGGAAGGGGCCGAGGTCACGGAGACGGACGGTATCCTGCGTCTGGAGGCCGGCTATTCGCTGACCGGCGCGCGCTGGCACGGGGAGATCCCGAAGGTTCCCTTCGAACTCGAGGCGGAGGCACGACGGGTCATGGGCAGCGACTTCTTCTTCAGCGTCACCTTTCCCGGCCGCACCGATGCCGAGGCGGCGACGCTGGTGGTCGGCGGCTGGGGTGGGGGCCTGGTCGGGATCTCCTCGATCGACGGGCTCGACGCGTCCGAGAACGAGACCGCGGAGTTCATGAATCTCGAGGACGGGAGATGGTATGCGATCCGGCTGCGGGTGAGCGCGTCGCGGATCGAGGCGTGGATCGACGGCGAGCCGGTGATCGACGTCCCGGTCGAGGATCGCAAGCTGTCGCTGCGGCCGGGCCCGATCGAGGTGTGCGCGCCCTTCGGCGTCGCAACCTGGGAGACGGTCGGCGAGATGCGGAACATGAGATGGAAACCTCTGCCGGAACCCCTTCAACCGTAAGGAAGAAGGGGAGATTGGGCTTGCATGCGCGGGGTGTCGGGCGTATCCCGCCGTCGATCAATATTCCGACGCAAGAACGGAGTGGGTCGTGTACCCACTCTTTTGCGTCTCTGGACATCCCCTGCGCGCCACGCCAGCCATGACCAACGACATCGTCGCTCTCATCGATTACTACGAAAAGGAGAAAGGCATCGACCGTGACAAGGTCGTCGCCGCCCTCGAGTACGCCTTCATTTCCGCCTACCGCAAGATGGTCGCCGGCGCCGACGCGATCGAGGAGATCCGCGCCGACATCAACACCCGCAAGGGCGACACCCGCATCCACGCCACCCTGACCACCGTCGCCGACGACGACTACGTCGACAAGTTCAACGAGGTGCCGCTGTCGCTCGCGCAGAAGCGCAACCCGGACGCCCAGTTGGGAGACAAGGTGGAGTTCGACATCACGCCGAAGAACTTCGGCCGGATCGCCGTGCAGACCGCCAAGCAGACGATGATGCAGCGGCTGCGCCAGGCGGAGAAGGAGATGATCTACGAGGAGTTCAAGGACCGCGCTGGCGACGTCGTGTCGGGCACGGTGCGTCGCTTCGACCGCTCCGACGTGATGCTCGACCTCGGCAAGTTCGAGGGCGTGATGCCTTCCCGCGAGCGCGTGCAGACAGAGGAATACAACATCGGCGACCGTATCCGCGCCTACGTCGTGGCGGTGGAGAACGAGGGCCGCGGTCCGGAGATCATTCTTTCCCGCAGCCATCCGAACTTCGTGCGCCGTCTGTTCGAGGCGGAGGTGAACGAAATTTCCGACCACACCGTGGAGATCCGCGGCATCGCCCGCGAGGCGGGCTACCGCACCAAGGTCGCCGTGTGGAGCAACGACCCGAAGGTCGATCCCGTCGGCGCCTGCGTCGGCCTCAAGGGCGCGCGCGTGAAGAACATCGTCCGCGAACTCAACAACGAGAAGGTGGACATCATCCGCTGGAGCGACGATCCGGACGAGTTCGTCCGCGAGGCGCTCAAGCCAGCGGTGTTGCGCAGCGTGAGCATCGACGAGGAGAACCGCGTGGTGAACGTGACCGTCGACGAGGAGGACCTGAGCAAGGCGATCGGCCGTCGCGGTCAGAACGCCCGCCTTTCCTCGCGCCTGATGGGCTGGGACGTGCAGGTCCGCAAGGACGAGTCGAAGCTCGAGCAGTTCCAGGCCAAGGTGGCCGACGCGGCGCACTCGGTGGCCGAACAACTCGGCATCGACGATGCGATGGCGGACAAGCTTTTCCACGCCGGCGGCACTTCGCCGGACATGATCGTCGACATGCCCGCCGAGTACATCGTGCAGGTGCTCGAGATCGAGGACGAGCGCGCGAGGGAGATTCTGGTGCGGGCCCACGAGGTGGTCGGTCGCGAACTTCCTGCCGAGTTGACCGGCGAGCCGGCACCCGGTTCCGCCGACGAACCGGCTGAAGAAGTTTCCGAAGCCCCCGCCGAGGCCGCACCGGCCGAGGACGAAACCGAGGAAGCCCCCGCCGAGACCGAAGCGCCGGCAGCGGAGGAGCCTCCCGCCGGGAGCGAGGAGTCCGCCGAGACCAAGCCGGAGAACGCCTGAGCCGAATCATCGATTGCCCATCCAGACCCTCCAAGAGTCCCTGATGCCTGACGAAAGCGACAGCAAGCCCAAGAAGCAAGAACCTCTCGATCTGATCGACGAGGGAAGGAAGAAGCCGTCCCGACGCGAGCGGCAGCGGCAGGAGGCAGCGCAGCGCAAGACCGTCGAGGATGCCAAGAAAGAGGCGTACGATCCCTTCGCGGAGGAAAAGAAGCCGAAGATCCGCAAGACGGACAAGTCCGGCAAGGCGGTGTTGCCGACCATTTCCAAGGTGCTGGACGAGGACGATCCGTCGATGGTCCCGACCGGTTCCACACCGCCTGCCAAGCCGCCCGCACCCCCGACCACGCCTGATGAGGGTGCCGGGGATCAGGAAGGGGGCGACGGCGGACGCGACGGCAAGGTCATCACCATCAAGCCGCCCATCATCGTCAGCGAACTCGCGGAGTTGATGGGGCTGAAGCCCTTCCAGTTGCTGGCCGACCTGATCAAGCTGCAGGTGTTCGTGGCGCCCCACCAGGCGATCGAGCCGGACATCGCGGCCAAGGTCTGCGAGCGGCACGGCTTCACCTTCGAGCGCGAAAAGCGGGAGAAGGGCGGCGGGGTCCACAAGGAGGAGGACATCGTCGTCGAGCCCGAAGCGCCGACCGACGAACCGGAGGACGACCTCCAGCTCCGCCCGCCGATCATCACGATCATGGGTCATGTCGACCACGGCAAGACGACCCTGCTCGACCGCATTCGCGACTCGCGGATCGTCGCCGGCGAGGCGGGCGGCATCACCCAGCACGTGGGCGCCTACAAGGTCGAGCACGAGGGCAAGCCGGTGACCTTCATCGACACGCCCGGTCACGCGATCTTCTCCGCGATGCGGGCCCGCGGCGCTGACATCACGGACATCGTGGTGCTGGTCGTCGCCGCCAACGACGGCCTGATGCCCCAGACGCTCGAGGCGATCGAGCACGCCAAGAAGTCGGGCAAGACGATCATCGTCGCGATCAACAAGTGCGATCTCGAGTCGGCCAACCCGATGCACGTCAAGAGCCAGCTCGCCGAGCAGGGGCTGCAGACGACGGACTTCGGCGGCGACACCGAGTGCCTCGAGATCTCCGCGCTCAAGGGCGACGGGGTCGATGACCTGCTCGAACTGCTCGCGCTGCAGGCCGAGGTGCTCGAGTTGAAAGCCAACCCGAAGGGTCATGCCCGGGCGGCGATCATCGAAGCGAAATTCCAGCAGGGACGCGGGGCGGTGGCCTCCGTCATCGTCGAAAGCGGCACCCTGAAGGTCGGGCAGCCGTTCATCTGCGGCCCGTATGCCGGCAAGGTGAAGGCGCTGATCAACGACCGCGGCGAAAACATCCAGTCGGCCACGCCCGGCACGCCCGTCGAGGTGCTCGGCTTCGAGGAACTTCCGCGGGTCGGCGACGAGCTCGTCGAGCTGGAAAGCGACCGGGCCGCGAAGAAGCTCGCCGGCGAGCGCCAGCAGGAGATCCGGGCCGAGAGGCTCAAGGTTCCGCAGAAGAGCCGCATGGAGGATCTTCTCGCCCACGCCACCGAGGGCGGCTCGAAGGCCCAGCTCCGCGTGATTCTCAAGACCGACGTCCAGGGGTCCGTCGAGGCGATCCGCAATGCCGTGCTGGACATCGAGTCCGACAAGGTCGACGTGAACTTCCTCGCCGCCGCCGCCGGTCCGATCACCGAGGGCGACATCCAGCTCGCCAGTTCTTCCGACGCCGTCGTGATCGGCTTCAACGTCAAGGTCGAGGCGAAGGCCGCGCGCCTCACCAAGTCCGAAGGCGTGCAGGTGAAGCTCTACTCGGTGGTCTACGAGCTGATCGACCAGGTACGCGAGGCGATGCTCGGACTGCTCGAGCCGGAGACCCGCGAAACCGTCATCGGCCACGCCGAGGTCAGGCAGGTCTTCAAGGTGCTCAAGGGCCGGGCCGCCGGCTGTTTCGTGAAGGACGGCAAGGTTCACCGCAAGGCGCATGCCCGCGTCATCCGCGACGGCGTGCCGGTCTTCGACGGTAAGATGTCGACCCTGCGCCGCTTCCAGGACGAGGTCGAGGAAGTCAAGTCGGGCATCGAATGCGGCATCCGCCTGGGCGAGTTCAACGAGTACCAGGAAGGCGACATCATCGAGTGCTACGAACTCGAAAAGATCCCGCAGACGCTTTAGGCGCAAACGCTGAAAAGCTGAAACGCTGAAATTCAGAATTTGGCCGACCTCATCTCCTTTCAGCATTTCAGCGTTTCAGTTTTTCAGCCTTTACTCCCCGATGTCCCTCCGCCTGACACGAGTCAACGAGCTGCTGAAGCGCGAGATCGGCACGGTGATCCAGCGGGATTACTTGTGGCACGGCGCGCTGGTGACGGTGAGCGGGGTCGAGGTGACCCAGGATCTCAAGGAGGCGAAGGTGTGGATCAGCGTCATGGCCGGCAATCCCGTCGCCGTCATCGACAAGCTCGGCCACGACCGCGGCGCGATCCAGACGAAGGTGATGAAACGTGTGGTGCTCAAGTCGACGCCGGTGCTGGATTTCCGTCACGACGGATCGGCCGAGCGTGGGGTGGACATGGTCAACCTGCTTGAAGAGGTCGACAAGCTGCCGAAGGCACCGGAAGAGGATTAGGAGGCGGGACGCCTTCGTCCCGCAACCAGTCCGGCGCTCCAGGTCGAATGGATGCCTTTCGGGTGCCTGGCCCGTCCGACTTGCGGGCCGATGGCGGCCCGCCTCCAAGGGGTTGATGCGCGACAGCGTCGCGCGGTCCTTTCGCTTGCGATGGTGGTCGAGGCCCAGAACGAGCAACTCGCCCGGAAGTCGTGAACGACCGCGTGCGGGTTGACCCGGCCGATCCCCTCCGCTAAGCCCGTGGAGCATGATCTCGTCTGGAGTGCTTGGATTGTTGGTTTGGCTGCCGGTGTTCGTGGCGCTCTGGTTTGGAGTGATCGGTTTGGCGAAGGCGGGGCGGAGCGGCGCCTGGTGGTCGATGCTGAGCGGTCTCGTCTTGATGACCCTGGGGATTGTCGGGGGTATTGCCGGTGCGGTGATCAGTTATCAGACCGTCCGGGTGGTCTCCGGGCCGGGTGGGTCGAGCGCTCCCCCGCCCGCCTTTGAGGTGCTGCAGATTCTCGTGGTCGGCGC
Organism: uncultured Verrucomicrobiae bacterium; assembly: GCA_937957985.1. Classification (GTDB taxonomy): domain Bacteria; phylum Verrucomicrobiota; class Verrucomicrobiia; order Verrucomicrobiales; family Akkermansiaceae; genus Haloferula. The sequence continues at coordinate 19,477 of CALGOH010000234.1, forward strand.
GGCGATAGCCGTGGGTCTCGGGCTGCTGCTGTTCGCGATCGGCTTCGCGGTCCATGGTCTCAAGGTTCGGCGGCTCCGCGAGCGGATTGACGAACTGGACATGGTCATCTCGGCGCAGAACGAGCAACTCGCCCGCATTGATGGCGGTCCGGCGGCGTGAGTACGGACGAGAAGGCGCTGATCGGTTGGTCGGATGGTCGGGTTCTGCTCGGTCACGGTCCCTTCGAGCGCGTCACCGATCCCCCCGGGTCCGGTGCGGCGTTCTATCACAACGATTTCGGCCTGGGATTTGCCCAGCCGTGGTTGGTTCCCTCGCGATGGGAATTCCTCACGCCGGATGAGGTGGTTGCGAACTTGGCGCCGACCGGTTCACCGGAGATCGCCTGGACGGTCCCGGAGGCATCGGATTTCGCCGGGGTCTTCGAGGAGATCACGACGTCGATCCGCTGGGGGATCTTCGAGAAGACCGTGCCGGTGGTGGTCGAGCGTGGCCGGGTCCGCAACGGGGATGCCTCGGGACTGCTGGCGCGGGTCTCGTCCGCTTCGCTTCCCCTCGTTCCCTACGGCTATGCATGCGGGGACGGAGGATTTGCCGGGATGTCGCCGGAGCATCTGCTGGTGCTCGAAGGGCGCCGGCTGAAAACGATGGCCCTCGCCGGCACGGCCCGTGCCGACGAGCGCGAGGTCCTGGAGGCCGACGAGCAGGAGATCCGCGCGCACGAGTTCGGCGCCCAGGCGCTGGTCTCGAAGCTCGGCGATCTCGGCGACCTGCGGCGCGGGCCGCGGGAGATCATGGATCTGGGGCCGATCGTGCATTTCCACACTCCGGTCGAGGTCGAGTTGGCGGGCGACGAGGCGGTGGACGACCTCATCCGCCGCCTTCATCCGACGCCCGCGCTGGGTCCGTTGCCGCGGACCGGCGAAACGATGGCGAGGCTCATCGCCTGGCGGAAGCGACTGGGTGCGCCCGAAGAGTTCGGCGCCCCCTTCGGCGCGATCGTCGATGGGGTTTTCCGCGGCCTGGTCGCAATCCGGGGGATCTGGTGGCAGACGGACAGGGTCCTGCTCCCCGCCGGTTGCGGCGTGATCGAGGCCAGCCGTCTCGTCAATGAATGGCGGGAGTTGCGGCTCAAGCGCGAGGCGGTGAAGGCACGCTTCGGGCTGGGTTGAGCGGTGCCTTGGAACTTGGCACTTCTCACTTGGAACTTCGGGGCCGTAGGCTCCGCGCATGGCCGGAGGTAGTCTGCTCATGCTGCTGGACGACATCGCGTCGGTGCTCGACGACGTGTCGATCATGACCAAGAAGGCGGCTTCGAAGACCGCCGGGGTGCTGGGCGACGACCTGGCGTTGAACGCCGAGCAGGTCAGCGGCGTGGTGGCGAAGCGCGAACTCCCCGTGGTCTGGTCGGTGGCCAAGGGCTCGGCGCTCAACAAGCTGATCCTGGTGCCGTCGGCCCTGGCGCTTAACCATTTTCTCCCGTGGCTGCTCACGCCGCTGCTGATGCTCGGTGGGGCCTACCTTTGCTTCGAAGGCGTCGAGAAGCTCATCCATTACTTCGCCCACAAGAGGGAGAAATCGGTCGAGGCGGCGCAGGCGAAGGTGGAGGAACTGAAGCGTGGCGAGGTCGATGAAAAGGCGAAGATAAAAGGAGCCATCCGCACCGACTTCGTGCTGTCGGCGGAGATCATCGTCATCACGCTCGGGGTGGTCGCCGCGCGGCCCTTTGCCACCCAGGCGCTGGTGCTGACGGCGATCGCGGCTCTGATGACCGTCGGGGTCTACGGGCTGGTGGCATGCATCGTGAAGCTCGACGACCTCGGGCTCCATCTCAGCAGGAAAGGCATGGCGCTCGGGCGGGGCATTCTGTGGGCGGCGCCCTTCCTGATGAAGCTGCTGTCGATCGTCGGAACCGCCGCGATGTTCCTCGTCGGCGGACAGATCCTCGTTCACGGCATTCCGCCGTTGCTCCATTGGATCGAGCATTTGGTCGAGCCGTGGGGCGGATGGGGAAAGGTGATGATCACGCTCTTCGACGGCGCTTTCGGGATCGCCGCCGGCGGACTGATCGTGCTGTTGCTCAAACCGTTTTTGAAGCGGCATTAGGATGATCGACAGGAATGTCGATGCTCCGGAAGTCACCCTCCAGACAGTTCCAGCGCGCGTTGCTTCATCTGGGTGGCCATCAGGTTGAGGGCGTTGGCGCGGGTGGGCGCCAGGTGTTCCTTGAGGCCTGTCCTGTCGATGAAGGAAAGGTCGGCGGTGAGGATGTCGTCGGCGGCTTCGCCATCGAGCACCCGGACGAAGAGGGCGATCATGCCCTTGGTGATGACGCTGTCGGAATCGGCGGCGTAGCGGACCTTCCCATCCTCGGCGCTGGCATCGAGCCAGACCTGCGATTGACAGCCCTTGATCAGCTTGTCCTCGGTCTTCACCGCGTCGGGCATCGGCGTGAGCTTCTTGCCGAGTCCGATCACGTATTCGTAGCGTTCCTGCCAGTCCTGGAACAGATCGAGTTCGTCGAGGACCTGCTGTTGTTTTTCGGCGATGCTCACGTCGCCGGAATGGGAAGGCCGGAGCTGCCGGAATGCACGTGAAAACTGGGCGGAACGCTACCGTGCGGGAAAATCCGGGGATCCGACCGGGCAGAAGGGGCGCCCGGGTGGCTCGGGGGTTGGACGGGTGGGCACGGCGGGCCAGGGTTCGGGTCGCGGGTCCGGCCGGGTCGGGGCCGCCGGTTGGGGACAGTGGGTCGGAGCGGGATGAACGACGACCGTGGTATGATCCCGGTCGTCCGAGGCGGCCATTCGCTCGAGGGCCCGGGCCTGACGCTCGGCGGCGTCGGCGGTCCGGCGGGCGGCTTCCTCCTTGGTGGCCAGTGCCTTCATCAGCGCCTGGTGTTCCAGAACGGCTCGCAGCCGGTCACGGCATCGATCGGCCTCCCGGGGATCTCCCTTGCGTTCCCAGGCGACGATGTTGTGCCGGAGCATCGCGACCTCGGCCTCGACGCGGAAGTGACCGTTGAGAATCTGCCGGAGGTGCTGCTTGAATCCGGCGATCTTCGCGTCCCATTGCTTCTGTTTCTCGGGGTGGAGCGCGCTGGGTCGCCGTGGAATCTCGGTCCGGCGCAGGACGTTGAACCAATAGGTTTCAACATCCTCGACCGTGAGAACCCGCGACGTGTGCGGAATCGTCGGGAGTGGTCCGGCGTCGATCCAGGCGGATGCGGAAGTCGCAAGGAGAAGAACGAGAAGCAGGGATCGCATGCCCTGTTTAAACGAAGCGGCCGGAGAAATATTCGCCGGAGGCTTGGGCTACCGAAGCATCATCGCCGCCTTCTCGACGCAGCTTGCCAGGGCGTCGACCTCCTCGGTCGTATTGTAGCAGGCGAAGGAGGCGCGGGTGGTGCCGGTGATGCCGAAGCGGGCCATCAGCGGCTGGCAGCAGTGGTGACCGGTGCGGACGGCGACGCCCATCTGGTCGATCAGGGTGCCGAGGTCGTAGTGATGAACGCCGTCGATGGCGAAGGAGATCGCACCGGCCCGATCACCCGGGCCGTAGAGGCGGACTCCTTCGATCGACGAAAGGGCCGCCGCCGCCTGCTTCAGCAGGGAGCATTCGTGATCGTGGATGGCTTCCATGCCGATCTCCCCGGCGAAACGGAGCGCCTCGGCGAGCGCGATGGCTCCCTCGATGTTCGGGGTGCCGGCTTCATACTTGAACGGCAGGTCGTTGTAGGTGGGGCCCTCGAAGCGGACTTCCTTGATCATCTCGCCGCCGCCGCGCCACGGGGGTAATGCTTCCAGCAGTTCCTTTCTCCCCCAGAGCGCGCCGATCCCGGTGGGCGCGTAGATCTTGTGCCCCGAGAAGACGAGGAAGTCGGCGCCGAGCGCCTGTACGTCGACCGGCATGTGGGGCACGGCCTGGGCGGCATCGATCAGAACCATGGCCCCGGCCGCCTTCGCGGCGGCGGTCATTTCGGCGACCGGGTTGACGGTGCCGAAGGCGTTGGAGATCCATGTCAGCGCGAGGATGCGGGTCCTTTCGTTGAGAAGCTGGTGAAAGGCGTCGAGGTCGAGCACGCCATGGTCGTCGCAGGGGATGACCACGAGCCTTGCGCCGCTGCGCTCGCAGAGCATCTGCCAAGGCACGATGTTCGAGTGGTGCTCGAGGGTGGAGATCAGGATCTCGTCTCCTGCCTGGATTCCGCCGGTCAGGATGCTGGCGACGAGGTTGATGCCGTCGGTGGTGCCCGACGTGAAGATGACCTCCTCGGTGGCCGAGGCGTTGAGGTGCCGGGCGACGACTTCGCGGGCGTCTTCGTGGGCCCCGGTCGCGGCGCGGGCGAGGTGGTGGGTGCCGCGGTGGATGTTCGAATTCAGCTCCTCGTAGTAGCGGCGGGAGGCGTCGAGCACGCGGCGCGGCTTCTGGGAGGTGGCGGCGTTGTCGAGATAGACGAGCGGCCGCCCGTTGACCTCGGTGGCGAGGATCGGGAACTCGTCGCGAACGTCTTCAGGATTGAACGAACTCATGATGAGGCAGGATCTTCCGGAAGATGGTCGATGCAATACTCGGTTCCGTCCGTCATGGTGCGGAAGTCGAGTTCGGGGTCGGTGAGTTCCGTGCGCCCGCATTGGTCGCAGCGGTGGAAGGCATCGTCCTCGGGCGCGGCCTGCCGTTCGAACTTGCGCCGCCGGACGCCGGCCTCGATCAGCGTCTTTCGGTTGCCGAGGTAGGCGGGCAAAACCCAGAGGGCATAGGGGAAGGTGACCGCGAGCAGCAGCAGGAAGGCCGGGGGAAAGGTCAGGCCCGAGAACACCAGCAAACCCAGGGCCACCCAGGCGAGGAACCTCACCTGGAGCGGCAGAATGAAGAACATCAGGAACTCATGCCGGGGAAAATGGGTGGCGAAGGCGAAGAACATCGAGGTGAAGAGGTAGCGGCCGGCCCCGCCCTCGGGCACGGGCAGGAACCACAGCGCCACCCCCAACGAGACCCAGCACACCAGGACGTAGAGCGTGATCCGCGTGGTGCTCCAGACCGCTTCGAGCGAGTTGTCGATCAGGAACGCGATCATCACCGCGAAGAAGAAGAACAACGCGCCGAACGGACTGAACCCGATGCCGGGATCGAAAATGAACGTCGCGATCCGCCACCATTCGCCGTCGAGGATGGCCGCCCGGTCGAAGGCGACGGCGGAGGCGATTCCCGGATCGGCGAGCTGTGAGGCGAAGACGATGGCACCGAGCAGCGTGATCCACTTGAAAATCCCGGGGAAGGCGATCCAGTGGAGCCGGTTCTCGATTCGTTCAAGCCAGCGCATGGGGCGGAGCATCCGGCGTGAGGGCGGATGGGCAAGGGAAATAGGAGGCGGGGCGCCCCCGCCCCGCGAAGGACGAGGAGAGGTGCGAACCGGCTCTCAGGTCGTGGGGCGGGGGCGCCCCACCTCCGGATCACATCCCCGGCAGCTCGATGAAGCCCTCGAGCTTCCGGATGCGGGTGGGGTGGCGCATCTTGCGCAATGCCTTGGCCTCGATCTGGCGGATCCGCTCGCGGGTGACCTGGAACTGGCGACCGACCTCCTCAAGGGTGCGGCTGTAGCCGTCCTTGAGGCCGAAGCGCTGCTCGAGCACCTCGCGCTCGCGCTCGGTGAGCGTGCACAGCACGTCGCCGATCTTCTCCTTGAGCATCGCGAAGCCGGCCTCCTCCATCGGGTTCTCGGCGGCCTTGTCCTCGATGAAGTCGCCGAACGACGTGTCGTCGGAGTCGCCGACCGGGGCCTGCAGCGAGATCGGCTGCTGGGCCATCTTGAGGACCGCGCGCACGCGCTCGACGGGAAGGTGGATCTCCTCCGCGATCTCCTCCGGGGAAGGCTCGCGGCCGTATTCCTGGACGAGCTGCTTCTGGACGCGCATCAGCTTGTTGATCGTCTCGATCATGTGGACCGGGATGCGGATCGTCCGCGCCTGGTCGGCGATCGAGCGGGTGATCGCCTGGCGGATCCACCACGTCGCGTAGGTCGAGAACTTGTAGCCGCGGCGGTACTCGAATTTCTCGACCGCCTTCATCAGGCCCATGTTGCCCTCCTGGATGAGGTCGAGGAAGGAGAGGCCGCGGTTGGTGTATTTCTTCGCGATCGAGATCACGAGCCGCAGGTTGGCCTCGACCATCTCCGTCTTGGCCTTGAGCGCCTCGCGCAACCAGTGGCGGAGCTGCTTGTTGGTCTCGTCGAAGTCCTCGGCGGTGTGCCACGAGCGTTGCTGGAGTTCGCGGACCTTGGTCTGGTACTCCTTGTTCTTCGGCGTTGATTTCAACTTCCGTCCGTACTTCCAGAACTTCGCCTGGAATTCCTCGACCTGTTCGCAGAAGTCCTCGGTGACCTTCTGCTTGAAGTAGAATCGCGAGTAGACGCGGTGGAGCGTCTGGAGGTTCTTCTCGAACTTGTCCTGCAGCTTCTTCTTGCCGCGCGGCGCCTTGGCGGAGAGCTGGCGGAAGATGGTGTCGTTCTCCTCGTGGAGCTGCCGGAGCTGGTCGCAGAGCTTCGAAAGGCTCTTCATGTAGCGCTCGCGCGACTCGATCTTCTTGTCGAGGATCACGCGGTCGAAGCGCTCCTTGCCGCGGGTGAGCTTGTCGGCGAGTTCGAGATAGCTGTCGGCGACGAAGCCGAAGAGGTGAAGCTGCTTGGCGACCTCGATCTCGGCGTCCTCGATGCGCTTGGAGATCTCGACCTCCTGCTCGCGGGTAAGCAGCGGCACCTGGCCCATCTGCTTGAGATACATGCGGACCGGGTCGTCGAGGATGTCGAGCTTCTGGTCCTTGGTCTCGGCCGCGTCGTCGTCACCGGACTCGCGCTTCTTGTCCTTGAAGCGGTCGACCTCGGAGGCGTCGATGATGTCGAACTCCATGTCGCGGAGCTGCTGCATGATCGCCTCGACGTCGGAGGGTTCGACGAGGTCGTTCGGCAGGACCTCGTTGATGTCGTCGTAGGTGAGGTATTCCTGCTCCTTGGCGAGCTTGATGAGTTCGCGGATCTTCTCCTGGATCTCCGGGGTGTCGATCCGGCGCTTGCCGCCTTCGGCATTGGGATCCTCGCTCTCGGCTGCCTTTGCCGCCGGCTTTACCTCCGCCGCGGGCTTGGCGTCCTCCGGCTTCTCGGCGGAGGCTTTGCTGGAAGGAGTTTTCTTCGGAGACGCAGGCTTTTTCGCCGGCACCGGCTTCTTCTCCGCCGCCTTCTTCGGAGCGGCCTTCTTCTTGGCAGGTGCCTTTTTCGGAGCCGCCTTCTTCGGCGCCGCCGGTTTTTTGGCGGGGGCCTTCTTCTTGGGCGCGGCCTTCTTCGCGGGGGCTTTCTTCTTCACCGCTTTCTTGGCGGTCTTGGGAGTGGCCGTCTTGCGAGCCGCCTTCTTGGCGGTTTTGGTGGCTTTCTTGGATGACATTGCGGGACGATGGAGACGCCGGGATAGACCTCACCCATTAGCGGGCGGATCTGCCGTGGGCGGAAACGCGGGCGGAACATTTCCGGACGTAGTGCCCCGGTCAAGGTTTTCTTTCGTCGCGAAAACCCTCTTTTTTCCAAGGTTTTCGCGTCTCGCGACGGCGGCTGCGCGGAGCGAAGCGGTCGTTGGTGAGCGCACGGGCGGGCAGGCCGGCGAGCAGCTCGGCGATCTCCTTGGCGCGCTCGAAGAGCCTGGCCACTTCCTCGGCACCGAGTTTCGGGTCGTTGAGCGCGGCCTTGATCCGGGCGTCCTCCTTCTCCAGCGCGAGCGCCGAGGCGTCGGCGAGGGTCTGGGTGGCGCCGGCCACGGGATCGTCGGGCGGCGGGTCGCTGAAGGACGGGTCGGAGACCAGCGCGAGGCGGTCGGACTCGGGCAGGTCGGAGAGAAATCCGTTCACCGAGGCGGGGGATGTCGGGTCGGGGCGGTGGGAAAGGACGGCCTGAAGGATGCCCACCCCGTCGAGCTGCTCCTGGAGTTCATGGATGGTTTCGAACTGCTCGCCGAGCCAGTCGCGCGCCTCGGCCGAGTGGAGCGCGAGCGAGCACAGCGCGCCGATGCGGCCGTCGAGCGGCGAGGGCTCGACGACGGCGGCGGTCTTTTCCTCACTCTGCTCGAAGCGTCGGCGCCTCGGGTTTTTCGCGGCCCGGCGGGCGCGGGTGACGGCGGCCTGCAGATCGGGCGCCCCGATGCGCAGGCGGGTGGCGAGGTGCTGGATGAGGGTTTCCCGGGAAACGTCGTCCTGGATCACGGCGAGCTGGGCCGCGGACTCGTCGATGAAGGTCGAACGCCGGAACGGGTCGGTGAGGTCGCCGGAGAGACGCACCCGGAAGTCGAAGAAGCTGCCCGCCTGGCTGAGCAGTTCGCGGAAGGCCTCGACGCCGTTCGCCTTGATGAAGGAATCGGGATCCTCGCCCGGGGGCATCGAGACGACCTTCACCGCGATGCCGTCGGCGGCGAGCGTGAGGAAGGCGCTTTCGACCGCCTTGTTGCCGGCGGTGTCCGAGTCGTAGCAGAGGATGGCGGTCTTGGTGTAGCGCCGCAGGGTGCGCGCGTGCTGGGCGGGGAAGGCGGTGCCGAGCGGAGCGATGGCGTTGGCGATGCCCCGTTCCTGGCAGGCGATGGCGTCGATCTGCCCCTCGCAGATGAGCACCGCCTTTTCGTCCATGATGCCCTTGCGCGCCTTGTCGAGGCCGAAGAGGACGTTCGACTTCTTGAACAGCGGCGTCTCGGGTGTGTTGACGTATTTGCCCTCCTTCGGGTTGTCCTCGAGCTGGCGCCCGGAGAAACCGATCACGTCCCCATAGTCGTTGGCGATGGGGAACATCAGGCGGTTGCGGAAGTAGAAGTAGGAGCCGCGCGGTCCGGTCTTGATGATGCCTGCCTCGGCGAGGTCGCGTCCGCGCAGGCCCTCCTGCTTCGCCCACTGGACGAACATTTCCCTCGGTGGGGCCCAGCCGATCTGCCATTTTTCCGCGGTCTCGCGGGTGAAACCGCGGTTCTTGAGGTAGTCTCGGTAGTTGTCCGACTACAGGGCGGCCAGCAGCAGATCGTGGTAATACTTCGTCAGCTTCCGGTGGAGCTCGAGGAGCTGGCCGCGACGGCGTCGCTCGGCCTCCTCGCGGGGGTCGAGTTCCTGCTCGACGATGGCGATGCCGGCGCGCTCGCCGAGCTTGCGGACCGCGTCGGCGAAGGGCAGGCCCTCGTACTCGCGGACGAAGCTGATCGCGTCGCCGCTTTTCTTGCAGCCGAAGCAGTGGAAGAACTGTCGGACCGGGTCGATCGAGAACGATGGCGTCTTTTCGTTGTGGAACGGGCAGAGCGCCTGGAAGCGGGTACCGGCACGCTTGACCGGCAAGTACTGACCGATCAGGTCCACGATGTCGGTGGCGGCCAGCACCTGTTCGACGGTTTCTCGTGGGATCTGCGGCACGGTGGACTGATGTAATCGGCGCGGGGCAAGTTCCAAGTTTCGATTCGCCGGACTCGAAATCGCTTGCGGCTGCCCTGAGCGTCGTAGGGTGCAGATAACGGGAATTTTTTCCCGATTCGAAACTCCGACGAATGATGAAAGTGGTAAGGAAATCCAAGAACGGCGAGGCCCGCGAGGTGCTGCTGAAGGAATATTTTCTCAATGCCTACCTGATTGCGATGCTGCGTCGGGTCGGCGAGGAGGTCGGGAAGCGTTCCGATCGTCCGGCGCGCCTGGCGGAGGCCCGGGTGCCGATCCGCTAAGCGAAGGATTGCCCCCGCGGCACGCGGGGTGCTAGCGTTCCGCCGATGGGACTGGTTTCAGTGCTTCAAACCGCGCTCGGATGGCTGGAGCTGGGGCTCCCCGAGGACGCGTTGAGGGAGTTGGAGGGGCTCGACGCCCGCGACCGGATGCGCAAGCAGGCGCTGGAGCTGAAACTGGTTGCCCAAATGAAGGCCGAGCGCTGGAACGCCGGCGCGGACACGGGGCGGCTGCTGTGTTTGCGGGAGCCGAAGGAGCCCCGGTTTTTCATCCATGCGGCGTACTGCCTGCACGAGACGGGGGACACCGAAGCCGCCCGCAACTGGCTGATGACGGGTCCCTCGAGCCTGATCGACGACCCCCTCTTTCACTACAACATCGCCTGCTACCATGCCGTGCTCGGCGAGCCGAAGCGGGCGAGGTCCCACCTGCGGCGCGCGCTCTCGATGGATGAGTCGCTGCGCGGGCGCGCCAGCCAGGACGCCGACCTGGCGACCCTCGGGGAAATCTGAGCCCGGGGAGTTTGGCGGTTGGCAAGCGGGATGGGGGCGGCGAGGGTCCGCGCATGGGAGTTTCGCCGGCGGCCCTCGGGGGGGTGCTCGAACAGTTTCACGAAAATTTTCACGACGACGGCGAGCTGGGTGCCTCGGTCAGCGTGTGGTGGCGGGGGACCGAGGTGCTGAACGAGGGGCGCGGTTGGTGCGAGCGCGACCACCGGAGGAAATGGACGGCGGACACCTTGGTGCCGGTATATTCGGCGACCAAGGGACCGGCATCGGCCACCCTGCTGCTGGCGCTGGACGAGCGCGGGCTCGGAGTGGAAACCCCGGTGCGCGAGGTGTGGCCGGAGTTTCCGGTGGCCGGAGCGACCTTCGGCGATCTGCTTTCGCATCAGTGCGGCCTGGCGGCGCTCGATCGGCCGGCCGATGCGTGGGATCACGCGGAGATCGTGGCCGCGATCGAGGCGCAGGCGCCGGCATGGCGTCCGGGCGAGGGACACGGCTATCATCCGCGGACCTTCGGCCCGCTGGTCGATGAGCCGGTGCGGCGGCTCACGGGGATGTCTCTCGGCGCCTTCTGGAACGAGCGGGTGGCCGGGCCGCTGGGGCTGGAATTCTGGATTGGCCTGCCGGAAAGCGAGTTCGCGCGGGTGGCCGAGCTGCACCCGGGGCGTGCCAAGGTGGGGGAGAGCGACGCGCTGTTCTACAAGGAGTTCGCGCGCGAGGGCAGCCTCACCTTCCGGTCCTTCCGCTCGCCGACCGGATTCCGTTCGGTGCGCGAGATGAATGATCCGAAGGCGTGGCAGGCCGGCTTTCCCGCCAAGGGCGGCGTCGGCACCGCCAGCGCGCTGGCGAAATTCTACCAGGTGGCGATCGGCGCGATGCCCGGGCCCTTCAGCGGGCGGGTGCTCGAGGCGCTGGGCACGCGGCGCATCGAGGGCGACGACCGTGTGCTGATGCAGCCGACCGCCTTTTCCGCCGGCTGCCAGATGGATCCGCTCGACGCGGATGGCGGCAAGATCCGGCACCTCTACGGTCCGGAGGTGGGCGCCTTCGGGCATCCGGGTGCGGGGGGCAGCCACGGCTTCGGCGATCCGGAAAACGGGATCAGCTTCGCCTACACGATGAACCAGATGGAGCTGAGCGTGCTGCCCGGCCGCAAGAGCACGGCGATGATCGACCGGCTCTACGCCGAGTAGCGAAACAGCGCCAGACGGCGGTCGACCGACTTTCCCGGGGCGTCCGGGAGGGGGCGGGAGGCGGGATGGACGAGGTCGGCGACCGGACGGGCACCGAGCTGGCGGAGGCAGGCGCTGGCGAGGTCGTGCTCGCGGTCGAAATACGAGGTGATCGCCAGCCGTCCACCGGGTTTCAGCGCGCCGAGCGCGTGGCGGTAGAGGCGCGTCCAGACCTCCGGGTCGTTCCAGAAGTTCTGGTGGCGGATGAAGGTGAAGTCGAAGCGCGGGAGCTGGCGCATCCGGTCGATCCGCGAGGCGTCTCCGCTGCGGAAATCGAGTTCCTGGCCCGGTTGGCGGGCCGGGAGCCAGCGGTTGCGGGCCTCGTCGATTTCCGGTGCCCGGAGGTCGATGCCCACGAGGAACAGCGGCGCGCCGGCCGGGGCGAGCGCCTCGACCAGCACGCCGGTCTCGTCCGCCCGGCCGCAGGCGAGATTGAGCACCGCGGCCGGGCTGGGCGGCGCCCAGTCGGCGGCCTTCAGGCCCAGATCCAGCAGCCGTCCGAGCCGGGCGACGTCCCCGTCGATGCCGGGATAGCTGAAAGGGCGGGCCGGACGCATGAGGGCGGGTCTCGGGGAGCCGGATCGATGAATCAAGGCCGAATCTCCGGCAGGCGGCGTGAAAGGGTGATCAAGCCAGGGAGGAATGGGTTGCTTGATGGAGAGGATTCAAAGGATGGACATGATGAGATCTGAAATCTGTCGCTTCGACGGCGCGCGGCTCCTCCTGCGAGAGGCCGGAGACCGGGAGCGGGCTCCCATTCATCCTGTCCATCAAGTCCATCATGCTCCCCAATTCCCGGCGCCCCGCATCATTCCATCCCCAGCTTGATCGCCCTGCGACGCACGGAGCATTTTGGGATTTGTCCGGGCCGGACGGGTCTGATAGCTCCCTTGCTTTCCCGCATAAATCCATGGTTCCTTCCACGTCCCCGGTCAGCCAGGTCGATCCCCACGTTCTCGAATCGATCCGGCAGATCTCGAATCAGTTCGCCATCGAAGGGGAGTTCGTCACCGGCGAGGAAATCCAGAGCGGCCACATCAACGCGACCTACCGGGCGACCTTCGAGGCGGGCGACGGCTCGCTCCACCGCTACATCCTCCAGCGGATCAACGAGAAGGTCTTCAAGGATCCGCTGGCGGTGATGCGCAACGTCGAGTGCGTGACCCGCCACATCAACTGGAAGGTGCTGCGGGTGAAGAAGGACCTCGGCGGGCAGACGCTCAACCTCTACCCCGGCCGCGGCGGCCGGTTCTGGGTCAGCGGGCCGGGAGGCGGCATCTGGCGCTGCTACAACTGCATCGAGGGCTGCCACACCTACGACATCGTCGAGAACACCCGCCAGGCCTACCAGGCGGCACGGGCCTTCGGCTCGTTCCAGGACCTGGTGAGCGACCTGCCGGCGGACGAGCTCGAGGAGACGATCCCCGACTTCCACCACACGCGGAAGCGCTACCGGCGGCTGATGCAGGTCGCCGAGTCCGATCCCTGCGGGCGCGCCGGCTCGGTGGCCGCGGAGCTGGAGTTCGTGCGTCGCCAGGAAGGCGAGGTGGACCGGGTGCTGCATGGCCTCGCCTCCGGCGAGATCCCGCAGCGCATCACCCACAACGACACCAAGATCAACAACGTGATGATCGACGAGGAGACCGACGAGGCGGTCTGCGTGATCGACCTCGACACCGTCATGCCCGGTTCGGTGCTCTACGATTTCGGCGACCTGGTCCGCACCGCGGTCAGTCCGGCGGCGGAGGACGAGCGCGATCTCTCGAAGGTGGCCCTGCGGATGCCGATGTTCGAGGCACTGGTGGAAGGTTATCTGGATAGCGCGAAGGAATTCCTCAACGAGGCCGAGGTCGGCCTGCTGGCCTTCTCGGGAAAGCTGATCACGCTCGAGGTCGCCATGCGCTTCCTCACCGACCACCTGGAGGGCGACGTCTACTTCAAGACCAAGCGCCCCGACCACAACCTCGAACGCTGCCGCACGCAGTTGAAACTGGTCGAGGAATTCGACGCCCACCTGCCGGAGATGGAGAAATTCGTGCGCAAGGTGTGGCGCGGGCAGTGAGGGCGGCGGTCCTCAATCATTCGGCGCCGGACCGATCGTGCCGCCCGCGATGAACCTGGCGTGGGTCAGCGTCTCGCGGCGGTCGTCCCTGCCGCGTGCCACGTTGTTCGCCCACTGGACCACGCGCCGGACCCACTGGCGCGAATCGGTGCGCAAATGCGAAACCGGGGGCCGGAACCACGCGAAGGCCGGGTGGTCTTCGAGGACCAGCAGCGAAACATCCTCCGGCACCGCGAGGCGCCGCCGGCTGAGGAAGTGCTCGGTGGCGAAAAACAACGCCGGTTCATCGAAGATCAGCACGGTCGGCGGGGTGCGCTCGAAGAGCGATTCGAGCCGCGAGTGAAAACCCTCCGGATGGTTTTCCCAGTCCGGAAGGTGGTAGGGGCCGACCGCGACGCCGAGCGCCTGGAGTTTTTGGAGAAAACGTCGCTCCGGAAGTCCGGGATGGGGTTTCCGGCGCTCCTCCCGGACCATCATGACGATGCGGCGGTGACCGAGGGCCACCAGCTTGTCCAGAGCTTCGGCCAAAGCCGGCGATTTCACGGTCGCGACGCTGGCGAGATCCACCTCGGCCTGGCGCCCGAACATCGCGAAGGCGGGCGTCGCCCGCGCCGCGAACCATTCCAGGATTGGTCGCGACCCCGCCCGCACCACCCAGGCGTCGGCCGGGGTCCGGTGGACGAACCCCGCCACCCGTTTCGGGTCCATTCCGAGTTCGAGCAGGGTTCGACGGGAGAAATTCGGGCTGTGTCCCGTCTCGTGCAGTTGGTGTCGCAGGTCGATCATGATCTCGTCCCGGGCGTCGCTGTCCTCGTAGAGCAGGATCTCGATGTTGAGTCCCGGGGCTGTGGAGACCTTCGCCGTGCGCCGGATGCTGCGCGGCCGGCGGGCACCCTGGCTGGCCACCAGTCCCTCCCGCTCGAGCATCGCCACCGCCGCGATCGCCGTCTCCGTCCCGACTCCGAGTTCGCGGACCAGTTGTGCGATCCCCGGCAGCGTCTCGCCCAATCCGCCCCGCAGGATCTCGCTCCGCAGATGGCGGGCAAGCTGTTCCACAGTGGAAAGTGCGCGAAAAGGCTGCATGGCGAGTCGTTGACACCATTACAGTAACAGATGCGGCTGACAAAAGATTTGAGCGCCCCGGGGATCTCGCTGAAAACGGGGACCCTCCTCGTGGCGGGTCGTCAGGCCGCCACGGCTCGGTCATCCCATCGCCATGAAAGCCCCGCTTCTCGCCGCCGCCGCGGTCCTTTTCGTTGCCAGCGCCCACGCCGCCACGGTGGTGCCGGTGGTCGAGGTCTTCGGTCACAACGAGTCGTCCAACTACACCGGCACGATCACCGACATGATCAACGGTTCGGGCATGAACGGCTACGGTGTGGATGGCAGTCCGACTTGGCCGACCGGCGAAGGCCACCCTTCGACCTGGACGCTTTCCTCGACGAGCAACCCCCAGCAACTCAATCCGACGTACGGAGGTGAGTGGCAGTCCCAGGATATTCTCGACGGGGAGGCCGGCGACGATGTTGCGACGAATGGCAAGATCGGGTGGACGGTCCTGGACCTGGGCAGCGTCACCGCCAACCTCGACGAGTTCTATCTTTGGCACATCCGCGAGAACTCCGGCCGGGTCGCCACCGACTTCAATATCTACCTTTCTTCGTCTCCGAACGTCGCGGTGGCCCACGGTCGGACCAATGGAACGTCCGCTGACTACGACTTCTCGAGCGGAGGATGGACCTCGATCTATACCGGACAGTCCGGCACCCAGTCCGGACTCCAGGTATTCGATTTGAACGGCGCATCGGCGCGCTACATCGGGATCGAGATCATCGACAACGGCGGCGACGCCACCCGGGTCGGCTTCCAGGAGGTCGCCGTCACCGCGGTACCCGAGCCCGTCGTCGCCCTGCTCGGTGGCCTGGGCTTCCTGGGCCTTCTCCGCCGCCGCCGCTGATCCGGGGCGCTTTTCCGGGAATGCGGTGCAACCGATCTTCCCTGCCGGGGAAAGGACCTTCGTGCGGGCACGCCGCCGGCCGGGTGGCAGTCCGACCCATGGCCGGCTCGGCGAACCGGCGGTATCTGTTTTCATTCAACCCATGAAACCCACACATCCCCTGCAGTCCGCCGTCGCCATTCTTTTCGCGGCTTCCGCGCTCACGGTTCACGCCGTCGTCGTCCCGGTCACAGGCATCACCGGTCACGACGGTGGCAACTGGCCGTCCACGCTCGGCCACCTGACCGACATGGTGAATGCCACGAACGTGGGCTGGGCGACCGGCGACCACGCTCCGGGGATCGACACCTCGGCGGATCCCGCAGACCCTTCCCAGTGGACCCATGCCAGCGGTGTCGGTTGGCAGTCCGAGTGGCTCGCGAATTCCCGGCTCGACCCCGCGAGCTCGGCCAACGGCAAGATCGGCTGGGTCGTCATCGATCTCGGTGCCGTCATCGGCGGCCTCGATGAAATGTTCGTCTGGAGCAACCGCTACAACGGGTCGGGCGAGGACACGCGGAACTACAACATCTACTATTCCAGCGGGGTCGGGATCGACGCGCTGCCGGCGATGCCGAATTCCAAGACCAAGACCGGGGATTATGATTTCAGCGGCGGAGACTGGACCCGGCTTGGTTCGACGAGGACTCTCGCAGGCCCCTCCACTCCTTACGTTCCCGATGACATCCTTTCCCTCGGCGGGATTTCGGCGCGTTATATCGGCATCGAGATCCTGACCGCCGAGAACGGCGTGGGGACGACCAGCCAGCGCGTCGGGCTGGCGCAGGTCGAGATCACGAAAACGACGCCGGAGGCGGTCCCGCCGACGCTCACCGACATCGCGGATGACCGGGGCGGCGGACCGGTCGATGTGAACACGCCGGTGACGTACACCGTGACCTTCAGCGAGGACATGAACGCCGCGACGGTCAGCGCGGCTGATTTCGACAACGCGGGAACCTCCGGCATCAGCTTCGGTATGATCGCCGAGACCGCCCCGGGCGTCTTCACCGTCGAGGTCACGCCGGCAACCGTCGGCACCCTGCAGCTTCGGATTCCGACGATCGCCACGATCACCGACGTGGCCGGCAACCCTCTCGACAACGATCCGGCGCTCCTCGACGACGTCACGCTCGCGGTGAACCCCGACAGCACCCCGCCCACGCTCACCGGCATCGTCGATGACCGGGGCGGCGGCCCGGTGGGGGTCGGCACCACCGTCATCTTCACCGTGACCTTCAGCGAGGACATGGATGCCGCGACGATCACGACGGACGATTTTTCCAACGCCGGGGCTTCGGCCGTTGTCTTCGGCGCGGTCACCGAGACTTTGCCGGGTTTCTTCATCGTCGAGGTCACGCCGACGGACGAGGGCAGCCTGCAACTTCAGATACCCGTGACCGCCTCGCTGGACGATGCCGCGGGCAACCCGCTGGACAACGACCCGGCGCTCCTCGACGACACCACGATCATGGTGCAGGCGGGCGCCGTTTCCTCGCTGGTCGAGATCACCTCCCTCACAGATCGGAAGAGCACACGTCTGAACTCCAGTCACGTCCGCACATCTCGTATG